>CAYPYK010000214.1:0-6160 GCA_964414665.1 uncultured Intrasporangiaceae bacterium | reverse complement strand
AGGTCGAGGCGACCCGTGTCGAGCAGCGCACCGACTTCGACAAGCTCATCGTCGACGTCGAGACCAAGAAGTCGATGGCCCCGCGTGACGCGCTCGCGTCGGCCGGCAAGACCCTCGTCGAGCTGTTCGGCCTGGCCCGGGAGCTCAACGTCGAGGCCGAGGGCATCGACATGGGCCCGTCGCCGTCGGATGCGGCGCTCGCCCAGGACCTCGCCCTGCCGATCGAGGATCTCGACCTGACCGTCCGGTCCTACAACTGCCTCAAGCGCGAGGGCATCCACAGCGTCGGCGAGCTCGTCGGTCGCAGCGAGGCGGACCTGCTCGACATCCGCAACTTCGGCGCGAAGTCGATCGACGAGGTCAAGGCCAAGCTGGCCGGCATGGGCCTGGCCCTCAAGGACAGCCCGCCCGGGTTCGACCCGAGCGCGCTCTCCGACAGCTATGACGACTTCTCCTACGGCGCCGACGACGACGTGTCGTTCGCCGAGGACGAGCAGCTCTGAGCCACCTTCGACACCAAGGAGTACCCCCATGCCCACCCCCACGAAGGGCCCACGTCTCGGAGGCGGCCCGGCTCACGAGCGGCTGATCCTGGCCAACCTCGCCACCGCGTTGTTCGAGCACGACTCGATCACGACGACCGAGGCCAAGGCCAAGCGTCTGCGCCCCCTGGCCGAGCGCCTCGTCACCTTCGCCAAGCGCGGTGACCTGCACGCCCGGCGCCGCGTGATGACCGTCGTCCGGGACAAGGGCGTCGTGCACCGGCTGTTCGTCGAGATCGCGCCGGACATGGCCGAGCGCGAAGGCGGCTACACCCGGGTCACCAAGGTCGGTCCCCGCAAGGGCGACAACGCCCCCATGGCGGTGATCGAGCTGGTCCGCGAGCCGGTCTCGAAGAAGGCCACCGTCAAGGAGGCCGAGGGCGCAACCAAGCGCGCGGCCAAGCAGGCCGACGCCAAGCAGGCCGACGCCAAGCAGGCTCCGGCCGAGGCCGGCGAGGAGACGGAGGTGGCTGCGCCTGCCGAGACCCCCGAGTGGGTCGAGGCGTCCGCCGACGCGGCCGTCGGTGAGGATGCCCCGGTCGAGGCTGCCGAGGACAGCGGCCAGGTCGGCGCCGAGGACTGACGTCCACCTCACGGGTGACGGGCCCCCACCTCATGGAGGTGGGGGCCCGTCTCGCATGACGGGCAGTGCGCCCGGGGCCCCCGGAGGTGGTGTGGGGGTGGACCGGGCCGGCTCGACAGCAGGTCGGGCGGGCCGGCTCGCGGGTGCTGGGACTGGGAGGGCGGCGGCGGGGTCCAGGCGCCATGTGGCGTGGGTCGCTACCCGCCGGTCTGCTCGGTGTGCGCCGCCACGGACCGCGAGCCGAACTTGGCCGCGAGCGGGAGGATTCCGAGGATGAGGACCATCGGCACGGCATACCCGATGCGCAGGGAGTCCGAGCCCACGAGGCCGGTCAGCACGGCGCCGAGCAGCGCGCCGACATAGTTGAACTGGTTGAACCGCGCGATGACGGCGTCGACGCGCTCGCGGTGCAGGACCGGGTCGATGTCGGTGCCGGCCACCCCGGCCGCCGCTGAGAACGACAACGGGGCGATCACCGCGACCCCGCAGCCGACGATGGTGAACCCCAGCACCGCCACGGGCCAGGTCGGGGAGAAGACGATGACCGCCAGCCCGGCCGACGCCACCACCGCGCCGATCGCGACCAGCCGGGACGCCCCGTAGCGCGCCGTCGCGGCGTCGCCGACGAACCGGACGACGAGCGTGGCCGCGAGGTAGGGGAGCGTCGCGAGGGGCAGCAGCCGGCCCGGGGCGGCGAAGGTGCGGTCGAGATAGACCGGACCCCACGTCGTCGCGGCCGTGTCGACCATGTAGAAGAGCACGAGGGCCAGACCGATGAGCACGATCCTGCGCCACGGCACCCCGAGCTCCCCCGGGTCTACCTCGGTCAGCCCCCGGTCCCGCCGCTGCAGCGGCGCGAACAGCATCACCAGGGGGAACACGACCAGGACGCTCGTGGCCACGTCGAACCGCACGTCCGACAGGCCGATCGACAGCAGGGTGGCGAGGATGCCTCCGGCCGTCCACGCGCCGTGGAACGACGGCAGGACGGGCCGGCCGAGCCGGTGCTCGAGGGCCACTGCCTGCATGTTGGCGGACGCGTCGACGACCCCGACCCCCAGCCCGTACACCGCCAGCCCGGCGGCGAAGAGCGCCAGCCCCGGCGCGAACGCCACCGCGAGCAGGCCGACGACGAGGAGCCCCATCCCCAGGCGTAGGGCCGCCGCGCTGTCCCGGCCGTAGGCGACCTTCTCGGCGGTGACCGAGCCGGCCCCCGCCATGAGCACGACGAGGAGCAGCAGCAGCGACAGCGACACCGAGGACAGCCCGAAGCGGTGCTGCACCTGGGGCAGGCGGGTCGTCAGCGAGATGAACACCAGGCCCTGGACGAAGAATGCTCCGGCGATGCCACCCCGCCTGGCGCGCAGCGCTGCGACGTCGGTGCTGAGCAGGTCGGGCATGAGAGGCACTCTCGCACGCCGTCTACGCTGAGTGGGTGGATTCGTCTCCCGGGGTTGGCGCCGAGTCCGAACGGCTGCGGATCCGGCTCGACCTCGGCTACGACGGCACCGCGTTCTCCGGGTGGGCGGCCCAGCGGGGGCGGCGCACGGTCGAGGGTGAGCTCTCGGCGGCCCTGAGCACCCTGCTCCGGGCGCCGGAGCCGGTCCGCCTCACTGTTGCCGGCCGCACCGACGCCGGGGTGCACGCCCGCGGCCAGGTGGCCCACGCCGACGTCGACCCGGAGCGCTGGCGGGCCCTGCCCGGCCGGTCGCGGCGGACCCCGGAGGCGGCGGCGCTCGCCCGGCTGCGCGGCCTCCTGCCGGACGACGTCGTCGTCCGCCGGGCCGCCCCCGCCCCCACGGGGTTCGACGCACGGTTCTCGGCGCTGTCCCGCCGGTACCGCTACCGGATCTGCGACGACCCCGCCGCCGTGGACCCGCTGCGCAGGCGCGACACCGTGGTCGTCCCGACGCCGCTCGATGTCGCGGCGATGGCCGAGGCGAGCGGTCACCTCGTCGGGCTGCACGACTTCGCGGCCTTCTGCAAGCGCCGAGAGGGCGCGAGCACCGTGCGCACCCTGCTCGAGTACTCCTGGGAGCGGGCCGCCGACGGCGTCGTCGAGGCCCGGGTGGTCGCCGACGCGTTCTGCCACTCGATGGTCCGGGCCCTGGTCGGTGCCGCGGTTGCCGTGGGGGACGGGCGGTATGCCGCGGACCTGCCGGGCGAGGTCCTAGCCGGCGGCGCGCGCGACCCCCGCATCAGGGTCATGGCCGCCCACGGGCTCAGCCTCGAGGAAGTGCGCTACCCGCCCGACGACGAGCTGGCCCTGCGCGCGAGCCAAGCGCGGGCCGTGCGCAGACCGCCGATCATGAGCCCCGGCTAACTCGGGTGCGACCAGCCGCGTGCGTGCGCGAGACTGGTCGACCGTGGGCCATCTCGACATCGCATCCGTGAGCTTCGCCCTGGCCGACGGCCGGCCGCTGCTGCACGAGGTGTCCCTCCGCGTCGGCGAGGGCGCCAAGATGGCCCTGATCGGCCCCAACGGCGCCGGCAAGACGACGCTGACCCGGATCGTCGCCGGGGACCTGCCCGCCCAGGACGGCGTCGTCACCCGCAGCGGCGGGCTGGCCGTCATGCGTCAGTTCATCGGCTCGGTCCGCGACGACTCGACCGTCCGCGACCTCCTCGTGTCGGTCGCGCCGGAGCCGATCCGCCGGGCCGCGGCGGAGATCGACCGCACCGAGGCGGCCATGATGGAGCGGGACACCGAGCCGGACCAGCTCGACTACGCCCAGGCCCTGGTCGACTGGGCCGACGTGGGCGGCTACGACGCCGAGACGCTGTGGGACGTGTGCACGGTCGCGGCCCTCGGCACGTCGTTCGAGCAGGCCCAGTGGCGCCACGTCTCGACGCTGTCCGGCGGGGAGCAGAAGCGGCTCGTGCTCGAGGCGCTGCTGCGCGGGTCCGAGGAGGTCCTGGTGCTCGACGAGCCGGACAACTACCTCGACGTGCCCGCCAAGCGGTGGCTCGAGGACCAGCTCATCACCTCGGCCAAGACGGTGCTGTTCATCAGCCACGACCGTGAGCTCCTGGACCGGGTCGCGACACGGGTGGCGACCCTGGAGCCTGGCCGGGGCGGCAACACCCTGTGGGTGCACCCGGGGCCCTTCGCGACCTACGACCAGGCCAGGGTGGACCGCAACGAACGGCTCGAGGAGCTGCGCCGCCGTTGGGACGAGGAGCACGCCAAGCTCAAGGCGCTGGTCGTCATGTACCGCCAGAAGGCGGCCTACAACTCCGACATGGCCGCCAGGCTCCAGGCGGCCGTGACCCGGCTGCGGCGCTTCGAGGACGCGGGCCCGCCTGAGGCGGTGCCGCTGCGCCAGCGCGTCCGGATGCGGCTGACCGGCGGCCGTACCGCCAAGCGCGCGGTCATCGTCGAGGGTCTCGCCCTTCGCGCCGGACCGGGCACCCCCCTCACCTCGCCGTTCGACGCCGAGATCTGGTTCGGCGAGCGGGTGGGGGTCCTCGGTGGCAACGGCTCGGGCAAGTCGCACTTCCTGCGCCTGCTCGCGGCCGGCGGGTCCGACCCCGAGCCCGAGCACCGGCCGGTCGGCGACGTCCGTCCCGCTCCGGTCGAGCACGACGGCCGGGTGCGCCTCGGCTCACGGGTCCGACCCGGCTGGTTCGCCCAGACGCACCAGCACCCGGCGCTGCACGGGCGGACCCTGCTCGAGATCCTCCACCGCGGCGACGACCATCGCACGGGCCGGACCCGTGACGAAGCCGCCCGGGTGCTCGACCGCTACGGCCTGGCCCGCGCCGGGGAGCAGACCTTCGACTCGCTCAGCGGCGGCCAGCAGGCGCGGTTCCAGGTGCTCCTGCTCGAGCTGTCCGGGGCGACGCTGCTGCTCCTGGACGAGCCCACGGACAACCTCGACCTGCACTCGGCCGAGGCGCTCGAGGACGCCCTGGACGCCTTCGAGGGCACCGTCGTCGCCGTGACGCACGACCGGTGGTTCGCCCGCACGCTCGACCGCTTCCTCGTCTTCGGGGCCGACGGCGCCGTGACCGCGAACGAGGAGCCGGTGTGGGACGAGGTCACCACGCGCTGAGCGGCCGGCACAGGGAGAGTAAAGGAATAGTCAAGATTCCTCCCAGGGATGGCCGAAAACGCGTTACACACCTAGCGTCCGGGACGGAGGAGTTCTCGTTTGTTGCTGCGATGAGGGAGCCATCGATGAGTCCTGCGCGCCGCCTGTACGCCGTCCTTGCCGCCAGCGCCCTCGCGCTCGCCGCGGGCCTGGCCAGCGCCCCCCAGTCCGTCGCGGAGGACCGGACGGTCACCGTCGTGGGTTCCCTGCAGTCCGAGCTGGGCTGCCCCGACGACTGGCAGCCCGGCTGCGCGGCCACCGACCTCACCCAGGTCGGGACGACCACCGTCTACACCCGTGCCTTCGACCTCCCGGCCGGTGACTACGAGTTCAAGGTCGCCATCAACCACAGCTATGACGAGAACTACGGCGCCGGCGGCGCCGCCGGCGGCGCCAACATCCCGCTGTCGATCCAGGGGCCGGCGCACCTCGTCTTCTCCTACGACGACACCAGCCACCAGATCGGCGTCACCCCGACCGACCTGCCCGACGGCGCGACCGCCGCGGACGCGGCATACGCCCAGAGCTCGCTGCGAGCCCCGCTCACCAAGGAGCGGTTCTACTTCGTCATGGCGGACCGGTTCGCCAACGCGGACCCGAGCAACGACACCGGTGGCCTGACCGGAAGCCGGGACGTCACCGGCTTCGACCCGACCGACAAGGGCTTCTACCACGGGGGCGACCTCAAGGGCCTGACGAGCAGGCTCGACTACATCAAGGGCCTCGGGACGACCGCGATCTGGCTCACCCCGTCGTTCAAGAACCGGCCGGTCCAGGGCGCCGGCGTCAACGAGAGCGCCGGCTACCACGGCTACTGGATCACCGACTTCACCCAGGTCGACCCGCACCTCGGGACCAACGCCGACCTGACGGCCCTCATCGCCAAGGCCCACAAGAAGGGCATGAAGGTCTTCTTCGACATCATCACCAACCACACCGCC
>CAYPYK010000213.1:0-6166 GCA_964414665.1 uncultured Intrasporangiaceae bacterium | reverse complement strand
TGGTGGAGGTGGCGGGAATCGAACCCGCGTCCACTGACGGGAAACCAGGGCTTCTCCGGGTGCAGTGCGCTGTGGAGTTTCTCGGCCCCAGGACTCGCGCGCACACGTTCCCTGACAGGCCCAGTCGAGTTAGTGTCCCGCGCACGCCCCTCGACGAGGCGGCGCGGCAAGCTTCCTAGACGACGCCAGGAACTAGGCCGAAAGCAAACCTAGGCTGACGGACTTCGGAGCTCGCTCAGGCGGCGAGGGCGAAGTCGGTGCGATTGGAATCGGCACCTATTGTGTTGCAAGGAGCGTTGACGAGATGACCTTGCGTCCTCGACCCGCTTCCCCTGACCAGCCGACCAATGTCGAAACCGATCACCCCCATGAGGGGCTCAACCCACGCTGTTCAGTTGTCCGACGTGCCAACGGCCAGTATGCCGGTCAAACGCCGCCGCGCCCAACCGGGTTCCCCCACCCGACGCCGACGCCGTCGCCTCCGTCGCCGGCTCACAGCGCCCGCAGGGCGGACACCGGCCCGACCCGCGACCACGGGGCCACGCCGAGCCGTGACGAGAGGGGCCATGCTCAGCGCCGCTCGGGCGAGTCCGCCATGAGGGCGGTGACCTCGGCCGCCACGTCGTCGGCGAGCGGCCCGCATGCCAGGGCCCCCGCGTTCTCGACGGCCTGCTCAGGTGTGCGGATGCCGGGCAGCGGGATGACGGCGCCGTCCACGCTCCACAGGTAGGCCAGGGCGCCCTGGACCAGCGAGCGACCGTCGCTGGTCAGGAGGGACCGCACCCGCTCGACCCGGCCGAGCCAGTCGGCCATCGCGTCGTCGTCGAAGTAGGTCCACCACGGGGTGTTGCGCCGCACGTCCGTCGCCGGGGGCCGGTGTCCGTCGCTGTAGCCGCCGGAGAGCAGGCCCATGGCGAGCGGGGAGCGCGCCAGGACGTCGAGGCCGTGGCGGCGGGCGCGGTCGAGGATGTCGCTGTCCCAGCCGAAGACGTTGACCTGGGTCTGGACCGCCGCGCAGTGCGGTGCGGGCGCGAAGACCTCGAGGATCTCCGGGGTGTCCTGGCCGCAGCCGAACGCGCGGACCGAACCCGCCGCGACCAGATCCTCCAGCGTGGCAACGGCGTCCTCGGCCTGGGCGACGGTGTCGGCCCCGCTGTGCAGCTGGTGGAGGTCGACGGCCTCGACGCCGAGCCGGCGCCGGCTCGCCTCGCACTCCGCGCGGATGGCGCTGGGTGAGACGTCGGCACCCGCGCCGGTCCGGGTTGCCTCGTCGACGACGAGGCCGAACTTGGTCGCGACGACGATGCGGTCGCGCGCGGCCGGCGGGAGCTCGCCCAGGGCCCGGCCGAGCACCCGCTCGGCGTGGCCGCAGCCATAGGTCGGCGCGGTGTCGACCAAGGTGATCCCGGCGTCGAACGCCGCGTGCAGCGCGCGCACGCTCACGTCGTCGTCGACCTCGCCCCAGCCCGCGGGCCGGCCGTTGAAGTCGAACGGGCCGCCGATCGCCCAGGTGCCGACCCCGAGCGCCGAGACGCTGGGACCGTCGGGTCCGAGCGTGCGGGACAGGGCGGTGGTGCCGGTCGCCGTGGTGCCGGTCATGAGCGGTCTCCTTCGGGGTCGTCAGCGATGTGGGCGAGCGCAGAAGCCTGGCCAGGCCGCCTACCAGGACCCGCCTGAGCTGCCACCGCCGCCACCGCCGGAGAACCCGCCGCCACCGCTGAACCCGCTCCCGCCGGACGACCCCGGGGTGGCGACGAAGGTGCCCGCGGCGGTCGTCGAGAAGCTGTCCATCCCGGAGGCCAGCTGGCCGAAGCCACCGGCGCTCCAGGGCCCGGCATACCAGATGGGCGGCGCGATCGGGCGCCCCGCCGCGGCGGCCGCGTCGGCGACCCGCTGGAACACCGCGGCCCACCGCTCGGCGACGCCGAAGACAATGGCGTAGGGGAGATAGCGGCTGAAGACGTCCTGGGCCTCCTCCCACCTGATCTGGTTCGCCTCGGCGGTGACGAGGTACTGCTCGAATCCCCGGGACTGGGCGAGGACGGCGCTGCCCTCGGCCGTCCGGGCCGCCATCCGCCTACCGAGGGCCGAGACGATGAACCCGCCGGCGACCCCGCCGATGCCGAGCACCCACACCGGCGGCAGCGGCAGCCCCGCGTCGGCGAACGACCCACCCACCGCGTTGCTGAGCGCAAAGGCCGCGACGGCCGAGCCGATGGCCAGGGCGATGCCGGCGGCGCCCCAGACGCCCCGCTGGGTCTCGGGCGACTTGCGGAACCAGCCGCGCTGCACCGTCTCCTCGTACATCAACCGCTGAACGGCCTTGAGCGTCGGCGCGAACGTGTTCTTGAGCTCGCTCAGCCGCACCTGGCTGCCCCCGGTGAAGACCGAGTCGAGGAGCAGCTGCTCATAGGGGTTGAGCGACGCACCACCCGCAGGAGGGGAGGTCCGGGAGAGGCTCCAGTCGGCGTGCGACCAGGCGTGCGCCCCCGGCACCTCCTCGAGGACGAGGTAGCCGCGGACGGCGAGGTCGATGAGCGTGGCGGTCACGTCGACGACGTTGGCCTCCTCGTCGATGATCGTGCCGAGCATGCCGGGCTGGACCCCGGCCGGAGGCGTGAACTGCACGGCGACGGTCGGCTGCCGGCTGCTGCGGACCACGGCGGCCTCCTGGCCGAGCCCCGGACCCAGCCCCGGCGTCAGCCCGGCGTACTGCTCGTCCCGGCCGCGCTTCCACACGAGCAGGCCCATGAGCCCGGCGGCCAGCGCGGGCACGAGCCCCCCGGTGCCGATGAGCAGCCAGCCGAGCCGGGAGGCGGTCCTCGGGGACATCGTCGAGCCCGAGGCGCTCGTGGGACTGCCCTGGCGGACGTCGGGGGCGAGGTCGCCGAAGGCCGTGCGTGGGTAGGAGGTGAGGACCGAGGCCCCCTCGCCGGCGGCCAGGTCGGGGGCGGTGAACGTCGAGTCGACCCCGGGGGTGGCCGGGCACGTCTGTGTCGAGCCCTCAGGGCCGTAGAAGCAGGCCGCCTTGGTCGCGGCGACCGGACCGGACACCCGCGCCGAGACACCCTTCATGGCCGTGGCGTTCGAGGGCGAGACGAGGTTGTAGTAGAACTCCGCGGTACCGTCGCCGATGTCGTTGACGACGTGGTCGAGGTGGTAGTGCACGGTGTACTGCTGGCGGCCCGAGACGGTCTGCGAGGGGCTGCCGACCCGCAGCCGCGCCGTCGCGCCCTCGTCGGTGATGGAGATGTCGGTCGGGGCGCCGGTGCTCGAGGTGACGGAGACCTGGCTGAGGGCGTAGTAGCGGAACTTGTCGGTCTGGTCCTGGTAGCCGGCTCGGACGGTGATGTCGCGGTAGATCCCATGCTTGTCGCCCCCCGCCGGGAAGGCCCAGATGATGTTCTCTGTGACGTCGACCGAGCCGTCCTCGTCGACCCGGTAGCCCACGGCGAACCGCGTGGCGTTGTCGTCGGTGACCACGGTCCAGCCGAGCGCCGGGACCGAAGCGGGGCCCGCGACCGCCGCGGTGGCGACGACGGCGGGGCCCGCCACGGCGGCCGAGGAGCCCACAAGCACGACGGCCGGCACGGCCAGCGCGGCATACACCATCGTCAGGAGCCCCCGGACGGTCCGCATTCAGCGCTCCCTGCCGTGCAGCGCCCGCTCGGTCTCGCGGCGGTCCTGCCGCTCCCGGAGGGCGTGTCGCTTGTCGTACTCCTTCTTGCCCTTGGCCACGGCGATCTCGACCTTGGCCCGGCCGTCCTTGAAGTACAGCGCGAGCGGCACGATGGTGTGGCCGCTCTCGCGGGTCTTGTGGGCGATCTTGTCGAGCTCGGTGCGGTGCAGCAGCAGCTTGCGCCGGCGCCGCGGGGCGTGGTTGGTCCAGGTGCCCGAGGAGTACTCGGGGATGTGCACGCCCTCGAGCCACAGCTCGTCGCCGGTGAACGCGGCCCAGCCGTCGACGAGCGAGGCCCGGCCCATACGCAGCGCCTTGACCTCTGTGCCGGTGAGGGCGATCCCCGCCTCGAAGGTGTCCTCGATGAGGTAGTCGTGGCGGGCCTTGCGGTTGCTCGCCACGAGCTTGCGCCCCTGCTCCTTGGCCATCGCCGCCCTCCTGCCTCGTCGTGGTCGACGTCGTCGGGACGCAACGCTACCGGGCGGGCGGGGGTGCGGGTGCACGGCGCGGGTGCAGCGCCGGACGGCCTGGCGTATGCCGCGGCCGGTCAGGCCCGTACGCTGCCGCACGGGCTGGTCACAGCCACCTGCGCGGGTCGACCGGGGTGCCGTTCTGGCGGGTCTCGAAGTGAAGGTGACAGCCGTTCGACAGGCCCGTTGTGCCCTCGTAGCCGATGACCTGGCCGCGCGTGACGTGCCCGTGCCACACCCTGATCCGGTTCAGGTGGTTGTACGTCGTCGACAGGTCGACCCCGCTCTGGTAGCCGTGGTCGATGACGACCCGGTTGCCGTAGCCGCCGCCCCAGCCGGCCGAGACGATCCAGCCACCCGCGGCCGCATGGATCGGGGTGCCGCACGGGGCCGCGTAGTCGCGCCCGGCGTGCAGCCGTGAGTAGTGCAGGATCGGGTGGTAGCGCCAGCCGAACTCCGAGCTGATCCAGCCGAGCGTCGTCGGTGGCGACAGGAAGCCCTTGCCACCGGTGCCGTGCGTGCGCCCGGAGCGGCGGGCGGCGTGGGCGCGGGCGGCCAGCACCCTGGCGAGCCGGTTGGACTCGGCCTTCATCGCGCTCAGCCGCTTGCGCTCGACCGCGGCCTTGGCCGCCACCGCGGTGGCCTGGGCTTTCTGCTGCGCGGCGAGGTTCTCGAGGGCGGTCTTGGCGGCGGCGGCCTTGTCGCGGGCGGCGGCGGCGGCCGCGAGGGTGGCCGCGGCCTGCTTCTGCGCGGCGGCGGAGGCCCGGCGGAGTGCGGCGAGGCGGGACTCCTCGGCAACCTGGTCGGCCTGGGCGTTGGCCAGCCGGCCGAGTGACCCGTTCTGCAGGTCGATGACCGTGTTGACCATGGCGAGCCGGTCGGCGAAGTCCTGGGGTGAGGTCGAGTCCAGGGCCACCGAGATCTGGCCCAGGCCCTGCTCCTGGTACAACTGTGCGGCGACCTGGGCGACCATGCGGTGGCTGGTGTCGATGGACGTGCGGGTGGCGTCGAGCTCATCCCGCGCCTTGCCCTCCTTGGCCCTGGCGACCGCGAGGTCCTGCTCGGCCCTGGCGCTGACGAGCTGCGCGGCGGCCTCGGCCGCCTGGGCCGCGGTGAGCGCCGCCTGGGCGGCGGGGATCTTGGCCTGGGTCGCCTTGAGGGCCCGGTAGGCCGCGAGCAAGCCCTTGTTGATCTCGTCGAGGTCGACGGTCAGCCCCTTGATCTGAGCGTCGACCTTCTTCTTCTTCGTGCTCGGGCCCGACGAGGCTGGCGCGACGGCCGCGGCGCTCCCCGGCGTGGGAGCGGCCTCGGCGGCCACGGCACCGAGCAGCCCGACGGCACAGACCAGCGCGGCCCCGGCGAGCGCCGAGCGGCGCGCGCGGGAGCCGGACCACCGGCGTCTGCTATGTACCACGAGTCACATTGGTAACAGAGATCTGGCGCGATGTGAACCACCCGGCCCGCGATTCGCCGTTCGAGGTCGAGCTACCGGGGGTATGCCGCCGCGTGCAGGCTCAGATCCGCAGGAAGCGGCGCAGGGCGACGACGCTGGTGAGGATGGCCACCACCATCGCTCCCACGAGCATCCACGGGGTGATGACCCACAGGTCGGAGGAGCCGATCCAGGCCCCGCTCACCCGGCTGAGGCTGCTCTCGAACACGAAGTGGAGCAGCACCCACAAGGCCACCACGGCCAGGCCCACCCCGAAGAACGAGACGATGAGCATCTCGACGATGAACGGCATCCGGATGGTCGTGCTCGACGCCCCGACCAGCCGCATGATGGCGATCTCGCGGCGCCGGGTGAAGGCCGCCTGACGGATCGTCGTGCCCATGAGCAGGGCCGCGCAGGCCACCATGGCGCCCGCCAGAACAACGGCGATCCACGTCACGACGGTGATGACGGCGAACAGGCTCTTGAGGACCTTCTGTTGGTCCTGGACGCTCGCGACGCCCGGGGCACCCTCGAACTGGCTCGTCACGACGGCGAACTTCGTCGGGTCCTTGAGCTGGACCC
>CAYPYK010000212.1:0-6225 GCA_964414665.1 uncultured Intrasporangiaceae bacterium | reverse complement strand
GGCCACTGAACAGGTGGGGCTCGGACTCCGACACGACGATGCGCCGCCGGACCTGGGAGATCGGCAGGTCGTCGAGGGCGGCCCCGCCCCAGGTGACGCCGTGGCGCCCCGGGACCGCCCGGCCCAGCCGCGCCGCCACCAGCGCGCAGTCCTCCGGGCGGGCCGAGACGAGCGCCGTGAGCCGGCCCGGGCGCGCGACGACGCCGGAGGCCGGGTCGACGAGGTCGCCCGCCGGGGCATGCGCCCGGTTCGCCGCCGGTGAGCCGGGCCTCGCCGGGGTGCCATCCGCTCCAGCGGGGTCCTCGTGGTCGGGCTCGGTCGCGAGCACCCGTACGATCCGGCGGGATGCGACCCGGGTCTGGATGAGCTTGTCGACGAACTCGGTGGCGGTGCGCAGTGGCATGGTGAGGAACGCCGTGTACCCGTAGAAGGAGACGAGCTGCCCCGCTGTGATCTCGCCCGAGACGGCCAGGTGCGCCCCGACCCCCGTGACGACGAGGACGAAGATGCCCGGGAGCAGCACCTGAGCGGCGTCGAGCGTCGCCTGGACCCCGGCCAGGTGGTTCCCGGCGGCCCGGACCCGCTGGGACTGGGCGGCATACCGGGCGAGGAAGGTGTCCTCCCCGCCGATCCCGCGCAGCACCCGCAGGCCCGCCACCGTGTCGGCGCCGAGCGAGGTGAGCCGCCCGGTCTCGGCGCGCTGGGCGCCCTGGCGCCGGTGCAGCGGCCGGATGACGAGGCCGAGCGAGGCGACGAGGAGCGGGCCGCCGATCAGCATGATGAGCCCGAGCAGCAGCGACCCGCGGAGCAGGATGACGGCGACGACGGTGAAGCTCAGCACCGCCCCCGCCGCCCTCGCGCTCACGTCGAAGACCGACCCCATCCGGGCGAAGTCGCTCGCGAAGACCGTGATGACCTCGCCCGCCGGCATCTGTCGGGTCAGCGCCGGCCCGGCCCGGCGCACGGCACGGTCGGCGACGATCCCGGAGCGGTACGACGCGGTCAGCCAGTTGCGCACGGCGAAGAAGTGCCGCAGGTCGCTCGTCACGGCGCTCGTCAGGCCGAGCCCGAGGATGACCAGGGCCCAGCGCACCAGGGCGTCGAGGTCTCGGCCGACGATCCCCTCGTCGACGGCGCGGCCGATGGCGGCGGGGACGAGCGCGATCGACAGCATCCACGGTCCGCCCAGGGCGATGCCACCCAGGAGGGTGCGCCACTGCCGCCGAGCCAGCCAGATCATGAGGTGGTCAGCGTGAGCGGGTGGGCGGTCCTCCGGGTCGACGGAGTACGGCAGGGTCGAGGGGTGCATCGACCAGCCACGGTATGCCGCCGGAGGCGGTCTCCTCCACCGGGTTTCGCGCCGCTGCGCCGCCCCCAAGGGCACGGTCAGGGGCGAGGGGACGGCGGCGAGCCGAGCCGCCGGGGTGGGTCGCGTAGCCTGAGCGCGTGCTCAGGACCGCGCTGAAGCCCAGATGGCTGGGACTGCTCGGCGTGGTCGCCCTCATCATCGTCGCCTTCATCCAGCTGGGCCGCTGGCAGCTCGGGGTCGCCCGCGACAAGGCCACCGTCGAGCAGCTGCAGAAGGTGGCGAGCCAGCCGCCCGTCGACGTGACCTCGGTCCTCCGGGTGCACGCCGAGTTCCCCGGTGACGCGAGCTCGAAGCGGGTCTTCGCGAGCGGACGGTATGCCGCGGACGGCCAGGTCCTCGTGCCCGACCGCCGCCTCGACGGGCGGGCTGGGTACTGGCTCATCACGCCCTTCGTCGTCGAGAGCACCGGTGCGCGGCTGCCCGTGCTGCGGGCCTTCCTCAGCACGCCGTCCCCGGTCCCGCCGCCCCCCGCCGGGCTGGTCACCGTCCACGGCGGGCTCGCACCGGGGGAGTCCCCGGCCGGCGTGACGGCCCTGCCCCCGGGCCAGATCGGGTCGGTCGACCTCTCGCTCCTGGTCAACACCTGGCCGGGGGAGACCTACAACGCGTTCCTGTTCCTCGAGGACGAGACGCCGGCGGCGGGGCCGGGGGCGGCGGCGGCCGACACGCTCAACACCCTCACCCACGTCCCCACCCCGGTTGCCGACACCGGGCTGAAGTGGCGCAACGCGGCATACGCCCTGCAGTGGTGGGTGTTCGCGGGGTTCGCCGCCTACATGTGGTGGCGGATGGTCCGCGACGACCGCGACGCCACGCGTGCAGCGACGCACGGCGAGGGCGGGAGCGACGGTGGGGAGGGCCCCGGCGGCGACGTCGGCGACGACGGCGACGGTGGCCCGGAGCGCGGGGAGGGCCCCGACGACGCGCCCGTGGTGGCCCCCGTGCGGGCCGTCGCCGACCACGGGGGAGAATGAGCGCCGTGACCCAGACGACATACGCCGAGATCAAGGACCCGCAGACGGCCGCCAAGGCGCTGACCTTCTTCAAGGTGATGGCCCTCATCGTCGGCGTGGGGCTGCTGCTCCTCGTCGCCGAGGTGATCCTTCACTACGGCTTCCAGAACGAGGCGCTGTCCTGGTGGCCGCAGCCGCACGGCTTCATCTTCTTCGTCTACGTCATCGCGACGGCCAACCTGGGCTTCAAGGTGGGCTGGTCGCTGCCGAAGATGGTGCTCGTCATGCTGGCCGGCTGCGTCCCCTTCCTGTCCTTCGTCGCCGAGCGCATCGTGGCCCGTGAGATCGATGGCCGGCTCGCGGTCGTGCGACAGTAGCGTGGGCGCGTGACGCAGCCGCAGAAGCCGCCGCACCTGTCCGACCGGCCGGTCCTCGTCGTCGACCTCGGGGCGCAGTACGCCCAGCTCATCGCCCGCCGGGTCCGTGAGGCCAGGGTCTTCAGCGAGGTCGTGCCACACACGATGCCGGTGCCCGACATGCTGGCGAGGGACCCGGCCGCGGTGATCCTGTCCGGTGGGCCGTCCTCGGTCTACCAGGAGGGAGCCCCCGAGCTCGACGCGACCCTGCTCAAGGCCGGGGTGCCGGTCTTCGGGATGTGCTACGGGTTCCAGGCGATGGCGCAGGCGCTCGGCGGCCGGGTCGCGCATACCGGGCTCGGCGAGTACGGCTCGACCCACGCGAGCGTGTCCGACACGTCCTCGACCCTCTTCAACGGCCAGCCCACCGCGCAGTCGGTGTGGATGAGCCACGGCGACTCGGTGACCGACGCGCCCGAGGGGATGCGGGTCACCGCGTCGACCGGGGGAGCGCCCGTCGCCGCCTTCGAGGACGACGAGCGCCGGCTCTACGGCGTCCAGTGGCACCCCGAGGTCGTCCACTCGACCTTCGGCCAGCGCGTGCTGGAGAACTTCCTCCACCGCGGGGCGGGGCTCGCCGGGGACTGGACCCCGGCCAACGTCGTCGACCAGCTCGTCGCCGAGGTCCGCGAGACGATAGGCGACAAGAGGGTGCTGTGCGCCCTGTCCGGGGGCGTCGACTCCTCGGTCGCGGCGGCGCTCGTCCAGCGCGCGGTCGGCGACCAGCTCACCTGCGTGTTCGTCGACCACGGGCTGCTGCGCGCCAGTGAGGCCGAGCAGGTCGAGGAGGACTTCGTCGCGGCCACCGGGGTCGACCTCGTCGTCGTCGACGCCCGCGAGCGCTTCCTCGGCGCGCTTGGCGGGGTGGCCGACCCCGAGGAGAAGCGCAAGATCATCGGGCGCGAGTTCATCCGGGTGTTCGAGCAGGCGGCCCGCGACATCGTCGGCGAGGGCGCTCGCGACGGCCACCCGGTCGAGTACCTCGTCCAGGGGACCCTCTATCCCGACGTCGTCGAGTCCGGCGGCGGCACGGGAGCCGCCAACATCAAGTCCCACCACAACGTCGGCGGCCTGCCCGACGACCTCCGGTTCACCCTCGTCGAGCCGCTGCGCCTGCTGTTCAAGGACGAGGTCCGCCACGTGGGCCTCGAGCTCGGGCTGCCGGAGGCGATCGTGTGGCGCCAGCCGTTCCCCGGCCCCGGACTCGGCATCCGGATCGTCGGCGAGGTGACCGCCGAGCGCCTCGAGGTGCTCCGGGCGGCTGACCGGATCGCCCGCCACGAGCTCTCCGCCGCCGGCATGGACCGCGAGATCTGGCAGTGCCCGGTGGTGCTGCTGGCCGACGTCCGCTCGGTCGGCGTCCAGGGCGACGGACGCACCTACGGCCACCCCATCGTGCTGCGCCCGGTCTCCTCCGAGGACGCCATGACGGCCGACTGGACAAGGGTGCCCTACGAGATCCTCGCCAGGATCTCGACCCGGATCACCAACGAGGTGGCCGAGGTCAACCGCGTGGTCCTCGACGTGACGAGCAAGCCCCCGGGCACCATCGAGTGGGAGTGAGCCACCAGCTCTGACCTGCCGTTGCGGCCTCACGCCGTCGCGTCTTGACCGCCGTGCCGGACGTGCGCCGGAACAGACCCACGGCAAGGGAGGTGTTCGGGGGATCTGCGACGTCGAGAGCCGCCGAGGCTCCGCCGATCCTGAGTCCGCATGCGAGCCGACCCCACTGTCGCGGTGGTAGCGTCCGCCCCACGGCCGCTTGGGGGCGCCGACGGGGGAGGGGTGGTTCGGATGGTGTGGGTCAGGGGCCGGATGACGGTGCGTGTCGTCACGGTCATGGCAGGGGTCCTGTCGGCCGGCCTCGTGGGCACGGCGTCGGCGACGGCCGGCGCGGCCGCTCCGCACGTCGTGCCGGCGGCGAGCGCGATGGCGGCCGAGCCACAGAGCGCCGCGGCCGGGGGGCAGGCGCCGGGCGCGTTCGTGCCGGTCAGCCCGGCCCGGTTGCTGGACACGCGCAACGGGACGGGGGCGATCGGCCCCGTCCACGCTCACGGCACCGTGCACCTTGAGGTGACCGGCAGGGGCGGAGTCCCGAGCGCCGGGGTGGCCGCTGTCGTCCTCAACGTCACAGTGACCGCGCCCACCCGGGCGGGATACGTCACCGCATACCCCGACGGCACCAGCCGGCCGACCGCGTCCAACCTCAACTACATCGCCAGGCAGACCGTCGCCGACCTGGTCACCGTCAAGGTCGGGACGAACGGCAGGGTCGCGCTGACCAGCACCTCCGCCGGGACGGCCCAGCTCGTCGCCGACGTCTCCGGCTACTACGTGGACGGTGCCGTCGCCGACCCCGGCGGGTTCGTCCCGGTCAACCCGGCACGGCTGCTCGACACCCGCACCGGCAACGGCGCCACCGGGCCCGTCCGGGCCCACGGCACCGTCCAGCTCCAGGTCAGCGGTCGCGGCGCCGTCCCGGCGACCGGCGCGTCCGCCGTGGTCCTCACCGTCACGGTGACGGCCCCCACCTCCTCCGGGTACGTCACGGCCTACCCGGGCGGCACCACGCGGCCCACCGCGTCGAGCCTGAACTTCAGGGCCCGCCAGACGGTGCCCAACCACGTCACCGTCAAGCTGGGCAGCACCGGCACCCTCGCCCTGACCAACTCCTCCGGCGGCACGGTCCACCTCCTCGCCGACGTCGCCGGCTACTACCTCGCCGGCACGGCCACCGCGAACGGCATGTTCGTACCGGTGAACCCGACCCGCCTGCTGGACACCCGGATCGCCCGCACTCCCGTGCCTGCGTACGCGACCACGACGGTCTCGGTCACCCACCGGCCCGGCACGCCGGCCAGCGGCGTCCTCGCCGCGGTGCTCAACGTCACCGCCGTCCTGCCCAGCACGGGTGGGTATGTGACGGTCTACCCGAACATGGTCTCGCGCCCCACCACGTCCAACCTGAACTTCACGCAAGGCGCCATCACCGCCAATGCCGTCATGGCGCCGCTCGGGACCGACGCAGCGACGTTGCTCTACAACGGCTCCAGCCGACGGGTCGACCTGCTGGCCGACCTCGCCGGGTACGTCCTGTTCGCCCTTCCTGCACCGACCCACACGGAGGTGACGGCCCAGGGGTCGAGTACCTGTGCCGTGACCACCGCAGGCGCGGTCCGATGCTGGGGCCACGGCGCAGCCGGGGAGCTGGGCAACGGGACGACCCAGCACGACGCCAAGGCACCCGTCCCGGTGAGCTCGCTGAGCCATGGCGTCAGCCACCTCAGCAGCGACGGGGACGCCTTCTGCGCCCTGTCCACCGGGGGCGACGTCTCGTGTTGGGGGACGGGCTTCTTCCTCACCGGCGTCCAGTCGGTCCCCACGGCGATCGACGCGCTGGGCAACGCGATCGTTCAGGTGGCCCTGTCCGCCAACCAGCTCTGCGCCGTCACCGACCGAGCCGCTGAGCACCCGCGCGATCGACAAC
>CAYPYK010000211.1:0-6228 GCA_964414665.1 uncultured Intrasporangiaceae bacterium | reverse complement strand
ATCGAGGACGCCGGCGTCCTCGACACCCTCGGCCCGGTGCTTCGCGGCCACCAGATGACCTGACTCCCCACCCCTGCCAGTCGGCGGCCGCGGCCCGTTCGGGGGGACGCGGCCGTCGCCGAGTCCGGGTGCCGCCCTGGCCCTGTGTCCGAGTATCTGGTCGCCATGGCGACCAGATACTCGGACACTGCGTTGGGCCACGGTGCTCCCTGAGGCACGATGGAGGAGTGATCACCGTCGAGCTGGCCAGGTCTCTCATCGCCCACGGCGTCATGTGGCAACCCCTGGCGGGCGACCGGTTCGTCATCGACGCCGAGCTCCTCACCGGTGAGGTGTTCTGGGTCAGCGACCTGACCGTCGAGCTCCACCACTTCGGGGGCACCTCGGTCCTCGGGTTCAACGGGACCACCGAGTGGGCCCTGGACTCCGTGCGCCTCGACCAGGCGCTGTGGCTTCCCCGGGAGGACCAGCTCCGCGAGCTCCTGGGCGACCGGCTCGTCGACGTCCGGCGGCTCGAGGACGGCTGGGCGGTGGGGACCCTGTGCGACGGCGAGCGCCACGAGACCCGGGACGCCGACCTCGAGTGCGCCTACGCGCAGGCCCTGCTCGACGTGTCCTGAGCCGGGCGGCATACGCTCCGACTCACCGGTCGGCACCAGGAGCCATCCGGGAATGAGCCGGGCGGGCGGCGCCGTTGCGGCGTGAGCGCGCCGACCACCGACGCCGCCATGATCGACGGGAGGACACCCTGGCCACTGCCCCCGCCAGCAGCGCCCAGGTCGGGTTCCGGTCCGACCGGGGGCCGGTCCTTGCGGCGATCATGATGACGACCGCTCTGGTCGCCATCGACTCGACGATCCTCGCGACGGCCGTCCCGACCATCGTCGCAGACCTCGGCGGCTTCACGAGCTTCCCGTGGCTGTTCAGCCTCTACCTGCTCACCCAGGCCGTCACGGTCCCCATCTACTCCAAGCTGGCCGACACCGTCGGACGCAAGCCGGTCGTCCTCTTCGGGGTGGGGCTGTTCCTGCTCGGCTCGGTGCTGTGCGGGCTCGCCTGGTCGATGCCGGCACTCATCGCGTTCCGCGCCGTCCAGGGGCTCGGCGCCGGGGCGGTCCAGCCCATGGCCATCACGATCGCCGGCGACATCTACACCGTCGCCGAACGGGCCACGGTGCAGGGCTACATCGCGAGCGTCTGGGGCGTCTCGGCCGTCGTCGGGCCGACCCTCGGCGGGTTCTTCAGCGAGTTCGTCGCCTGGCAGTGGATCTTCTACGTCAACGTCCCGCTCTGTCTCGCCGCGGCATACCTGCTGGTCACGCACCTGCACGAATCGGTCGGACGCCGCGAGCACGTCATCGACTGGACCGGTGGGATCCTGCTGACCGCGGCCCTCAGCCTGCTCGTGCTGGCCCTGCTCGAGGGCGGGAACGCCTGGCCGTGGGCATCGGTGCAGAGCATGGCGGCGTTCGGGCTGGGGGCGGTGCTGCTCGTCGCGTTCGTCGCCGTCGAGCGGCGCGCGGCCGAGCCGGTGCTGCCGCTGTGGGTGCTCCGGCGGCGGCTGCTCGGGACGACCGCCCTGGTCGCCGTCGGGGTGGGCGTCATCCTGATCGGGGTGACGACCTACGTGCCGACGTTCCTCGAGACCCTCGTCCACGCCTCGCCGCTCGCCTCCGGGCTCACCCTGGCGACGCTGACGATGGGCTGGCCCATCGCGGCGTCCCAGGCCGGGCGGGTCTACCTGCGGGTCGGGTTCCGGAGCACGATCCTCATGGGAGCGAGCGTGGTCGTGCTCGCCACGGCGGCCCTGGCCCTCACCTCGCTCCACCCGTGGCTGCCCGCCGTCGGGATGTCGTGCTTCGTCATGGGCCTCGGACTCGGGTTCGTGGCGGCGCCGGCCCTCATCGCGGCCCAGTCCAGCGTCGACTGGGGTGAACGGGGCGTCGTGACCGGTGCCAACATGTTCGCCCGGTCGATCGGCAGCGCCGTCGGGGTCGCCGCCCTCGGCGCCCTCGTCAACCACACCATGCGGGGCGCGGATGCCGTCGCTCAGCCGCACCGCTTCTCCGGGGCCGCGACGGGCGCGTTCACGGCCCTGGCGGTGGCCGCCGTCCTCATGGGGCTCGTGGCCCTGGCCATTCCGCGCACCCCCCTGCCCGAGTAGCCCCCCACCGGCCCGGCCGCCGACCCGCCCCCCGTCGGCACCGAACGACGATCAGCTCCCCCACCCTGTCGCATGCTGCGTGGGAGAAGACAACCCACCCCCATGGGGTCCGGGGGACCTGGAGCGGCCGCTCACCCCATAACCCGCTGGCAACGGCCCGGCGGCGAGCGACCGCCCGCCGTGACGGCATACAGTGCTGGGATGATCTTCAAGGCCGTCGGCGACTCCCGCCCCTACCCGGACCACGGGTACTCGGAGCGCAGATGGTCGGAGGTCCCGCCCCGCCTGGTCCGTCTCGACGACCTGGTGACCACCAAGCGCACACTCGACCTGAGGATGCTGCTGTCCGAGGACTCGACGTTCTACGGCGACCTGTTCGCCCACGTCGTCGAGTGGCAGGGAACCCTCTACCTCGAGGACGGCCTGCACCGGGCGCTGCGGGCGGCGCTGCACCAACGGCCGACGCTGCACGCGCGGGTGCTGGTCCTGACCTGAGAGGGGGGAGATGTCGGACGTCGAGCCGGAGGCGGAGCTGGTGGTCCGGGTGGACCGGCGCCGTCGTCGCGCCACGATCACCTTGGTCAGCCTCGCGCTGTTCCTCTTCTTCGCGTTCTGGTACGCCTTCTCCTACTACCGCGACGCCACTGCGCCGAGTGACGCCACGAGGACCATCCCCTGTGTGACGGTCAGCGCGGGGTCGATCGTGCCGTCGACGACGAAGGTGAACGTCTACAACGCGACCAAACGCAACGGCCTCGCGGCCTCGACGGCCCGGCAGCTGCAGGTCCGGGGGTTCGTCGTCGTCGACATCGGCAACGACCCGAAGCACAAGAAGGTCAGCGCACCGGCCGAGATCCGGTTCGGGCGCTCCGGCGCCAAGCGGGCAGACCTCCTTGCGGCGCTCGTCGGCAAGGGCGTGGTCAAGGTCAACGACAAGCGCAAGGCGGCGACGGTCGACCTCGTCATCGGCACCGGGTTCACCTCCCTGCTGCCCGCACCCAGCGCGAGCCCGACGCCGGTGTGCACACCGAGCGGGTCGCCCACCACCTCCGCCTCCCCCACCACGACGTGACCGTGGCGTGCCGCTGATGGGCGCGCCGTCGCCTCCCGCTCCGGGCCCGACTCCGGACGCCACCGCGTCGGGGTATGCCGTTCGCCGGGCCGCCCCGGTCGACCTCGCGCCCGACGCGAGCGCCAGCGCCGCGTTCGTCGCCGTCGCCGCCGAGTGCATGGCGCACTGGCGGGCCAACGCCCCTGCGGTCCTCACGGACCGCGACGCCGAGTCGCTGCACCAGACGCGGGTCGGGGTGCGCCGGCTGCGCTCGGCCTACGCCCTCTTCCGCGGGACCCTGCGGAACGAGCCGTCGTTCGTGGCGACGGCTACCGAGCTGCGCGCCCGGGCCCTGCCGCTCGGCCCGGCCCGTGACCTCGACGTCCTGCTCGACAGCCCCCTCACCGCCCACCTCGGAGCGGGCGAGGCCGACCGGCTGCGCGAGCTGCGCGAGCTGGCCTACGACGCCGCCGTCGACGTGCTGGCCGGCGAGGAGTGGCTGGACCTGGCCGGGCGGGTCGACGCGTTCCTCGCCGACGCCCCGTGGCTGCTGCTGCCCGACCCCCCGGCCCGGGCCGTCGCCGGCGCCGCCCTGCAGCGCCGCTGGGACCTGGTGGTCAGACGAGGCGGGCGGCTGCGCCGGCTGAGCGCCGCGAAGCGGCACGGCGTCCGGATCGAGGCCAAGAAGCTGCGCTACGGCGCCCAGTTCTTCGCGTCGCTGTACGTCGCGGACGGCGCCGACCCGCTGGCCTTCGCCGAGCTCGTCGCGGGGGTCCAGGACTCCCTGGGGGCGCTCAACGACCTGGCCACCACCCGCGTGGTCCTCGCCCGGATCGGCGCCCCGCCCCCGACCTTCGACGAGGCGGCCCTGCTCGACCACGCCGTCGGGGCCGTCGACCTGCTCCTGGCCGAGCGGCCCTTCTGGCGCTGAGCGCTGCCCACGCGGGCCCGACCGGTCCAGGTGGCCGTACCGACCCGGACATCATGCGAGCTCGGGCGCAGGGTCGGCTCGACGGGGCGCACCCCCATGGAGGCACGTGCCGGGCCAGGACAGCGGTCCGTGCCTGAAGGCAGGCTCCAGCGACCCGCCCGGCCTGGGTGACGACCATCGGTGCGGCAGACTCAACACATGGTGACTGTGTCGCGATACTCCTCATATACCGGGCTGCGGCCCGAGATCTTCAAGCGCATCAGCCTGGACCGGCGCAACGTCCTGGACGTCGGCTGCGCGAACGGGGCCCTCGGTGCGGCCGTGAAGCGGCGCCAGGGCGCCCAGCTGACCGGCGTGGAGAACGACGAGCAGCTGGCGACCGAGGCACGGGAGCGGCTCGACCGGGTCATCACCGGTGATCTCAACGAGCTGCCCAGCATCCTCAGCCAGCTGAACGAGACCTATGACTGCATCGTGTTCGCCGATGTCCTGGAACACATTCAGGACCCGTGGGGCTGCCTGACCGCGTTCGCCAAGCACCTCGCGCCGAGCGGCGAGGTCATCGTCAGCCTGCCGAACGTCGGGCACCTGTCGACGCTCACCGCCGTGTTTCTGCGCCGGACGTGGCCGCGTCGCGACCGAGGGCTGCACGACTCGACGCACCTGCGGTGGTTCGCCCGCAACGACATCTCCGAACTGCTGGCAGGCGCGTCCTTGCGACCGGTTTCCTGGAAGCGGTCCCAGCGCTTCGTGGACGCCCCTGTGCCCTGGAACCGGCTCGCTCTGTTGGTCGGCTGGGTTCCCGGGCTGCGGGACCTCCTGACCTATCAGTTCGTGGTGGTCGCGCGCCCTACGGCGGCGGGCCACCCGACGTCGTTGCCGACCCGCTGACCCACCAGTGCCGGGATCAGCGACGAGTCGCTGCGCTCCATCGGCCACGCCGTCGGGGGGGTGCGAGCCGAGGAGTCGGCGGTGCCGCCTGCACGCATGCGCCGACCATCACGGCCCCAGCCGCCCACCGTCGGGAGGCACGCCCTAGTCGACCACGCGCTCGGGCCCCGCTGCGAGCTCGACGTCCTGCGCGTCAGGCCCCTCGCCGTGGTGGGTGCTCGCGTCGCGCTCGGACCGGCGGCGGCGCACCGCCCAGACGACGACGGCGATGGCGACGACGGCGGCGACCACCGCGGCCGCTCCACCGCCGAGCCACGTCGCGACCCGTTGGTAGGACCTGCCCGCCAGGTAGCCCGCCACGACGGACGTGATCCCCCAAATGGTCCCGCCGATCGCGTTCCACGGCAAGAACCGCCGGTAGGGCATCCGCGACATCCCCGCCAGGGCCGGCATGACCGCACGCAGGAACGCCGTCCACCGGCCGAGGAAGACCGCCGAGCCGCCCCTGCGGCGCAGGTAGGCCTGGGCCTGGTCCAGCCGCCCGCGCCGCTTGGCCAGGAAGGACAGCTCCAGCACGCGGCCACCGTAGACGCGGCCGATCTCGTACCCGACGCTGTCGCCGACGATGGCCGCCAGCGCGACGAACACCGTCATCCACACCACCGAGGTGTTGCCCAGGCTCGCCGAGACCCCGCCGAGGATGGCGGCGGTCTCGCCCGGAAGGACGAACCCGACGAACAGCGCATCCTCGGCGAAGACGATGGCGGCGGTGACGACATAGACGAGCCACGCGGGCTGGTCGAGCACCTGGATGAGGAGGGCGTCCATGGTGTGGCCAGTCTGCCTTACCGGTAGGTCCCGGACCTGAAGGTCCCCTGAGAGCCGACGGTCAGTCGACCTGACGGGCCGCTCCGCGGTCGGCGGACAGGGCCAGCGCGGCATACGCACGCAGCGCCGCCGACACCGGCCGGTCCCGGCCGACCGGGGCCCAGCCCTCCTCGTCCCGGGTCTTGCGGCGCAGGGCGAGGGTCTCATGATCGACCTTGAGCTCCATCGACCGGCGGGGGATGTCGATGGAGATGAGGTCGCCGTCCTCGACGAGGCCGATGAGCCCGCCCGATGCGGCCTCGGGAGAGACGTGGCCGATCGACAGCCCGGAGGTCCCGCCGGAGAAGCGCCCATCGGTGATGA
>CAYPYK010000210.1:0-6230 GCA_964414665.1 uncultured Intrasporangiaceae bacterium | reverse complement strand
GGCGGGGACCTGGATGTGGAGGACGAGCTTCTCCAACCCCGCGCCCCGCGCCAGCGGCTCGTACGACGCGGCGAGGATAGGGATCTGGGTGGGCGGGATGTCCCACGTCGGGCGGATCGACAGGACGAGCCGGTTGGCCGCCGGTCGCTCCCGTGGCGGGTACGCCGCGAGGGCGCTGCGCATGGCCGCGAGCGCCAGCAGGCCCATCCGCCCGAGCCGCGGGTAGGTCTCGATCCCGGTGACCTCGTCGCGGACCTTGACCAGGTCGC
This sequence comes from uncultured Intrasporangiaceae bacterium, assembly GCA_964414665.1. GTDB lineage: Bacteria > Actinomycetota > Actinomycetes > Actinomycetales > Dermatophilaceae > CAVSJJ01. Next base: position 5,961 of record CAYPYK010000210.1, on the reverse strand, counting down.
GGACCTCGGCGAGGGCGAACAGGCGGTGGTCCTTCGGGTTGTCGTGGGCGACACCGGAGAAGAGGTAGACGTCCTCGGGAGAGAGGAGCCGCTCGAGGGCGAAGTTCGAGAGCCGCCACAGGTCGAGCCGCTTGCCGAGCATGGGGTGCAGGTTGCGGTAGAGGTGGTCCTCCTCGAAGGGGCCTCCCTCGGGTCCCTGGCGGAAGGTCACGTGCTGGGTGCGCACCGCACCGGTGTCGTCGCCGTCGACGTTGGTCACGGTGAGATCGATCCGGTGCAGCGGCCGCCCGAAGGCGCACCGGGCGAGCCACGTCGCCGCCTCCGCGGCCAGTGCGGAGATGTCCTGCCTCTCGCCGCTGCGCCACAGGACGAGGTCGAGGACGATCTCCCGGTTGCGCGGGGCGGTGTCGAGATGGACGGCGATGGCCCGGGAGAGCTCGGGCAGGTCCTCGGCCGGGAGATATGCGACGACGAGGTGGACGTCGAGGTCGCCGTGCTCATAGTTGGCGAAGGCGATCTGCCGGCCGACGACCGTCTCGTGGTCGAGTCCGTGGAGGTCGCGGATCCGGTAGAAGCGCCGGGCGTAGACCTCGAGGATGCAGTCGCGGTATGCCGCGAGGCCGGGGTCGTCGACGCCGTCGAGCCAGGAGCGCAGCAGCAGGCCGCGCAGCGGGTGGGGGCACCACACGAGCCGGTCGACCCGGTCGGCCCGGTCGGCCCGGTGGGCGTCGGCGTGCAGGGCGGCGAGGTGGCGGGTCATCTCGGCCTCGACGTCGGCGAGGACGTGGTCGAGCACCGGCGCGTCGAAGTAGTGGAACTCGACGTCCCGGGCCAGGTCGGCGACCGCCTGCTGGCGTCCCTCGGTGGCCCGGGTCAGCCGGTCCAGGCGGTGGCGCAGGTCCGGCCCGGCCGAGCCGCGCAGCCGGTCGATGTGGGTGAGACGGCGTTCGAGGATGGACGTGACGACCGGCGCGAGCTCGGGCACCCGGGCGAAGGAGCGGAACATCCAGAGCAGCGCGCCCTCGAGGGCGCGGGTGTGCCCGAGCCCTCGGATCCCGTACCGGCCGAGAGCGCGCTCGAGACGGCTGCGGTAGCTCGCCGGGAGCATCGCCCGGTCGGGGTCGAGCCACCGAAGGAAGGCGATGAAGTACTCCTGGGCGTTCCCGGCGACCAGGCCGTCGTCGCCGAGCTCCTCGGCCTCGGTACGGGGCCGGTAGAGCGAGGCGATGTCGGCGAACAGGTCGAGCAGCGAGTCCTCACACGCCGCGAGCTCCGGGTCGTCGACCGGGTGGGTCGTCGCGAGCGAACGCTGCCGGCGCAGCAGGGCCCGGACCTCCACGGGGTCGCGGTCGTAGCCGAGCAGGTAGGGGACCAGGTCGGAGTAGACGGCCGCGCACGGGCTCTGGGGCGCCGGCTCGGACTCCCGGGCCAGGACGCCGAGGTCCAGCTGCTCGCCGGCAGGCTCGGCGGAGGCCAGCACCGCCTCGGCGGCCAGCTCGCCGGAGGCGCGGATACGCAGCAGGGGCGCCCCCCGCTCGACCTGGGCGTTGGCGACGACGGGGACGGCCGTAACGAGTCCGTCGAAGGGTGCGTTGACGGTCGTCACCATCTTCATCGACTCCAGGACGGCGATCGGGTCCCCGGCACGGACCTGCTGGCCGGGCTCGACGAGGATCTGCCCGACCAGGGCGGGCCACCCCGCCCGGACGACGAGGCCGTCGGTGCGGGTGACCGTGTGGGCTTCGCCGTCGATCTCGAGGCGGAACGCGCCGTCGTGCTCGGCGGCGACGACCCGGCGGCGCCTGCCGCCACAGGTGATCCGCCGCTCGAAGTCACCCAACCGCTCGACGTGGGCCTCGACGGTGACACCGTCGTGGACGCGATAGCGGTCCGGACCCGTGCTGTCGACCCGGAGCCGGTAGGAGGCTCCTCGATAGGTGAGCTGGACGCCGGCGCCGACGTCCTCGGGCTGCTCGGGCCGTCCGCGCGCGGCGCTGGCGAAGAACGCCCCGCGGACCAGGGCGAAGTCGGACTCGTAGGCCTGGACCGCCGCCGCGACGATGGCCAGCGGGTCAGCGGGCGGGACCAGTCCACCGCTGGCGACCAGCTCGTCGTACCAGCCGTAGCCCACCGCACCGGCGCGGAACTCCTGACGCGAGAGGAGAGCGAGCAGGCCGCACCGGTTGGACGCGCCACCGCTGAGGACGACCAGCGTGCGCTCGAGGGCGCGGCGCAGCCGGGTCTCGGCCTCGGCGCGCCCGTGCCCCCAGGCGGTCAGGGTCGCGACAAGCGGGTCGACGACGGCGTCGACCACGTCGCCGTCGTGCAGGCTCGCGTCGACCCGGACCCCGGTGCCGACCGGCAGTGCGAGCAGCTGCACGGTGCCGCCGCTCGGGGTGAAGCCGCGCTCGGGGTCGTGGGCGAGGAGCCGGGCCTCGATGGCGTGCCCGTCGGGCCGGGGCTGCTCGTGGACGAGCACGTCGCCGCGGGCGAGCCGCAGGCGCAGGCCGAGGAAGCTGGACCCCGTCGTCTCCTCCAACAGGGCGTGCGCGGCCCGGGCCAGGGTGTCGACCGACTCGACGAAGGCCGTCGTGCCGTCCGGGTCGAGCAGGAAGCGGACGACACCGGCGCCGCGGTAGCCGACGACGGTGGCCAGCGCGCGGGCCCCTTCCCGCATGGCGTTCTCGGTGTCGGGGTCCAGGCCCGGCGCCGGGGTCTCGGCGATGATCAGGTGCGGTCCGCGGGACAGGGTGGTCTCGCGGGGGGTGAACGCCCACACGGTCCCGGCCGAGTCGGCGAGGATGTCGACCTCGAGCACCCGGTGCCCGGAGCGGTCCCGGTCGGGGTCGAGCAGGACCAGGCCCGCCTCGCCGACCGCATCGGCCAGCCCGTCCCGGTCGGCGAGCCGGCGCACGGTGGCGCTGTCGGGGCCGATGACGGCGATCCCGGCCTCCTCACAGGCGGTGACGAGCGCGACCTGGTCCTGGCACGGGATCTGGCCGATCCAGACGGCGTCGGCACGGGCGGCCCGGAGGGCCGCCACGACGTCGGCCGTCGTGACCGCGTCGTTGTGCGCGACCGCGACGGTCTCGTCGGCTTCCCGGGCGTACCACGCCCGCTCGCGGGCCTCGGTGAGGACGAGGACCCGGGTGATCTCGGGGTCGTCGGTCTGGGCCCCAAGGTTCCCGATCGCCGCGAGCAGGCGCACGGCCGGCTCGCCGCGTTCGAGGATCGCCAGGCGGGTGATCGGCTCCATGGGTATCGGCTCTCCTGTCAGTGCGTGTCCGGAACCGGGGCGCCGAACGCCTCGGCCAGCGGCGCGACGACGTCACCCGAGATCGGCGTCGGTAGCGGGATGCTCCGGTACCCGTCCAGGCGGACCACGACGCGGCCGTCGTCGTCGACGACCATGCAGTCGAACGCGCCGTCGTCGACCTGACGCGCCACCGCGCGGAGCGCACCGCTGCCGGGAGAGCCGAGGACCCGCACCGACCCCACGGCATACGGCAGGGCCATCCGCCCGTCGCGTCCGGCCTCCCAGAGTCCGGCCGCCTGGAAGCACAGCTCGACGAGCCGCGGTGCGCCCACGAGTGGAGCGGCCGCCGGGACATGGTTGTCCGGCAGTCCGTCGGCGAGGCGCGCGACCGAGGCGCCGTCCGCCTCCCAGGCGGCGCCGACCACCTGGTACGTCGGCCCGTGGAAGTAGAGCGCGTAGACGTCCTCGGGCGTGAGGACCCGGCCGGCCGGGTCCGCGACCGCGGGGGCGGACTCGGCCTGAGGGGGCGTGCGGGTCAGCCGGACCGTGCCGGTGAAATGGGTGCTGACCTGCGGGGCGTCGTGGCCGGGCAGGACACGCTCGGCTGTGAGTGCGCACCGGGCGAGCAGGTCACCCGAGCCGTCCTCCTCCTCGACCCGCACGGTGACGGTGATCGCGCGCGGCTCGTCCCGGTAGAACTTCACCGGCGCGAGGAACGCGACGTCCTCGACCGCCCCCACCGCGAAGCCGGGCGGCGCGACGAGCGCCGCTGCCTCGGCGAACGCCTCCACGCCCATGGCACCGGGCAGCACGGGGATGCCGTCGATCCGGTGGTGGTTCAGGAACGGCTGGGCCACCGGGTCGAGGGTGGTCGTCACGACGAGGCCGTGGTGGGCGCTGGCGACGACCTCCCCGACCATGGGCCCGTGGTCGGCCGCGTCACCGACCAGGCGGGCAACGTCGGCGCCGCCGTGCTCGGCATACTCCGTCGCCATCATCCCGAGACGTCCGGCGACGACGACCTCGCCACCGTAGGAGGAGGACGCGAGCTCGCGGTGGATCCAGGCGACCCCGGCCTCCGGCGGGAGCATCTGCACCCCCGCCATCTCCATGATCTTGGGGATCGACCCGCGGGTCGCCATGCCGATGCCGCCCCACGCCGTCCAGTCGAGCGCGAGCGCCCGGGTCTGCGGGCGGGTGCGGCGCATGGCCGAGCTGATCTTGCAGAGCAGGTCGTTCGCCGCCGAGTAGTCGGTCTGGCCGTTGTTGCCGAACCGGCCCGCCACCGACGAGAAGACGACGGTGGCACCGATGTCGAGGTCCTTCGCGGCATGCCACAGGCTGAACCAGCCGGTCGTCTTGACGCCGAAGACGAGGTCGTACTCGGCGGGCTTCTTCTCGGGCAGGTTGCGGCTGATCTCGAGGCCCGCGGCGTGCAGCAGCACGTCGATGCGGCCACTGGTGTCGCGGACGGCGTCGATGACCGTCGCCACCGCCTCAGGGTCGGTGAGGTCGACGCTGTGGTAGTGCGCGGTGCCTCCGGCGGCCTCGACGGCGGCGATCGCCGCCCGGGCCGAGGCCAGCCGCTCGATCCGGGCCAGCTCCTTCCCGATGGCCACGGGGGTGGCCTTCTTGCCCCGGTCCTTCATCCGCGCGGCCAGGGTGGCCTTGAGGCCTTCCAGGTCCGTGGCGAAGGCCGCGAGGTCAGGGTCGTCCGGGTCGGGCGCCGGGGTGAGGTCGAGCAGGTGGAACGTCCCGGCCCCCGCCTGAGCAAGGTCGGCGGTGATCGACGAGACGATGCTGCCGGCGGCGCCGGTGACCAGAACGACGGAGTCGTGGGTGAGCGGCATACCACCCTCGTGGTCGGCGGTCCCGTCGTCGTTGAGCGGCGCGAACGGCTGCTCGGCGAGGACGACGCCCCAGCGCAGCCCGTCGGCTCGGCCGACCTCGACGGTCCCCGGGTCGCCGAGGGTCTCCTCGAGAAGGATGTCGGCGACCGCCGCGGTCTTGCGGCTGGCGGGCAGGTCGACGGCCTTGACGAGCGCGTCCGGCCGCTCCTTCTTGTAGGACTTGGTGAAGCCGGTGACCGCGCCGCCCATCGGGGCGGTGGCTCCGGCGGCGTCGTACCCGTGCCGGCCGCCGAGCCGTGTCGCGCTGACGAGGAACGCGTCGGTGTCCCACAGCCGCCGCATCGTGGCGTACAGGGCCTTGACCCGGCGGCGCAGGGCCTCGGTCCACATGGCCAGGTCCATCGCGTCGAGGTCGCCCTCGTCGTCGAGCGCGGGCAGCCAGTAGACGCCGGCGACGGGGCCGCCGGCCAGCCAGTCCTCGAGGGTGGCGAGCAGGTCGTCGGTGCCGACACCCGGGTCGAGCACGAGGGGGGTGGCCCCGGCCTTCTCGAGGCGCTTGACGAGCGTGGTGCCGATGCCGCCCTCGTCGAGCATGACAATGACGCGGGTGCCGTCGAGGTCGATGCCCGTGGTGGCGCACTGGTCGAGGCTGGGCCGCAGGGCGGGTACCGGGACCCGGCGGGGTAGCGCGTCGATGGCCGACAGGTCTCCGCGGACGGTGGGGACCCCGGCGGCGGCCGCCGGTGGGGCCGCCTCGGCAGCCGGCGCGCCGGTCGCAGCAGCGGTGGCGGTGGCGGCGCTGCCGGTCTTGTCGTGGACCCAGCCGGCGACGTGGCCCAGGGTGGGGAAGTCGCG
>CAYPYK010000209.1:1126-6293 GCA_964414665.1 uncultured Intrasporangiaceae bacterium | reverse complement strand
CTCGTCCCACTCCGACCGCTTGTTGCGCAGGAAGAAGTCGAAGACGTGCTCCCCAAGCGTCTCGGCGACGAGCTCGCTCGCCTCCATCGCCGTGACGGCCTGGTGCAGCGAGGTGGGCAGCGGCTTGATGCCCATCGCCCGGCGTTCACCGTCGGTGAGGCTCCAGACGTCGTCCTCGGCCTCCGGGGGCAGCTCGTAGCCCTCTTCGATGCCCTTCAGCCCGGCCGAGAGAATGACCGCGAACGCGAGGTAGGGGTTGCACGCGGGGTCGATGGTGCGGACCTCGATGCGGGTGCTGTTGCCCTTGCTCGGCTTGTACATGGGGACTCGGACCATGGCGGAGCGGTTGTTGTGGCCCCAGGTGAGGTGGGCCGGCGCCTCACCCCCGCCCCAGAGCCGCTTGTAGCTGTTGACCCACTGGTTGGTGACGGCCGTGATCTCCGAACCGTGGGTGATGAGCCCGGCGATGAACTGCCGGCCGGTCCTGGACAGCTGGTACGGGGCCCCGGGCTCGAAGAAGGCGTTGGTGTCACCCTCGAAGAGCGAGATGTGTGTGTGCATGCCCGAGCCGGGGTGCTCGGCGAACACCTTGGGCATGAACGTCGCATAGACGCCCTGCTCGAGGGCGACCTCCTTGACGACCATCCGGAAGGTCATGATGTTGTCGGCCGTCGTCAGGGCGTCGGCGTAGCGCAGGTCGATCTCGTTCTGGCCCGGCCCGCCCTCGTGGTGGCTGAACTCGACCGAGATCCCCATCGACTCGAGCATGGTGATGGCATGGCGCCGGAAGTCGTGGCCCGTGCCGTGGGGCACATGCTCGAAGTAGCCGGCGGCGTCGACGGGCGTGGGCCGCTGCCCTGGCTCGAAGCCCGGCTCGAGCAGGAAGAACTCGATCTCGGGGTGGGTGTAGAACGTGAAGCCCAGGTCGGCCGCGCGGGCGAGCGCCCGCTTGAGCACGTGCCGAGGGTCGGCCATGCTCGCAGTGCCGTCGGGCAGGGTGATGTCGCAGAACATCCGGGCCGTCCCGGGCGCCTCACCCCGCCACGGCAGCACCTGGAAGGTCGCCGGATCCGGGTGGGCGAGCATGTCGGCCTCGAAGACCCTGGCGAAGCCCTCGATGGCGGACCCGTCGAAGCCGATCCCCTCCGTGAAGGCCCCCTCGAGCTCGGCCGGGGCCACCGCCACCGACTTCAAGGTGCCCAGGACGTCGGTGAACCAGAGCCGCACGAAGCGGATGTCCCGCTCCTCGATCGTCCGAAGGACATACTCCTGCTGTCGATCCATGGGCGGCATGATGCCGTACGTCTGTTTCGCCCCGGTAACGACAGGCCGGGGCGAACGAGGCCGCCCCGGCTCCGGCGGCTCCTCAGACCGGAGCGGCAGACCTAGGATTGACGGCATGACCGCTCCCGAGCCACAGTCCGCCGCCCCTGCCCCCGAGACGGCCGCCCCCTACGGGACCGGGGTCCAGGCCGCCCCCCAGCGACGGGTCCGCATCCCCTACCTGCTCGCCATGAAGGAGAGGGGCGAGCGGTGGGCCATGCTCACGGCATACGACATGTACTCGGCGGAGATCTTCGACGAGGCAGGCATCCCGGTCCTCCTCGTCGGTGACTCGGCCGGCAACAACGTCTACGGCTTCGAGACGACGGTCCCGGTCACGGTCGACCACCTCGTCCCCCTTTGCCGCGCGGTCACCCAGGCGGCCAAGCACGCGATGGTCGTGGCCGACCTGCCGTTCGGGTCCTACCAGGCCAGCCCGCAGCAGGCGCTCGCGACGGCGACCCGGTTCATGAAGGAGGGCATGGCGCACGCCGTCAAGCTCGAGGGCGGCCGGCCGATGGTTCCCGAGGTCGAGCTCCTCGTCCGCGCGGGCATCCCGGTCATGGGACACATCGGGTTCACCCCGCAGAGCGAACACGTGCTCGGCGGCTACAAGGTCCAGGGTCGCGGGGACTCCGCCGACCGGCTCCTCGACGACGCGCTGGCGCTCGAGGAGGCCGGGTGCTTCGCGGTCGTCATGGAGATGATCCCGGCTCCGGTCGCCGAGCAGGTCACCAAGGCGCTGCGCATCCCGACCATCGGCATCGGCGCCGGGCCGCACTGCGACGCCCAGGTCCTCGTCTGGCAGGACATGGCCGGCCTGCGGGGCGGTCGGGCCCCCCGGTTCGTCAAGAAGTACGCCGACCTGCGCGGTGCGCTGGGCGACGCGGCCAAGGCGTATGCGGCGGACGTCGCGGCCGGCACCTTCCCCGACCTCGAGCACTCCTTCGAGGCCTGAGCCGGTGTCCGACACGATGGCCACCCCGACCGCCTCCGCCGGCGAAGAGCCCCGCTCGGGCGGGCTCAGCCCGCCGGTGAACCCCTTCACCCGGTGGACCGAGATCGCCGACGGCTCGGGCGGGGCCGCGGCGTACCAGAAGCGGTTCGACGACCTCGAGGCCCGCGGCGTCGACATCCACGGCGAGGCCCGGCTGGTCGCCTCGCTGGTCGCCCCGCCGGCCCGGGTGCTCGACGCCGGGTGCGGCACCGGGCGGGTGGCGAGCGCCCTGGCCCGTTTCGGCTACCGCTGCGTCGGGGTCGACGCCGACCTCGAGATGGTCCGGGTCGCCCGTGAGCGCGACCGCGCCACCCACTTCCTGCACGCCGACCTGTCCGAGCTCTACCTGCGCAGCCAGGCGTTCGAGGCCGTCGTCCTCGCCGGCAACGTGGTCCCGCTGCTGGCGCCCGGGACGCTCCTGCGCACGATGGAGCGGATCGTCGCGCACGCGACACTGGGCGGAGTCGTCGTGGCCGGCTTCGGGCTCGACGAGGCGCATCTGCCGCCCGGCTGCCCCGTCACCTCGCTGTCGACGTACGACTCGGCCTGCGCGTCCGCCGGGCTGATGCTGACCCAGCGCTGGTCCAGGTGGGACATGGACCCATGGACGCCCGCCTCGGGCTATGCCGTGTCGGTGCACCGGCGCGGCTGACCGGGCGCCAGGGCCCCGTCGGGCCAGGTCCGGGAGCGAGGTCGGTCAGTCCGCGTCCTCGCCCGCCTCCCAGCGACGGTCCGCCTCGTCCCAGGTCTCGGTGCGCTCGCGGGCGATCTCGAGGGCCCGGCCGGCCTCCTCCTGGGAGTCGTAGGGCCCGAGGAGGTTGGCGTCCTGGCCGCGGTTCTCCTCCGACTCGACCATCCCGGTGTCGATGTTGTACCAGTACGGCATCCGGCGCTCCGTCGTTGTCGAACTCCCCGGCGGCTGGTGCCGCGGGTGGGACTGCTGCCTAGACTCCACCGTATGCCGGTCCACCACGCAACCCTGTCCCCGGGCGAGCTCTCGCCGCGCCGCGAGGTACCGGCCGAGATCCCCCGTCCGGAGTACGTCGGCCGGCCGGCGCCCGCCGCCTACACCGGCCCCGAGGTCAAGGACGCCGAGACGATCGAGCGGATGCGGGCGGCCTCGCTCGTCGCCGCACGGGCCATGGCGGCCGCCGCGGCCGTCATCGCGCCGGGCGTGAGTACCGACGAGGTCGACCGCGTCGGCCATGAGTTCCTGCTCGACCACGGGGCGTACCCGTCGACGCTGGGCTACCGGGGGTTCCCGAAGTCGTTGTGCACCTCGGTCAACGAGATCGTCTGCCACGGCATCCCCGACTCGCGGCGCCTCGAGGACGGCGACATCGTCAACATCGACATCACGGCATACCTCGGCGGGGTCCACGGTGACACCGACGCGACCTACCTCGTCGGCGACGTCGACGAGGAGTCGCGCCTGCTCGTCGAGCGGACCCGCGAGGCGATGATGCGCGGCATCAGGGCCGCCGTGCCGGGGCGCCAGATCAACGTCATCGGCCGGGTCATCGAGAGCTATGCCCGGCGGTTCGGCTACGGCGTGGTGCGCGACTTCACGGGGCACGGGATCGGCACGGCCTTCCACTCGGGGCTGGTCATCCCCCACTACGACGCGGCTCCCGCCTATACGACGGTCATCCAACCTGGTATGACCTTCACTGTCGAGCCGATGCTCAACCTCGGTACGCCGGAGTGGGACATGTGGCCCGACGGCTGGACGGTGGTGACCAAGGACCGGCGACGTTCGGCGCAGTTCGAGCACACCATCCTCATCACCGAGACGGGGAACGAGATCCTCACCCTGCCCTAGAGGCGGACGAGCGGAACGGAGAGCGACATGGCTTCGCAGGCGGGGCTGCCCCTCGGCATCGACGTGGGCGGGAGCGGGATCAAGGGAGCACCGGTCGACCCCGTCTCCGGCGAGCTCGCGCAGGAGCGGTTCCGGATCGACACTCCGTCGCCCTCCACCCCTGAGGCCGTCGGTGACGTGATCAAGCTGGTCGTCGACCACTTCGACGACGTCCGCGACTCCTCGCCCATCGGGGTGACGGTGCCCAGCGTGGTGACCAAGGGGTTCGTGCGCACGGCGGCCAACATCGACCCGTCGTGGATCGGCACCGACATCGAGGCACTGCTCGAGGATCGGCTCCAGCACGACGTCGTCGTCGTCAACGACGCCGACGCCGCCGGGGTCGGCGAGCTGCGCTACGGCGCCGCCAAGGGTCAGGACGGTCTCGTCATCGTCACGACGTTGGGCACCGGGATCGGGACGGCGCTGCTCTACGACGGCGTGCTCATCCCCAACAGCGAGCTCGGGCACCTCGAGATCGACGGCCACGACGCCGAGAAGCGTGCCGCCAGCTCGGTCAAGACCAACGAGGACCTCTCCTACCCGCAGTGGGCCACGCGGCTGCAGCGGTACTACAGCCACCTCGAGAACCTCTTGTGGCCCGACCTGTTCGTGGTCGGCGGCGGGGTGTCGCGCAAGTCCCACAAGTTCCTGCCGCTGCTCGACCTGCGCACGCCGATCATCCCGGCGCAGCTGCGCAACACGGCGGGGATCATCGGTGCGGCCGCGCTGGCGGCCAGCGCACAGGAGCGGCGTGGGCGGCACACCGCCTGACCGGCCGTGGGTCGCGCCCAGGTGGTCCGGCTCAGTCGCGCAGGCAGACCGGGTTGCCCCACAGCCGGTTGCCCGGACGCCACGAGCCGTCGGGCCAGTAGGCGTACCCGAGCGTCTGCGACAGTGACGGCTGATGCTCGTCGGGGTCGAGCAGGCAGGTCGACATCGACCGCACGGTCCCCGCGCCGAACCGGTACAGCCCGTCGGGCCAC
>CAYPYK010000209.1:0-1116 GCA_964414665.1 uncultured Intrasporangiaceae bacterium | reverse complement strand
ATCTGGCCCAGCACGGCCACGGGATTGTGGTAGCAGCGCTCCCAGAGGCCGGGGGTGAAGGCGCTGGTGATCGTGTCGAAGGTGCTCACGTGGAGCCTCCCGAGGGTGGCGGGAACCGGACGCTCGACACGCTATCCGGGAACCGTCGCCGGACCGGGGCGCATCGCCGCAGACTCGGCGGTTCGGACCGCGCGGCGCTCGGCGGTTCGGGCCGCCGCGCCCTCGCCCTTTCGGACGAGGGCACGGGCATCGGTCAACGGGTGAACTCGACCGCCCCGGCCCCGGCGAGGTCCCGGACCGCTGTGTCCGCTCCCCCGAAGCCCGCCGCGTGGGCGAGATAGAGGGAGCGGCCCCGGTCGGCCAGCAGCCGGTCGTGGATGGGCACGGCCCACGGCGGGTTGTGCCGCCGAAGGAAGGCGCACATCTCCTTGCTCGCCTGCCAGGGGGCGTTGAGCGGGAAGGCGAGCACGTCGACCGCCCCGAACTCGGCGTCGAGGGCGTCACCCGGGTGGTAGAGGCTGGGCTCGCCGTCGGCGTCGAGGCGCACACCAATGTTGCTGATCCGCGGCAGGTCCTCGTGGATGACCGCGTGCAGCTCGCCGAACGGCGTCACCGTGACCTCCTTGATACGGCTCGGCCCGTCGTGGCGACGCGCCTCGACCCCCATCTTCGCGAGCACCGCGACCGACTCGGGGTCGCACAGCACCGGGGCGCTTGGGTTCGCCGCGACGAGCGCCCGGAACCGGTCCGGATCGAGGTGGTCGGGGTGCTGGTGGGTCACGACGATGGCGTCGAGGTCGGCCACCGCCGTGAAGTCGTCGGCGAAGCTTCCCGGGTCGATCAGGATCCGCGCGTCGGCGGTCTCGACGAGGAGGCAGGCGTGGCCGAGGTGGGTGATCCGCATACCCCAGCGTATGCCGCGCCGCCGCCGTGCGGCATCCCTCGCCCGCGGGCGGGGTGAGCGGACGAGCCGGCCTGTAAGCCGGGTTCTGTTCCACGGCCCCGTTGCCGGGACCGTGGCGACGGTCATCCATCTGCGACGACCGTTGCCGGCCGCCTCCAGCGCCCTACCCGCGTGCTCGGGCGGGCCGCCCTCGAACGCACGCTGTCTGGGCT
>CAYPYK010000208.1:0-6294 GCA_964414665.1 uncultured Intrasporangiaceae bacterium | reverse complement strand
ATCCAGGCCGCGGCATACATCGTCCGCCAGGGCCTGGGCCGCCCCTCCGGCGGGGACTGACCCACCGGCCCGCGTCGGTCGGAGCCTGGCGTTCGGGGCATCGACGGGAGTACCCAGCGATAGAGGGGCGGCCGCACAGGTTGTGCCGACCCGGGGATGGTTGTCCGGCCCTCGCGGTCGCTAGCGTCGATACCGACAGCCACCTCGTCGGAAGGATCCCCGTGGTCCGCGGCGCCGCGCAGCGATCGGTCGTGATCATCCATGAGCACGGCCTGCTCGGCGAGGGCCTGGCACAGTACCTCCTGACGACGGGCGGGCTGCGGGCCCGGGCCGTCTCGGCCACCGACGCCCGCGCCGTCAAGCGGGCCCTCGCCGCCCGCCCGGCCGTCGTCGTCTACGAGTCCAACGGTCCAGGACGGTCCTACGACCTGGGCGCCCTGTGCCCCGGGGCGGTACTCATCGACGTGAGCGCCGTCTTCTCCGCCGGGCTCGCGGCCTCGCCGGGCGACCTGCTCGCCCGGATCGTCGAGGCCCTTCACCGGTCGAGCGCCCGGCCCGCCTAGTCCCGGGGTCCGTTCGGGGCGGGGGTGCCCCGTCTGGACACCCTGTATCTCATCTCTACCCTGCGGCGGATGGTCTGCTCGGCCCGCCCTCGACAGGATCGGTGACGAGGTCAACCCCCTCGAAACGAATCGCGCCGCCCTGCGTGCACGGGGACGGTGCGGAAGGACGAGCGACATGAGCAGAGGCCGAGGAACCGCGTCGATGTCGGACCGCACCCTGAGCTGGCTGCTCCGCGGTGCGGTCCTCACGCTCGTCGCGGGGCTGGTGGCGTTCGGGGTCTTCTACTACGCCGACCAGCACGTCGCCGCGCCCCCCACCCTCATCGACCAGCAGGTCACCGCCGCGGAGAACGCCGTGCGCAAGGCGCCCTCGAACCTTGACGCCCGCCTCCAGCTCGCCGCCGTCTACCAGGCGGACCACCGCTACGACGACGCACTGACCCAGTACAAGGAGATCCTCGGGGCCGACAAGGGCAACCGGCTCGCCCTCATCGGGCGCGGCTACGTCTACCTCCAGACCGGCGACCTGGACAAGGCCAAGGCGGACTACGCGGGGATCACGAGCGCCTCCGCCAAGGGCGAGTTCGCGGGCGCCGACCCGCAGCTCCAGGAGGCCCACTACTACCTCGGTGTCATCGCCGTCATGGAGAAGAAGCCGAAGGACGCCCTCGCCGAGCTCGACGCGGCCCTCAAGATCGAGGCCACCGACTCCGATGCCCTCTACCAGGTGGGCCTCGCGGAGCTCCAGCTCGGCCAGCCCAAGCTCGCCGTCGAGGCGTTCGCCAAGGCCCTGTCCTTCGTCCCGACCGGCTGGTGCGAGCCCTACACGCAGATGGCCGCGGCCTACACGTCGTTGGGCAGCCCGGAGGAGGCGTCGTTCGCGACGGCGATGGCCACGTGGTGCCGGAACCGGCCGGCCGAGGCGAAGAAGCAGCTTCAGGCGCTGACCAGTGGCCCGGCCGGAGTCGACGCCATGCTCGGCCTGGGCATGATCGCCCAGACCGACGGGGACAACGAGGGCGCGATCAGCTGGTACGAGAAGGTCCTCACGGTTGACCGCACGAACGTCTCCGCGATGTCCGCGCTGTCCGCCCTCGGCGTGGGGCCGACCAGTACACCGAAGAGCGGCAGCCCCACGAGCACCTCGACGACGCAAGGACACAAGTGAGATGAGCACCCTCGACACGCTGTCCACCCAGCCGACCGACGCCCCCGAGGAGCTCGACACGTCCGGTGCGGCCGGCGCCGGCGGCGCGGTCGTGCCCGCTGGGCCCGACGACAAGAAGCGCCGCCGCAGGATCATCGCGTTCATCCTCGTGCTCGCCCTCATCCTCGCGCTGGCGGCGATCGGCGCCTGGTACCTCCTCAACCGGAAGCCGCTCACCGAGCTCCCCGGCCTGCAGACCACGAAGGTCCCGCACTACGAGCGCAGCATCTACGGCGTGACGACCCCGCTCGGCGTGGCCGTCACGCCGGACGGCGCCCGGATCTACGTGACCGAGCAGGGCCTGGACCCCAAGGTCACCGTCTTCGACAAGGACGGCAAGAAGACCGGCGCACTGACGATGCCGAAGACGACCGAGGCCGAGGGCATGCACCAGCCGGTCTACGTGGCCATCAACCCCACGAATCTCGATGTCTACGTCAGCGACCGGCTCACGTCGTCGATCTACATCTTCAACGGCTCCGGGACCTACCTGCGCACCTTCGCCCCGTCGGGCGATGTCGGGAAGTGGGCACCACTCGCCCTGTTCTTCGCTCCGGATGGGACGTTGTATGTCAGCGATGTCCGCGGCAACAACGCGACGGCGCACCGGATCGACGTGTTCGGCCCGGACGGCGCCCTGCAGCGCACCCTCGGCAAGCCCGGCGAGCTCAACTACCCCAACGGTGTCTGGGCGGATGCACAGGGCAACGCCTGGGTGAGCGACAGCAACAACGGCCGCGTCGTCACCTTCGACAAGACCGGCGCGATCGTCGCAGAGGTCTCCCGGGGCCTGGGTGACGGCGACCTCGGTATGCCGCGCGGCATCGCTCAGGACGACTCCAGCCGGCTCTTCGTCGTCGACACGACCGATCACATGGTCCGCGTCTACACGGTCGGCGACAAGGCTGCCGAGGCGCCCACCTATGTGGGTTCCATCGGCGGCGAGGGCCGAGCCGACGCGACGTTCGAGTATCCGAACGGACTGGCCGTCGACAAGCGTGCGCACATCTATGTCACCGACCGAGAGAACAACCGAGTTCAGGTGTGGGGCTACTGAGTGGGCGCGACAGCGGTGGTCGGCGGCGGCGGCAAACCGGCGGTCAGCCGGATCGATCATTGCGCAACAACAAGTGGAACAACCGAATACAGAAAAGGAGGTAAGGCAGTGAAGAGACTTCTCGCCCTCGTGGCTGGGAGCGCCGTGGCATTCTTCATGGGTATCGCACCGGCGTCGGCGGACAACGGCCCGCACGTGAGCCTCGCGGTAACGCAGGCCACCACGGGCGTCGTCATCGCACAGGCTGGAGCCGGCAAGTGCGCCGGCTGTCACCGGGCCCACACGGCACAGGCGAGCTACCTGCTCGTGCAGGAACAGCCCGCCCTGTGCTACACGTGTCACGACGGGACCGCCGCATCGACCGACGTCAAGGACGGCATCGACGTGGCCAATGGAGGCGCACTCCGTGGAGGTGGTTTCGACACGGCCATGATCGGAAGCGGCCTGGCTACCAAGGACGCCCTCACCCTCTCGCCTTACGGGTGGTCGGCATCCAACCAGCAGATCCCGGTCGTCCCAGCGGCAGCGACGACGTCCAAGCACGCCATCAATGTCGCCGGGACCATGTGGGGCAACGGAGCCATCGACTCCGGTGCCGGCACGGCCGTCACTCTCGAGTGCGGCTCCTGCCACGACCCGCACGGCAACGGCAACTACCGCATCCTGCGGCCGGTGCCGAACGACGCGGGTGCCGCAACCAGCGTCACGGTTCCTGACGCCACCACCAAGGTGTACACGACGACGAACTACTGGCTCGCCGGGGACTCCAACGTCCCGATCGACGCCGTCAACGGCACCGCCTTCACGGGCACCGCTGACGCGACGGCCGACGGCTACATCCAGAACGTCGCCGCCTGGTGCACCACCTGTCACACCCGGTACCTAGCTGGACACGGCTCGTACAAGACGCCGAAAACCGACGGCGCGGCGACGACCGACTCCATCTTCACGTACCAGCACCGTTCGGACGCCAACTACAAGGCCGGTGCGGCGAACTGCATCACCTGCCACGTGGCGCACGGCTCGAACGCGAGCATGACGGGGAGCGCGGCCAAGGTCGCCTTCCCCGGCAGCACCACCCCGTCGGCCGACAGCCGCCTGCTGCGCGTCGACAACCGTGGCACATGCCTCATGTGCCACAACGTGTGACCCTTCGCATCCGCGAGGGGTCGTGGACTTCGGGTGGCCCGGCCCGGCCGGACCACCCGAAGTCCCCACCTTCCCGCCACGACCCGACCAGGACGAGACCGTGATCCGCGAGCGCCAGGCCCCCGTCGGTCGCCGGCGCTCTCGCGCGTTCGACGCGGGCCGGGCCGTCGTCCTCGCCCTGCCCGTGGCGCTCGCCCTCCTCGGCGTCGGCCAGGCCCAGGCGGAGGCGACGTCGGGCGCCGCCCAGCCGGTCGTCGTCTCGTCCGTCACGCCCGACCCGACCCCGGCCGGCGCGACGACGCCCACCTCGGTGGTCTCCGGGCCTGCGGCCGCGCCCACGTCGACCCCGGCCCCGACGCAGACCCCGACGTCGACCTCGACCTCGACCTCGACCCCCTCGGCGACCACCGACCCGAGCCCGTCGACGACCACCGACCCGAGCCCGAGCACCACCACGGTCCCCGCGCCGACGGCGTCGCCCACCCCCACCTCGACGAGTGACCCGGGGCCGGCGCCGACGGCCTCGGCCACCGGCTTCCCCAGCCCGACCCCGCTGCCGCTGCCCGCTCAGCCGATGCCGTCGCCGACCACCCCGAGTGCCCCGAACGAGCTGACCGGCGGCCCCGTCGTCCTCGCCACCCTGACCGGGCAGCCGCCCGTGGCGACCTACCTGGCCCCGGGCGACCCGGTCACCGACGCGGCTCCCTTCGACACGATTCGGGTCCGCTTCGCCGTCACCAACACCGGAGCCACCGACCTTGCGCTCGCTCCCGACCTACAGTTCCGTCAGGACGGGATCGCGGGCTACCGGCCCGTTCCGGACACCGCGACGGTGGGTGTCCCACTCCACCTCGGCACCGAGTGGGTCGCCGCGGCGGACGGAGGCACGGTCGTGGCGCCCGCCGAGGCGGACATCGGCTCAACCGACCTGCGCTCCTGTCCGGGCGACGCCGCAGGGACGGCCCCGGGCTACCACGCGCAGGAGGGCGCCCCGCGGACGTCGGTCACCATTCCTGCCGGGTCATGCACCGAGATCGAGTTCACCGTGGGGCTGTCCATCGACGTGGCCTTCCGCACCGGATACGATCTCCGGCTCACCGACGGAGGGTCCCCGCTCACCGGCGCACCCACCGGCCGGCTCGAGGTCGGTGCCGCCCCCGGCCTGCGACTGTCGGCCGGGCAGCGTCAGGGCACTCCGGTGCGCGACGACACGACGGCTCCGCCCCAGCCCGCCTACCCCCTCCAGCCGGGGACCGGCGCGTTCCTCGGTCTCGTCGACGTCCCGGTCTCCCGGCCGCTCGTCACGACCGCCGCCGCCGGTCCCTCCGGCATCCACGGTCCGTATGCCGCGGCATCGGACGAGTGCGCCTCGTGCCACAGCGGGCACTCGGCGGCCGGCCCGAACCTCCTCGTCGCGAGCGGCCCGACCGCGACGCTCTGTCTCACCTGCCACGACGGGCTCGGCGCGACGACGGACGTCAAGACCCAGTACGCGCTGGCCCGGCCCACCAACAACGACGCCACCCGCTCGTACTACTCCCACGACGCGCTCCAGGTGAGCTCGCACACGCTCGCCGACATGGACGAGATGGCCGGAACCCTCAACCGGCACAGCGACTGCGCCGACTGCCACAACGCCCACCAGGCCCAGCCCGGCCCGGACAGCGCCCAGCTGCAGGACGCCGTCGACCCGACCCTCGCCACCGGGTGGAGCGCGTCGGGTCGGTTGACCGGGGTGACCGGCGTGTCCGTGACGAACGGCCCGGCCGGGACCGCGCCCACGTACACCTTCCTCAACGGCACGGTCACCCAGGTCACCCACGAGTACCAGCTGTGCTTCACCTGTCACTCCGGCTACACCCAGCTGCCCTCGAAGATCGCCGGGAAGCCGTCGACGGACGAGCTCGACAAGGCCGTCGAGCTCAACCCGAACAACCCGTCGTTCCACCCTGTGGAGGCGCCCGGGACGAACCGGAGCGCCGCGATGCAGGCGAGCCTGGACGGTACCTCGCCGTACAAGCTGTGGAACTTCAGTGTCGGCGGGACGGTCCGGTGCCTCAACTGCCACGCGAGCAGCTCGACACCGGACACCGCGACGGACCCCGGCGCCGACCTCTCCCCGCACACCTCGGCGAACCGCGGCATCCTCATCCGCGGCTACCGGGACCGCGTGCTGACGTCGACGAACGCGCTCTACAACTCCGGTGACTTCGCCCTGTGCTACGTCTGCCATGCGGAGGCGCCGTTCTCCAACGCGTCCGGGGGCTCCGCGGCCACGAACTTCCCGCTGCACGGGATGCACCTCACCGACATCCGGG
>CAYPYK010000207.1:3197-6300 GCA_964414665.1 uncultured Intrasporangiaceae bacterium | reverse complement strand
AGCGGCGCACCTGGGACCGCGAGGAGGTCCACCGGGTCTTCGACGGGCTGGAGTTCAGGGTGCTGCGCGACCGGCTCTTCGCGACCCTCGAGGCCGTCGAGGACGAGGCCGAGGGCGGCTTCGACGTCGACGGGTCGGTGCTCGGCCCCGGAGCGGTCGCCGAGTGGCTCCATGCGCATGCCGAGGGGACCGACCCGGTGGGCGTGCACGTCACCGGGACCTGGGCCCAGGGCACCGGCGACGCGACGGCCCTGGCGGTCGCCGCGGCGGGCGGGGCCGCGGCCTACCTCGACCTCACCGCCCTCGACGAGGCGGACGAGCAGGCGCTGGGGGAGTGGCTGCGGGACCGGGAGCGTCCCAAGGTCCTCCACGACGGCAAGGGCCCACTGCAGGCCCTGCAGGCCCGGGGCTGGTCGCTGCGGGGGCTGAGCAGCGACACCGCGCTCGCGGCATACCTCGTGCGTCCCGACCAGCGCAGCTACGACCTCGCCGACCTCGTCGTGCGCAACCTCGGCCGCGAGCTGCGCTCCGGGGCTGGGGCGTCCGGCCAGGGGATGCTGGAGATCGGGGTCGACGCCGACGCCGTGGCCGACGAGGCGATGGTCCGGGCGCGGGCCGTGCTCGAGCTGTCCCAGGTGCTCGACGCCGAGCTCGAGGCGACCGGCGGGAGCGGGTTGCTGCGCGAGCTCGAGCTGCCGCTCGTCGACATCCTCGCCGCGATGGAGCGCACCGGCATCGCCGCCGACGTCGATGCCCTCACCGCGCTCGAGAAGGACTTCGACGCCGCGATGCGGGAGGCCCAGGAGGACGCCTATGACGCGATCGGCGGCGAGAGCATCAACCTCGGCTCGCCCAAGCAGCTCCAGGTCGTGCTGTTCGAGACACTCGGGATGCCCAGGACCAAGCGGACCAAGACCGGCTGGACGACCGACGCCGAGGCGCTGGCCGACCTCTACACCAAGACCGAGCACCCGTTCCTCGAGGCGCTGCTGCGCCACCGCGACGCGAGCCGGCTGCGGGTCACCGCCGAGGGGCTGCTGAAGTCGGTGGCCGACGACGGCCGCATCCACACGACCTACCTCCAGACGATCGCCGCGACCGGCCGGCTCTCCTCGACCGACCCCAACCTCCAGAACGTCCCGATCCGCACCGAGGAGGGTCGCCGCATCCGCGAGGCGTTCGTCGTCGGCCACGGCTACGAGTCGCTGATGTCGGCCGACTACAGCCAGATCGAGATGCGGATCATGGCGCACCTGTCGGGCGACGAGGGGCTCATCGCGGCGTTCAGGTCGGGCGAGGACCTGCACAGCTTCGTCGCCAGCACGGTCTTCGGTGTCGCGCCGGCCGAGGTGACCGGCGCCATGCGCAGCAAGGTCAAGGCCATGAGCTACGGCCTGGCCTACGGGCTCTCGGCGTTCGGGCTGTCCCGGCAGCTCACCGTCCCCGTCGAGGAGGCCAAGGGCCTGATGGACGGGTACTTCGCCCGGTTCGGCGGGGTGCGCGACTACCTCGGCGACGTCGTCGCCCAGGCCCGGGGGACCGGCTACACCGAGACGATGCTCGGCCGGCGTCGCTACCTGCCCGACCTCACCTCCGACAACCGGCAGCGGCGTGAGATGGCCGAGCGGATGGCGCTCAACGCGCCGATCCAGGGTTCGGCCGCCGACATCATCAAGCTCGCCATGAAGGGCGTCGACGCAGCGCTGGCTGACGCCGGGATGGGGTCACGGATGCTGCTCCAGGTCCACGACGAGCTTGTGCTCGAGGTCGCGACCGGCGAGCGGGAGGCCCTCGAGTCGCTCGTGCGCCGCGAGATGGGCCGGGCCGTCGAGATGGACGTCCCGCTCGACGTCAACGTGGGGGTCGGCCGGTCCTGGCACGACGCTGCTCACTGAGCCGTGTTTGGCCGGGCCTCCCGGGCGGGTGGCTGAGAAGTCACCATCGGGCTGGGTACCTTCCCAGCCTGATGGTGAGTTCTCAGCCACTGTGCCGAGGACCGGGGGCGGGGACGGCGTGCCGGCGTCAGTCCAGGCGGTCGACGACGTCGCCACGGGTCACGATGGTGAGCGCGACCAGTAGGACGGTGTCGACGACCAGGACGAGACCGAGCAGCTGGGCCGCGCTCGACACGAGGAGGAGGCCAAGGGCGATGAGGGCGAGGGCGGTCCACAGGTACCACACGGCCCCGCGGTGCCGGCGGGCCAGGGCGCTGTAGACCAGGAGCTGGATGCCGGCCAGCACGGCACCGAGCCCGGCGAACGCCCAGAGCCGGTCGGACAGGGCGGCATATGCCCCACCGCCGACGAACTGCACGGCCAGGCCCGGCAGCAGCGCGACCCCTGCCATGACGACCAGGCCCATGGCGAGCACGCCGGCGAGCCCCCACAGGTGGAGATGCCGGTTCGCGCCCCGGCGGGCCATGGCGGGGAAGGCGATGACGGTGAGGAAGTAGGGCAGGAAGAGCACGGCCTTGGCCAGGATGACGCCCGCGGCGTAGAGGCCGGCCTCACGTGGGTCGAGGACGGCGCGAGCGAGCAGGACGTCGAGGCTGCTGAGAGCGAAGAAGGCGAGCAGGGCGTGCGAGCTGGTCGCGGTCTCCCGCAGGATCCCGGCCTCGGCCGGTTCCGCGGCCGGCTCCGCGGCCGGCTCCGCGGCCGGTGCGGACCTCGCCTTGGCCGACGGGTCCCGGCGGCGTAGGGCCCACCAGCCGACCAGGCTCGGGACGACGGCTCCGGCGGCGACCCCGGCCATCGCGCCCAGCGGATGGGGCCAGGCGGCGATGCCGGCGAGGCCGAGCACGAGCCGGGCCAGGCCGAACGTCGCGAAGACGGCCGCGAACCCGCCCCACCGCTCCTCGCCCTGGAGCAGGCCGGCCTGGGCGCCCATGACGGCGTATGCCGCGGCCGGCACGGACAAGGTGGCGGCGGTCAGCCAGGTGTCGAGGTGCAGCGCCCAGGCGACCAGCGGCACGGCGAGCAGGCAGAGGGCGCCCAGGGCGAGGGCCGCGCGGCGGGCGGTGACGGTGACCTCGGCCTCGACCGCGTCGCGGTGGCCGGGGTCGGCGGCGACCCGTCGGGCCGCGGTGGCCTGCAGTCCCAGCGAC
>CAYPYK010000207.1:0-3187 GCA_964414665.1 uncultured Intrasporangiaceae bacterium | reverse complement strand
AGCGACACGACGTTGACGACGATGACCAGCCCCATCATCGCGGCGAACGCTCCGTAGTCGGCGGGGCCGAGGACCCGTGCCGCGACGATGGTGTAGGCGTAGCTCGCGAGGTTCATGACGCCCATGGCGCCGGCGACGACGAGCCCGCCGCGGACGGCGTCGGCGCTGCGCCGGGCGGTCTGGGCCACGCTCAGATGGGCAGTCGCCGGAATACGACGCCGGGCAGGTGCCGCAGGACGGACATCACCGGGCGCATCGCTCCCGGGACCCACAGGGTGCGGCTCGGTCCGGCGAGGTGGGAGACGATGGCCACCGCGACGTCGTCGGCGTCCACGGCCAGGGGCGCCGGCGGCATACCGTCGGTCATCGCGGTCCGCACGAACCCCGGCCGGACGACGAGCATGACGACGCCGGACCCGCGCAGGTCCTCGCCGAGGCCGGTGGCGAAGGCGTCGAGCCCGGCCTTGGTCGAGCCGTACAGGTAGTTCGACCGGCGGGGCCGCTCGCCGGCCACCGACGACAGCACGACGACCGTCCCGTGACCCTGGGCGCGGGTGCGCTCCGCGACGACGGTGAGGGCGGACACCGCCCCGGTGAAGTTGGTCGTGACGACCGCGGCGGCCGCGACCGGGTCGGCCAGGGTCGGTGCGCCGGGCAGCATCCCGAACGCCACGAGGGTCACGTCGATGTCGCCGCCGTCGAAGACGGGGCCGAGCGCGGCGGCGTGGGCGCCCACGTCCGTCGCGTCGAAGTCGACCGCCTCGACCGCCCCGCCGGGGCCGACGAGGGTCCGCGCTGCCGACTCGCTGGCATCTCGGCCGGGTCCGGGTCGACCCGCGAGCACGACCCGCCGCAGCCGGCCGGGTACGGCCAGCCGCACGAGCGTGGCCGCCGCGATCTCGGACGTCGCACCGAGGACGAGGACCGACTGGGGGGCACCGAGGGCGCCTAGCACAGCGACAGCCTCCTGGAGAGGTCGGAGATGAAGACCCCGTCGGGGTCGAGCCGCCCGCGCAGCTCACGCCAGCGTGGCAGGTCAGGGTACATGGCGGGGACGAGCTCGGGCCGGACCCTACCGTCCTTGGCAAAGTAGCAGCGGCCGCCGGCGGCCGCCACGAGCTCGTCGGCGCGGTCGAGCACCGGGCCGACCTCGGGCGTGGCGGGGATGTCGATGGCCAGGGTCCACCCAGGCCGGGGGAACGACAGCGGTGCGTCGACCCCCGGTCCGAACCTCTTGAGCACCGGCAGGAACTGGGTGACCCGCTCCCGCCGGAGCAGCCCGAGCACAGCCTCGACGACCGCGCCGTCCGCCACCGCGATCTGGTACTGCAAGAAACCTCGTCGCCCGTACATCCGGTTCCAGCCGTCGACGACGTCGAGGGGGTGGAAGAACGCCGCCAGCGACGCCGGCGCGACGGTCTCGGCCGCGGGCGTCCGGCGGAAGTAGGCCTCGTTGAACAGCCGCGCCGTGCTCCGGTTGACCAGTCCGGAGGGCGCCCACGCTGGAGCGGTGGCGGTGGCGCTGCGCCGGTGTCCGGTCAGGGGTATGGAGCCCGACCCGCCGGCGGGGGTGTGGTCGCCGCTGGTGAGGACGCCACGTCCGGCCGACCTGCCCGGGGCCATGGTGTCGAGCCAGGCGACGGTGTAGCGGAAGCGGGCGTCGTCCTCCTCCAGCGCCGCCATCGTGGCGTCGAGGTCCGTCGTGCGGCGGGTGTGCACGGTGATGCTCGCCGTCTCGACAGGGCGCATCCGAAGGCGCACCGAGGTGATCACCCCGGCCAGGCCCATGCCGCCGACCACCGCGAGCAGCTCCTCGTCACCGCTTCGCAGCGATCGGACCTCACCGTGGCCGTCGACGAGGGTGAGTCCCTCGACGTGTGCGCCGATGCTCGCGTCGCGATGGTGGTTCTTGCCGTGGACATCGGCGGCGACCGCCCCGCCGAGGGTGACGTGCCGGGTGCCGGGGGTGACCGGCACGAACCAGCCGCGCGGCACGCCGTGGTCGATGAGCCGGCCGATGCTGACGCCGGCGCCGGCCTCGACGACGCCGTCGGCGCCGATCTCGCCGATCGTTCCGAAACCCACCATGTCGAGGACCGCCCCGCCACCGTTCGCCGCCGCGTCGCCGTAGGCGCGCCCGAGCCCCCGGGCGAGCGCGCCTCGGACGCCGGCGGCCCGGACGGCGGCGCCGACCTCCTCGACCGATCCCGGCCGGGTGAGGTGGGCGCGCGAGCGCGTGGACCGCCCCCAGCCGGTGAGCACGGTCGTGGCGTCGGCTGCGCCCGAGCCCGGCGCCGCGCTCACGTCAGGGCCCCGACGCCGTAGGTGACCACCCAGAACAGTCCCAGGACGAGCAGCGTCGGGTCGCGCAGGACGACCTCCTCGGGCTCCTCGACCTGACCCCGGTCGGTGTCGAGGGCGTAACGCAGCAGGGCCAGGACGAACGGCACGATGCTGAGGGTGGTCCAGCCGGCTTCGCTCGTCGTGTCGGTCGTCGCGAACGCCCACAGACAGTAGGCGGCGATGGTGACCGCGGCGCTCACGCCGAGGATCATCCGCAGGTAGGACAGCGGGTAGTGGGCCAGGCTCGCCCGGACGATGGCGCCCTCGTGCTCGGCCCAGGTCAGCTCGGAGAGCCGTTTCCCCGTCACCATGAACAGCGACCCGAACCCGGCGACGATGAGGAACCACTGCGACAGCGGCACTCCGGTGGCCGCACCGCCAGCGATCGCGCGCAGGATGAACCCACCCGACACGAGCCCCAGCTCGATGACCGGGCGATGCTTGAAGTAGGTGCTGTAGGCGACGGTGAACCCGAGGTAGGTCAGGACCACCCAGCGCAGCGAGCCGGGGACGGCGATGGCGACGCTCGCCACCGCGAGCACGGCCGCAAGGACCAGAGCCGTACGTCGGGAGACCCGCCCGGACGGGATGGGTCGCCGCCGCTTGGTTGGGTGCGCGGCGTCGGCCTCGGCGTCGAGGACGTCGTTGAGGCAGTAGGTCGCGCTGCTGGCCAGCACGAACGCGACGAAGGCGATGAGGGTGTTGCGGCCGATGTCGTCGTCGAGGATCGACCCGGCCGCGAGGGGCGCGGCGGCCACGAGGACGTTCTTGACCCACTGCTTCGGGCGCACCAGGGCCAGGACGCCGGAGATCACTCAGGGACCGTACGCGCAGCGAACCGGGT
>CAYPYK010000206.1:0-6330 GCA_964414665.1 uncultured Intrasporangiaceae bacterium | reverse complement strand
TGTCGATAACGGCTTCGGCGACAGTGATCTCTGGACCCTCCATGGGCCCTCCATTTCTTCAGATCTCCAACGAACCTCGTGCATCGTCGTTGTGCACGGGTCTTCTTCTTGTGGTCTTTCCCTTATGCAGTTGTGTCCTTCATGCAGAAGAGCGGCCCTCGTGACACGAGGACCGCTCCCCTGGCGAAGCCTTATCGGCGCAGACCGAGGCGCTTGATGAGCGAGCGGTAGCGCTCGACGTCGACGCTCTCGAGGTAGCGCAGCAGCCGGCGGCGCTGGCCGACGAGCAGCAGCAGCCCACGGCGGCTGTGGTGGTCGTGCTTGTGCTCGCGCGAGTGCTCGGTGAGGTACAGGATCCGCGCGGTGAGGAGGGCGACCTGCACCTCCGGGGAGCCGGTGTCGCCCTCGGACGTGGCGTACTCGGCGATGATCTGCTTCTTGTCATCGATGCTCAACGGCATGGGGCGACGACTCTCCTTGTCTGGCTCTGGCTGCGCGGCGCTCCCGGGCTGGTTCACCGGGGCTCTGTGGTTCCGCGGCCGACTTCACGGCAGTACAAAAGGCTACCAGCGGCGACGCGGCTCCCCTAATCGCCGCCGGTCCAGCCCCGGGCCGGACTCACAGCCACCACACACCAGCCCAGCATCGCCCGGTCGTAGACTGCGACGCGGGTCGCTCGTCGTCGAGGAGGTCGCAGCCGTGGAGCACGTCCGGAGCGAGAACGGCGGCGGCGCGGACCGAACCGCCGAGGTGCGCTCGATCGCGGCGGGCCACGCCGATGAGCGAGGGGCGCTCCTGCCCGTCCTGCACGATGTGATGGCGCGCTTCGGGTGGGTCGCCGACGAGGACGTCCCCGCCGTCGCCGACGTCCTCAACCTCTCCCGCGCCGATGTCCACGGCGTCGTCTCGTTCTACGCCGACTTCCGGCGCACCCCTCCCCCCGCCCACCGGGTGAGGCTGTGCCGTGCGGAAGCGTGCCAGTCGGTCGGCGCCGAGGCGCTGTATGCCGCGACCGGCGCGCGGTTCGCCGCCGACGCCGATGTCGAGGTCGGCGAGGTGTTCTGCCTCGGCAACTGCGCCCTCGGCCCGTCCGGCACGGTCGACGGCCGCCTGCACGGACGCCTGTCCGAGCAGCGGTTGGCCACGCTCACGCAGGAGTGGGCACGATGACGACCGTGTGGGTACCCGCCGATGCCGCAGCGGTCTCGGTCGGCGCGGATGAGGTCGCCCGGGCCCTCGCCGTCGTGGAGGGCGTGTCGGTCCACCGCACCGGGTCGCGCGGCATGCTGTGGCTGGAGCCGCTCGTCGAGGTCGACACCTCGCTCGGGCGCGTCGGCTACGCCAATGTCACTGCCGCCGACGTCCCCCACCTCGTGACGATGGGGATGCTCTACGGCGCTCGGACCGGGACCCCCCTCGGCGTCGTCGAGGACCACCCCTGGCTGGCCCGACAGCGCCGGGTCAGCTTCGCGCGGCTGGGGCGCAACGAGCCGCTGGACCTCGCGGCATACCGGGCCGACGGGGGCCTGCGCGGCCTGGAGCGCGCTCTGCAGCTCGACCCCGCCGCGGTCGTCCGCGAGGTGGCCGGGTCGGGGCTGCGTGGACGAGGTGGCGCCGGCTTCGCCACGGGCCGCAAGTGGGACACTGCGCGCACCGCGGAGGCGGACGAGAAGTTCGTCGTGGCCAACGCCGACGAGGGTGACAGCGGCACGTTCGCCGACCGGATGCTCGTCGAGGGCGACCCGTTCACGCTCATCGAGGCGATGGTCGCCGCCGGGTACGCCGTCGGGGCCCACGAGGGCTATGTCTACCTCCGCAGCGAGTACCCCGACGCCGTGGCCATGCTGCGCCGGGCGACCGAGGTGGCCCGCCGCGACGGGTGGCTCGGGCCCGACGTCCTCGGCAGCGGGTTCGGCTTCGAGCTGCACGTCCGGGTCGGCGCCGGAGCCTACATCTGCGGCGAGGAGACCTCGATGCTCGAGAGCCTCGAGGGGCGCCGGGGCGAGGTGCGCGCCAAGCCGCCGATCCCCGCCATCGAGGGCCTGTTCGGCCGGCCGACCGTCGTCAACAACGTGCTCACCCTGGCGGCCGTCCCGATGATCCTCGCGGACGGCGGGGCCGCCTATGCCGCGCTGGGGACCGGGTTCTCCCGCGGCACCCAGGTGTTCCAGCTCGCCGGCAACATCGCCCAGGGCGGCATCGTCGAGGTCGACTTCGGGATCACCTTGCGCGAGCTCGTCGAGGACTACGGCGGCGGCACCCGCAGCGGTCGTCCCGTGCGGGCCGTGCAGGTCGGCGGGCCGCTGGGTGCCTACCTGCCCGCCGACCGGCTCGACCTGCCGATGGACTACGAGTCGCTCACGGCGGCGGGCGCGATGCTCGGACACGGCGGGGTCGTCGTGTTCGACGACACCTTCGACGCGAGCGCCATGGCGCGGTTCGCCATGGAGTTCTGTGCGGCGGAGTCGTGCGGGAAGTGCACCCCCTGCCGGATCGGCTCGACCCGGGGCGTGGAGGTCATCGACCGCATCCGGGCGGGCGTGGAGCCGGACGCCAACCTCGCGCTCCTGCAGGACCTCTGCACGACCCTGGAGCAGGGCTCGCTGTGTGCCATGGGCGGCCTGACCCCCATGCCGGTCCGCAGCGCGCTGCGTCACTTCGAGGCGGACTTCACGCGTCCGCCCGCCCCCGCGGCCGAAGGAGCCAGACCATGACGGCGATCGAGAGCCACCTGGGGACCGCGGCGCCCGACTACGGCACCCCCGCCGTCGACGGGCCGGCCACCGCCCGGGTGAGCATCGACGGCCACGAGGTGCTCGTGCCCGCGGGGACGTCCGTCCTGCGGGCCGCCACCGAGGCCGGTGTCGACATCCCCCGACTGTGCGCGACGGACTCCCTGGCGGCCTTCGGGTCCTGCCGGCTCTGCGTCGTCGAGGTCGAGGGCATGAAGGGCACCCCTGCCTCCTGCACCACCTTGTGCACCGACGCCATGGTGGTCACAACCCGCAGCGACGACGTGCTCCGGCTGCGCCGGGGCGTCATGGAGCTCTACCTGTCCGACCACCTCACCGACTGCCCCGGATGTGCCCGCGGGACCTGCGAGATGCAGGCCCTGGCCGCGACCGTCGGAGTTGCGGAGGTGCGCTACGGGCTCGCGGGCGCGAGCCACCTCTCCGAGGAGGCCGACCGCTCGAACCCCTACTTCGACTACGACCCGGCGGCGTGCATCGTGTGTTCGCGGTGCGTGCGGGCGTGCAGCGAGGTGCAGGGGACCTTCGCCCTGACCGTGCAGGGCCGCGGGTTCACGTCCCGGATCACCCCCGGTGGCACCAGCTTCCTCGACTCGGAGTGCGTCTCGTGCGGGGCCTGCGTGCAGGCGTGCCCCACCGACGCCCTGACCGAGCGCTCGATCGTCGAGCTGGGGATGCCGACGAGGTCGGTCGAGACCACCTGTGCCTACTGCGGGGTCGGCTGCTCGTTCCGGGCTGACGTCCGTGACGAGCCCGACGGCGTGCGGGTCGTCGCAATGGTGCCGACCAAGGCCGGCCGGGCCAACGAGGGACACAGCTGCGTCAAGGGCCGGTTCGCCTACGGGTATGCCGCCCACGCCGAGCGACAGCTCGCGCCGATGGTCCGGGCCAGCATCGATGACCCCTGGCGGGAGACCACGTGGGACGAGGCCATCTCGCTCGTGGCGCACGGGTTCCGTGACATCCAGGAGAGGCATGGCGTCGGCGCGATCGGCGGCATCTCGTCGTCCCGGTGCACCAACGAGGAGGTCTACGTCGTCCAGAAGATGGTGCGGGCCGCGTTCGGCAACAACAACGTCGACACCTGCGCCCGGGTCTGCCACTCCCCCACCGGCTACGGGCTCGGCCAGACGTTCGGCACCTCGGCGGGCACCCAGGACTTCGCCTCCGTCGGGCACGCCGACGTCGTCCTCCTCATCGGCGCGAACCCCACCGACGCCCACCCGGTGTTCGCGTCGCGGCTCAAGCGACGGCTCCGCGAGGGCGCGCGGATCATCGTGGCCGACCCGCGCCGGATCGACCTCGTCCGCTCACCCCACGTCGAGGCGGCCCACCACCTCCCGGTACGGCCCGGGAGCAACGTCGCGTTCATCAACGCCATGACACACGTCATCGTCACCGAGGGCCTCCACGACACGGCGTTCCTCACCGAGCGATGCGAGAACGTCGACCCCTACCTCGCCTTCATCTCCCGCCGCGAGCACGCCCCGGAGAGCGTCGAGGAGATCACCGGCATACCCGCCGAGGACCTGCGAGCCGCCGCACGCCTCTATGCCACCGCCCCGAACGCCGCCATCTACTACGGCCTCGGCGTCACCGAGCACAGCCAGGGCTCGACCATGGTCATGGGCCTGGCCAACCTCGCCATGGTCACCGGCAACCTCGGTCGCGAGGGCGTCGGCGTCAACCCCCTGCGCGGCCAGAACAACGTGCAGGGCTCGTGCGACATGGGCAGCTTCCCCCACGAGCTGCCCGGCTACCGGCATGTGTCGATCCCCGAGGTCCGCGCCGTCTTCGAGCAGCGGTGGGGCGTGCCGATCCAGCCCGAGCCGGGGCTGCGGATCCCCAACATGTTCGACTCGGCGCTCGGCGGGGCGTTCAAGGGCCTCTACGTCCAGGGCGAGGACATCGCCCAGTCCGACCCCAACACCGCTCACGTCGAGGCGGCCCTGCGGGCCATGAAGCTCGTCGTCGTCCAGGACCTCTTCCTCAACGAGACCGCGCGGTTCGCC
The DNA here is from genome assembly GCA_964414665.1 of uncultured Intrasporangiaceae bacterium. Lineage (GTDB taxonomy): Bacteria > Actinomycetota > Actinomycetes > Actinomycetales > Dermatophilaceae > CAVSJJ01. The sequence continues at coordinate 1,568 of CAYPYK010000206.1, read as the reverse complement.
CACGTCTTCCTGCCGGGGACGAGCTTCCTGGAGAAGGACGGGACGTTCACCAACGCCGAGCGACGGCTCGGGAGGGTGCGCCCGGTCATGCCCACCCTGGTCGGCAAGGACGAGTGGCAGGTCGTCTGCGACATCGCCACGGCCATGGGCTTCCCGATGTCGTATGCCGGCCCCGCCGAGATCATGGACGAGATCGCCGCGACGACACCGACGTTCGCCGGCGTCACGCACGCCCGGCTCGACGAGGCCGGCTCCATGCAGTGGCCCGTCAACGACGCCGCCCCCGACGGGACCCCGACGATGCACGTCGGCTCGTTCGTCCGGGGCAGGGGCAGGCTCGTGGAGACGGTCTACGTCCCCACCACCGAGGTGACCAACCGGCGCTACCCGCTGGTCCTCACGACGGGCCGGATCCTCACTCAGTACAACGTCGGCGCCCAGACCCGGCGGACGGCGAACTCGACCTGGCACCCGACCGACGTCCTCGAGATCCACCCGGCCGACGCCGAGGTCCGAGGCATCCACACCGGCGACACCCTCGAGCTGACCAGCCGGGTCGGGGCGACCCACCTGCCGGCCCTGGTGTCCGACCGGATGCCGCCGGGGGTCGTCTACACGACGTTCCACCACCCAGTGACCGGCGCCAACGTCGTGACGACCGAGAACAGCGACTGGGCGACGAACTGCCCCGAGTACAAGGTCACGGCGGTCGAGGTGAGGGTCGCGAACTCCGCCGAGCCCGAGACGGCTCGCACCGCAGGCCCGGCGGTGGTGTCGTGACACTCGCCGAGCCCGCGGTCCTGCGGATGGGTCGCGACATCGCCCGCCAGTTCGGCCACCTTCCTGCCGACTCCGCCGCCGAGCAGACCGCCGCCCACATCGTGAGGTTCTGGGAGCCGCGGATGCGCGCCGAGCTGGCGGCATACCTCGCCAGGCCCGACATCGAGGTCGACCCGGTGCTGCGCGCGGCCGGCGCCCGGCTCTAGAGCTCGAGGTAGGTGGGGCGCCCTGCGAGGAACGTCGCCGCCACGGGCACGGTCCCGAGGTATGCCGCGAGCGCCCCCGTGTCGGCCGGGTCGCCGGCCAGCGGGTCGGCGTCGAGCAGGACGACGTCACCACGGTTGCCGACGGCGATCGTGCCCTGCCCGTCGGTGGAGGCAGCCAGCGCCTCGCGGGCGGTGATCGCCTGCTCGGGGTGCCAGGAGCCCCGGTCGTCACCGCTGCGGTGAACGGCGGCGGCGATGGCGAGCCACGGGTCCAGGGGCGAGACCGGAGCATCGGACCCGAGCACGAGGGTGACCCCGGCGTCGAGCATCGACCGGAACGCGAAGACCCGCTCGGCGCGGTCCGGCCAACATCGCATGGTGACGTCGCGGTCGTCCCAGAGGTGTCCGGGCTGGACGCTGGCGCGGATGCCGAGCCGGGCCATCCGACGCAGCTCCGCCCGGGTGGAGAGCTGGACGTGCTCGACGGCACCGTGAGCGCCGGTGCGCTCCACGGCGTCGAGAGCGGTCGCCAGGGCGAGGTCGCCGATGACGTCGAGCACCTTGTGGCGGGCGGGCTCGTCG
>CAYPYK010000205.1:0-6387 GCA_964414665.1 uncultured Intrasporangiaceae bacterium | reverse complement strand
CTTCTCGACGAGGTAGCCGGTGTAGTACTCGACCCCGCGCTCGCCGCCGTGGGACCCCCACACCCAGGCGCCGAAGGCGAGCGGGATGGCGACGTAGAACGCCGACCAGCCGACCGCCTCCCGCATCGACACCGCGTGTGGGCGGTGGGTCAGGGTGAGGTCGACGAGCAGCAGCAGGGCGATGGCGCCGATGGTCAGGGCCCACAACAGGGGCGTCCCGACGGGTGCCGCGGTCACGGTGGGCGTGGCGAGGGGTAGGACAGGGGGGGACATGCGGGGCTCCTCAAAGCACATGGCTTCGAGGTCTCCTTCATCGGCGCCGGCGCCGACCCTGTCCGGGAGCGCCATGGAGCGCTCGTGATGACCGGACGAGGACTGGGAAGTACTCCCCTCGGGTCCCCCATGATACAAAACGGCCGCGACCTATCCAACCCGACCGTTCAGAAAGGCCGCCTCGAGGTGACGTTCGTCCTACCGATCGGGTGCCCGCGCGTGCCAGCGTGGTGCCCGAAGGGGATGGTGCCCATGGCGAACGAGTCCGACCGTCCGCTCGCTCCGTGCCCGGTGTCCGTCCACCGAACCGCCGACACCGGTCGGTGACACTCGACACCCACAGGGGAGGCAGGGGGTGTCCGCCCCATCGGCTCAGCCGGTGGGGCGGACTGACGCCCTCAGGGCAGCAGGCCAGTGGCGGCCTCCGCCCAGGCCCACATCCGCCGGCGCTCCGCGTCACTCGGTCGGGTCCACGGCACCACCGAGGTGGGGCGCTGCCGCCGGTCGTGCCACAGACCGCCGCCCGTCGGGCGGGGGTCGACCGCGAGAAGCCACGTCGTCGTATCCGCCCCGGCCGCCACGTCCCGCAGGATCGGCCGGGCTACCCGCTCGAAACCCGGCAGTGACTCGCTGACGCCGGGGGTCGCGGCCCAGCCGGGGTGGGTCGCATAGACGGCCGCGCCGCCGCCGGACCAGCGCCGTCCCAGCTCCGGGAGCAGCTCGACCTGGGTCCGTTTGCTCCGCGCGTATGCCGTGGCGCCGGCATACGTTCCCTGTCGGTACTCGGGGTCGTCGACCGGCAGGGAACGGGTGTACATCCCGCCGGAGGTGACGAAGACGACCCGGGCCTGCTCGCCGGCCATGGCGGGCAGAAGCCGCTCGGTCATGAGCACCGGACCGAGGACGTGCAGGGCCATCGTCAGCTCGTGCCCTTGCGGCGACTCTGCGCGCTCCGGTGGCAGGGCGCCGGCGTTGTGGACGACCCCGCGGAGCCGGGCGCCCGAGCCGAGGAGGTCCCCCGCGAGCTCTCGAACGCTGTCGAGGTCCGCGACGTCGCAGCGCCATACCGTCGTCGACCCACCGAGGGCACGGGCCGTCTCGTGACCCTTGGCCTCGTCCCGGACGACGAGGTGGACGTGGGCGCCGAGGGCGAGGAGCTGCGCCGCCGTCTCGGTGCCCAGCCCCGAGGACGCGCCGGTCACCACCACCTCGCGGCCGGCGAGGGCGTTCGGCGAGGGGTCGACCGGCCACGTCGGCAGGCGACGGCGGACGGCATACCCGATGGCGGAGAACCCGGGGAGGACGAGCCGGTCGAGAGCGGTGTCGACGACGGCGCCGACCGCGCCGGCGACACGCTCCTGGCGGGTCCCGCTCGGCTGTGGGGTCATGGCGACACCGTAGCCCCGCGGCGGTGCGCACCTCACCGCCTCCTCGGGTATGCCGTGGCGCCGGGTGCCTCGACAGCCGGCCGAGGGACCCCGTACGGCTTTCGCTACCTCCATGTCGCGCGGCCCGTACCCGACGTGATCTGCGCCCTAACACCTGCGGCCCGCCGCGTGCCAGCGTGGAGGTGAAAGGGGAGACGTCACATGAGTGAGCAGCCAGGTCGTCCGTTCATCGTCGTCGGCATCGACGGGTCCGACCTCAGCGTCGGCGCGCTGAGGTGGGCCGTCGGGCAAGCCCGTCTGACGGGCGCAGCGGTCCACGCGGTCCTCGCGTGGGACATCCCGGTCGGCTACTACCCGATGCTCGCGTTCGAGGACGCGGACTTCCAGGCCGACGGGGAGGAGATCGTCAACCGAGCCGTCGCCCAGGTCTTTCCGGATGCGAGAGGCGTGCCCATCAGCACCCGGGTCATCCGCCTCCAGCCACGGGCGGCTCTCGTCGAGGCGGCCCGGGGCGCGGCGCTCCTCGTCGTCGGCAGCCACGGCCTGGGGACCCTTCCCGGGCTGCACCTCGGCTCGATCGCCTCGTACTGCGCGCACCACGCGCCCTGCCCCGTGCTGGTCTTCCGGACGGCAGCCACCGGCCGCTGACGCCCTGCCGCCCCCCCCGCCCCACCCGACCCCGGTCCCCCGACGACGCAGGGGTGAGGGGGGCCGGGGAGGCCAGAAACGGGCGCCCGGACCATCAGCGGCGGGCGGACTCGTAGCGGCGCAGCGCCTCCCGGCGCTCCGCGGCGTGGTCGACGATGCGTCGCGGGTAGCCGTGGGCGTAGCCGTCCGGATGCTCCCACGGCTGATGGGCGGCCTTGCCGGGCAGATGCCCCAGCTCGGGGACCCACTCGCGCACGTAGTCGCCCTCGGGGTCGAACCGCAGCCCCTGCGTCACCGGGTTGAACACCCGGACGTACGGCGCGGCATCGGTCCCGGTGCCCGCGACCCACTGCCAGCCGTGGCTGTTCGAGGCGACATCGCCGTCGAGCAGATGCGCCAGGAAGTGCCGCGCGCCGACCGGCCACCACACGTGGAGATCCTTGGTGAGGAAGCTCGCCGCGACCATCCGCACCCGGTTGTGCATCCAGCCGGTGGCGAGGAGCTGGCGCATGCCCGCATCGACGAGCGGGTAGCCCGTCCGCCCCGCCCGCCACGCCGCGACGGCATCCTCGGGCTCGTCGTAGCGCAGCCCGGACAGGCCCTCCCGCAGGTCCGTCCACGCGCTCCCGGGGTGGTGCCACAGCACATCGGCATAGAACTCCCGCCATGCGAGCTCGCTCTCGAACGCCTCGGCGCCACCGCCCGTCAGCAGCCCGAGATCCGCGAGATCCGCCAGCAGGGTCCGCGGGTGGACCACCCCGAGCGTGAGGTAGGGGCCCATCCGCGACGTCCCCGCCAGGTCCGGCCGGTCCCGCTCCTGGGCGTATGCCGCGACCCGACCCTGGACGAACGCCCGCCACCGACGCAGGGCCGCCACCTCACCCGCCGCAGGCAGCGGAGGTATGCCGTTCTCCATCAGTGCGGCGCCGACCATCCGCTTGGCCCGGGCGTGGCTGTCGGCCTCGACGAGCCGCAGGCCCCGCGGCTCCGGAGCCGGGTCCGGCCAGCCGTGGGCGCGCCAGGCCCTCGAGAACGGCGTGAACACCCGGTACGGCTCGCCCGAGCCGTTGACGACGAGACCCGGGCCGACGGCATACGGGGTCCCGGTCTCGACCCATCCGACGCCGTCCTCCCCCAGCGCCGACGCCACCGCCTCGTCGCGACGCCTCCCGGCCGGCGTCGTCTCCCGCGAGACGTGCACCGACGTCGCGCCGACCTCGGCGGCCAGCCGTGGGACGACCTCCCGCGGGTCGCCGAGGCGGAGCACGAGTCGGCCGTCGTAGGCCGCGTCGAGCCGGACGAGGTTCGCCGCCAGCCAGGCGCGCCGCGCCGCGCCGCCGCCGTTCCACAGCGCCGGGTCGACGACGAAGGCGACGGCGACCCCGCCATCGCCGCCGGCGCAGGCCGCGGCGCCGAGGGCCGGCAGGTCCCGGCGGCGCAGGTCGCGGCGCAGCCAGAGCAGTGCGGTCACAGCGTGGCGAGCGCCGCGCGCAGGGTGTCCTCGGTCTGGTCGCCGAGCCGGTTGAGCAGCGGGCTCATGAGCGGGCCGAGGTAGCGGGCGGGCCCGGTGAAGCTGAACTCGGCCGAGTAGTCGACCAGGCTCCCGGCGCCGTCGGGCGTGACCGTGATCGTGTCGCGGCTCGTCGTCGTGGTGTTGCGGCCGACGACGACGAACCGGGGCTGCTCCACCGACTCCACCGTGTAGTCGAGCTCGACGGTGCGTCCAGCGAACCTCGAGACGTTGTGGTAGACGGTTCCCGGTCCTCCGTCGCCGGACACCCGCTCACACCAGACGGTCCCGTAGTCCCAGTCCATGGCGTTGCCGAAGTCGACGAGATAGCTGAACACGAGGTCGGGCGGGGCAGCCGTCCGCACGGTGCGATGCAGAGTCGTCATGGGTTTCTCCTTGGGAGTCATGCCGCCGACGCGGAGACCGCGCGCGGCGAGCCGTTCTTGGTCAGGGTGATCTGGGCGACGTCGAGGTAGCCCGTGGCGAACCCCGCCTGGCAGTAGGCGAGGTAGTACTCCCACATCCGGCGGAAGGTCTCGTCGAAGCCGTGGCGGGAGATCTCCTGCCAGTTGTCGGTGAACCGCTCTCGCCACCGGCGCAGCGTCTCGGCGTAGTCGGGACCGAACGCGTGGACGTCGGCGACCCTCAGCCCGGTATGCCGGGTGGCCACCTCGTCGATGGCCTCCAGCGAGGGGATCAACCCCCCGGGGAAGATGTACTTCTGGATCCAGCCGTAGGAGTGCCGGGTGGCGAGGAAGCGGCGGTGGTCCATGAGGATGGCCTGGATGGCCACCGTCCCGCCGTCGGCGACGAGCGAGTCGAGGGTGGCGAAGTAGGTCGGCCAGAACTCCTCGCCCACCGCCTCGACCATCTCGACGCTGACCACCGCGTCGAAGCGGCCGGTGGTCTCCCGGTAGTCCTCGAGGCGGATGTCGACGTGATCGGCGAGGCCGGCACGCTCGACCTTCTCCTGGGCCAGGGCCCGCTGCTCCGACGACAGGGTGATCGAGGTGACCCGGGCGCCGCGCTGCGCGGCTCTCAGCGCGAGCTCGCCCCACCCGGTCCCGATCTCGAGCACCCGCGATCCGGCCCGGACGCCGGCGGCGTCGAGGATAGCGTCGATCTTGCGGTGCTGGGCGCCGAGGAGGTCCTGAGCGGCGAGCGGGGCGTCGGGGTCGAACATCGCCGAGCTGTAGGACATGGTCGGGTCGAGGAACCCGGCGAACAGGTCGTTGCTCAGGTCGTAGTGGGCCTCGATGTTGGCACGGGACCCGGCGAGGGTGTTGCGCTGGTGGGTGGGCAGGGCCTCGTCGACGAGGGCCCGCAGCGCGAGCAGTGGCCTGGGGAGCAGCCGACCGAGCCGTGGCGCGAACGGCATGAGCAGCTCGGCGAGGTCGGTGCCGGGGGCGGCCCGCCAGTCACCGGCCATGTAGGCCTCCCCGAGGCCGATCTTGGGATGGCTCTCCAGCCGCTGGAACAGCGAGCGGGGCCGGACCACCTCGACGGTGGGGGCATCCGCGGCGACGGCGCCGACGACCCCGCCGTCGGGGTAGGCCAGCCGGACCGGCATACCGGTCACGACGCGGTGGACGATCGCTCTCGCCACGGCGCCCCGGGTGAGATGGGCCCGCAGCCGGGGCATCTCGTACCGGCTGGTCATCGGAAGGGTCGCGGTCATGACAGTGGCTCCAGGTGGGCTCGAGGTCGGGGGTGGACGGGGAGTCGGCGCAGCCACAGCCAGATGCCGTGGACGCGGATGAGAGCGGTCACCCGCTGTGTCACCAGGGGATGACGCAGCACGGTCCGGGCCACCGACGCGGTCGTGGCCGGCGCGCACCGGCCGGCGACGCTCGCCGTCACGACGGGCCTGCCGTCGCGGACCAGCCGGATCGACACCCCGACCCGGTCGGGACGGAGGTGGAAGCTGATCTCGTAGTCGCCGGAGACGTCGTTGAAGGGCGAGACGTAGAACTCCTTGGCGCTCGCGGCCCGGTCGCACCGGTCGGGACGCATGACGTAGGTATGCCGGCCGCCGTAGGTGTTGTGGACCTCGACGAGGACGGCACGCAGCGAGCCCTCCGAGGAGAAGCACCAGAAGGCGCTCATCGGGTTGAACACGTGGCCGAGGACCCGCGGGTTGGCGAGCATGACGACCCTCGCGAGGTCGTCGGTGTCCACGCCCTGTGCGGCCAGCCGGCGCGCGACCTCGGCTCGCAGCGCGACCAGGCCCGGCGCCCCGTCGAGGTGGTCCTCGCCACGGAAGTCCGCGAACGGGCTCAGCCAGCGCGGCAGCCGCGGCGGGTCCTCGAGGTCGACGAGCCACGCGTAGTGCCGGTTGGTGAACTCGTGCCGGATCGGCGTATGCCGCGTGTGGTGGACGGTGCCCACCGCGAGGGAGGGCAGCGCCGGCAGGTCGGTGGCGGTGATCACCAGGTCACCCCGAACGCGCGGGCGGCGTCGACCCCGGACCGGCAGCCATCCTCGTGGAAGCCCCAGCCGTGGTACGCGCCGGCGAAGGCGATCGTGTCGGTCGTCAGCTCCGGCAGGCGGCCCTGGGCGGCGACGGAG
>CAYPYK010000204.1:0-6398 GCA_964414665.1 uncultured Intrasporangiaceae bacterium | reverse complement strand
CCTCGGCGGTCCCGCCGCGTGAGCGGGTCGTCACGTGCGAAGAGGTCTTCGAGCTCAAGATCCCGCTGCGCGACGTCGCCTCGCTCCAGGTGCGCCAGCCCTCGCTCGAGGGCACCGGCGAGGTTCCGCTGCGCCGCCTCGTGAAGGAGGCGCTGCGGATGCGGCCGTCGCGCATCATCGTCGGCGAGGTGCGCCAGGCCGAGAGTCTCGACCTGTTGATCGCCCTCAACTCGGGACTTCCCGGCATGTGCACCATCCACGCCAACAGCGCCCGCGAGGCGGTCACGAAGATGTGTACGTTGCCGCTGCTGGCCGGGGAGAACGTCTCCAGCCGTTTCGTCGTGCCGACGGTGGCGAGCTCGATCGACATCGTCGTCCACGCCGCGTTGGAGCGCGACGGCAGCCGCAAGGTGCGCGAGATCGTCGCGGTGCCCGGCCGGGCCGAGGGCGACATCGTCGAGGTTGCCGAGCTGTTCGTGCGGCGCGACGGCGAGCTCGTGCGGGCCGACGGGTTCCCGCCGCACCTCGACCGGTTCCAGCGCGCCGGCTACGACGTGGCGGCGCTGCTCGCCCAGGGGGCGGCGTGAGCGGCCTGGTGGCGGGGCTGCTCCTCGGGGTCGGCCTCTTCCTGGTCTGGTGGTCCTGCTGGGTTCCGGCGACCGCACCGCGGGAGCCGCGTCGCCGGTCGCACCTGCTGGCGCGGTTCGCTGACGATCTCGTCCAGGCGGGCTATGCCACCGTCACGCCGCGGGCGCTGGCCTCGGCGGCCGTCATCGCTGGCGTCCTGGTCTTTCTCATCGGGTATGCCGTGGTCGCCGTTCCCGCCGTGGCGCTCTGCTTCGCCCTCATGGCCGGGTACGCCCCGCTCGCCGTCGTACGCATGCGGGCTCGTGGCAGGCGCAGCCGCCTTCGTGACGTCTGGCCCGATGCTGTCGACAACATCGCCTCGGCCGTGCGGGCCGGGATGGCGCTGCCGGAGGCCCTGTCCCAGCTGGCGAACCGCGGACCGGAGGAGCTCCGCCCGGCGTTCGCCGCGTTCGGTGAGGACTACCGGCTGACCGGCCGGTTCCAGGACAGCCTGAGCCGGCTCAAGGACCGGTTGAGCGACCCGGTCGCCGACCGGCTCGTCGAGTCGATGCGGATCGCGCGGGAGGTCGGCGGGAGCGATCTCGGCCGGCTGCTGCGCACCCTGTCGACGTTCCTGCGCGAGGACGCCCGCACCCGGGCCGAGATGGAGACCCGACAGGCGTGGACGGTCAACGCCGCGCGGCTGGCGGTGGCCGCACCGTGGGTGGTCCTCGCCATGCTCTCGACCCGGCCGGAGTCGGTGCAGGCCTACGGGACCCGGGTCGGGGGACTGGTGCTGGCCGTCGGGGCCACCGTGACCATTGTCGCCTACCGCGTCATGGTGCGGATCGGGCGGCTGCCCGAGGACGAGCGGGTGCTGCGATGAGCGGCATCCTGTCCCGTCCCGGTGCCCTCGTCGGGGCGGTGTTCGGGGTCGGTCTCCTCCTGCTCTGGTCTGGGCTTCCGTGGCATCGGCGCACCGGACTCGCCGAACGCGTGCTCCCCTACCTGCGAGACACCCCGCGCCCGTCCCGCCTGCTCGACCAGGTGACGTCGCGAGGTGGGATGTTGTCCGCCCTCGCGGCGCCGGTGCTCGCCGATCTCGGCCGTGGGGTCGACCGCCTGCTCGGTGGGACGGCATCGGTCCGGCACCGGCTCCAGCGCGCCGGCCACGCGCCCGATGTCGAGCGCTTCCGGGCCGAACAGGTGATGTGGGGAGCGGCCGGGGGTGCGGCCGCGGGAGCGGTCGCGATGACGCTCTACCTCACCCGGGGGAGCAGCAGCGTCACTGTTGTCCTGCTCACCCTCATCGGGTCCGGTCTCGGCCTCGTGTGGTCGGACTGGGCGCTCACCCGGCGAGCACTGCGCCGGGAGAGCCGGATCCTGGCGGAGTTCCCCACGATCGCCGAGCTGCTCGCGCTGGCCGTGGGTGCCGGCGAGGGGGCGGTCGCCGCTCTGGAGCGGGTGTGCCGCCTGTCGCACGGCGAGCTCTCCGACGAGCTCCGCCGGGCGCTGGCCGACGCCCGGGCAGGGGCCAACCTGCCGACCGCGCTGCAGGGCGTCGCCGACCGCACCGGCCTGGCCGGTCTCGCGCGGTTCGTGGACGGGATCATCGTGGCGGTCGAGCGGGGTACCCCTCTTGCCGATGTCCTGCGCGCGCAGGCGCAGGACGTCCGAGAGGAGGGGCGTCGCGCGGTCATGGAGTCCGGCGGCAAGCGTGAGATCGCCATGATGGTCCCCGTTGTCTTTCTCATCCTCCCGGTGACGGTGGTCTTCGCCGTCTTCCCGGGGTTCACGTTCCTCAGGTTCACGTTGTGACCAGGGGCTATTCGTCAGGTCGAGCAGGGAGGACCGCACCATGGCAGCGCTGGAGAGAGTGACGAGGGGGGTCCGGCACGCCGCCGGCCCACGCCGGCCGCGCGACGAGCGGGGCGACGTGCCGGGCTGGGTGCTCATCACGTTGATGACGGCCGGGTTGGTCACCGTGCTGTGGGCGGTGGCACGGACCGAGCTGGTCGACATCCTGCACCGGGCGCTGAGCTCGGTGACCGGCTGAGCGGGTCGGTGTGGGCGGGTGCGCCCTCGCGCCGGACCGCCGGGCGCGGCATACCGGGCGGTCCTCGCGGCGGTGGGCCGCACCGGGGGCGGCTGCGCGTCGCCGCGACGAGCGGGGGTCCGCGGTCGTCGACTTCGTGCTGGTCTCGGTCCTGGTGCTGGCCCTGTTCCTCGCGGTGTTCCAGCTCGGGTTCGCGCTGTACGTCCGCAACACCCTGATCTCATGCGCCTCGGAGGGCGCGCGGTACGGCGCACGGGCCGATGCGGTGCCGGGCGACGGGATGGCGCGCACGCGCGAGCTGGTGACGGCGTCGCTGTCGGCGCGGTATGCCGGCGACGTCACGGCCGGGACGGCGACGGTCGGTGGGGTGCAGGTCGTGACCGTGCGGGTCCGGGCACCGCTTCCGGTGTTCGGGCCGCTGGGGGTCTCCGGTGGGCTGGACGTGACCGGTCGGGCGTTCGAGGAGGACCAGTGAGCCCGGTGCGCGGTCTGCGACCGGCACGGCGCGGGGGCCGGCGGCACGACGAGCAGGGGAGCGCCGTGGTCGAGTTCGTGTTCCTGTCGACGCTGCTGCTGGTGCCGCTGATCTACCTCGTGCTGCTGCTGGCGCGGGTCCAGGCCGGGGCGTATGCCGCCTCGACGGCGGCCCGCGAGGCCGGGCGGGCGTTCGTGACGGCGACCTCGCAGGAGGACGCCGAGCCGCGGGCGATGGCGGCTGCGGCGATCGCGTTCGCCGACCAGGGCTTCGAGGGCCAGGGGGAGCTGACGATCCGCTGCGACGGATCGCCGTGCCTGCGTCCGGACGCGCGGGTCGAGCTGCACACGGTGGTGACGGTGCCGCTGCCGCTCGTGCCCGCCTTCGCGCGGGACGTCATCCCGTTGGCCGTGCCGATCGAGGCCGACCAGCTGGCGACCGTCGACCGGTTCAAGGTGGTGCCGTGAGCCCGGCGACGGGCCTGGTGGCCCGCCGGGTGGGGCGCGCGGTGCGCCGGGGGTGGGAGCGGGGCGTACGCCCCGGTTCTGTGGGTGCCGGTGGTCGGCGGCGCGAGGAGGGACAGGTGACGCTGCTCATCATCGGGCTGACCGTGGTCGCGTTGATGCTCATCCTCGGGACGGTGGCGGTGACCTCGGCGCAGCTGTCCCGGATGCGGCTGCTCGACGTGGCCGACGCGGCGGCGCTCGATGCCGCCGACGCGCTGGACGCCAGCGCCTACTCGCGCGGTGTCCAGGACGCGGTGCCGCTGAGCGACGCGTCGGTGCTCGCGAGCGTGGGGGAGTACGTCGCGGGCCGGCCGCTGCCGGTCGGGATCTCCTCGTGGCAGGTCGACGCGGGAACGGGTTCGCCCGACGGGCGGACGGCGGTGGTGACGATGAGCTGCCAGGCCGACCTGCCGATGGTCGGGCCGCTGCTGGACGCGCTCGGCACGTCGGTGACCATCCATGTGGTCTCCCGCGCCCGCGCCGACGTCCAGGTCCCCTGACCGAGCTCGTGACCGCGGGCGCCACCGGCCGGCCACCGCCGGCGGTGGACCCGGCATACGTCTCCCGCGGGGCCGGCTACCCGCCGGTACGCTGGTCGTCGTCGCCGGCCCGCGATCCCCGCCTCCGCGGCCAGCGGCCCGGCAGACCGGGCCGGCAGGCCGGCCCGCGCCCGAGGAGGAGCCGTGACAGGATCGGTCCACGACCCGCCGGTCGGCCTCGAGCCGGTCGGTCCGGACAACTGGCGGGACTGCGCCGAGGTCGCCGTCGCACCCGGCCAGGAGGCGTTCGTCGCCCCGGTGACCCGCTACCTCGCCCTGTGCGCCTATGACGAGGGGCCGTGGCGGCCGTATGCCGTCCGCGCCGCCGGGGCGGCGGATCGGCCGGTCGTCGGTTTCGTCATGGGCGGCGTCGACGACGACGACGGGTCGTTCTGGGTCGGCGGCCTGGTCATCGACGCCGGGCGGCAGCGCCAGGGCTACGGGCGCGGCACGGTGGAGGCCCTCGTCGCGCTGGCACGAGCGGGTGGCCACGACGTGGTGCGGCTCAGCTACGAGCCCCGCAACCACGCGGCCCGATCCCTGTATGCCGCACTGGGCTTCGTCGAGACCACTGAGCGTGCGGGCGACGAGATCGTCGCCGAGCGGCGGGTCCGCTGACAGCGCCGGCTTATGGCTCAGAAGTCACCATGTGGCTGAGAACCTTCTCAGCCATATGGTCATTTCTCAGCCGTGGTGCGGGCGACCGGCGCGGTATGCCGCGGTCAGTGGTTCCTCGACGGCCGTCCGTGCCGGGCAACCGGTCGCCGGTGGGTGGAGCGGTGGTGGCGGCACCGCACGTCGGCGTGAGCGTGTCCACTCCAGCCCCAGCAGTCGGTGATGGGCGTCGTGCGGGTGACGGCGACGTCGGCGGGGGCGGGGCACGTGGTGGGCACCATCTGCCTCCCTTCCGGTAGCTGGGGCGTGCAAGGGCTTCACCTAGGAATCGTCGGCACGGTGCCCAGCGTTACAGCGCGGGTTTGTCCGAATCGCCGTGTGTGGGGTCTGCGGCGACTGGATACTGGCCCCGTGCTGGGTGACCGCTTCGCCGACGTGCTCCAGGGAGCACGCGACGGTGACGTGCACGCCTTCGCGGAGCTGTGGCGTGAAACACAGCCCATGCTGGTGCGGTACCTGCGGGTCACCGCGGGCCAACAGGCGGAGGACGTGGCGTCCCAGACCTGGCTGAGAGTGCTCGACGGCCTGGGGTCGTTCTCGGGAGGCGAGCCTGGCTTCCGGCGATGGGTCGTCACGATCTCCCACAACATCCACGTAGACGAGTGTCGCCGCGCCGGACGACGCCCCGAGGACCTGATGGCCGATCCGGTGGAGCTCGACGAGCCGTCGGCCACGCCGGGCCCCGCGGCCCTGGTGGAGAGCAGGATGTCGACCCGGGCGGCGCTCGACCTCGTCGCCACACTGCCGGCCGACCAGGCCGAGATGGTCACCCTTCGGGTGCTGGTCGGAATGGACGTCGCCGAGGTCGCCACCCTGGTCGGACGCAGCCCCGGCGCCGTCCGAGTGGCGGTGCATCGGGCCTTGCGTACGCTGCGAGCGCAGCTGGTCGAGCCTCCCTGGAGTAACGCGAAGCTCGAAGCCGACGTTCTCTTGTCGAGATGACTGATACCAAGCACCCGCGTCCCCCCGAACCCGAGCCGGCCACCGACCCGTGGCTGCTCGACCGACTGCTGGCCGGTCCGGCCGGGGGCGACCTCGTCGACGACGGGGACGCAGCGCTCGCTGACCTGTTCGCGGCGCTGACGGCTCCCACGACGGAGGCCGACCTGGTGGGCCTGGATGCGGCGCTCGCCGCGTTCGCGGCACACCAGTGCGAGACCACGCGGTCGTGGGGCCGGGGCCGCGCCACGCTGGCCCGGCGGCTGGTGGCTCGTCCGGCCGCGGTGCTCGTCGCCTCCGCCGGCGTGCTGACGGCGGGCGCGGTCGCCGCCGCCGCATACGGCGGGGTGCTGCCGCCGACCCTGCAGGACATCGCCCACGACGCCATCGGGGCCCCGGCCGCCCACCAGAGCACTCACCCGGGCAGCCCCACCACGCCCGGCCGAGGCGAGTCGACGCACAGCCGTGGGGCTCCCAACCCGGCGTCGACGAGCATCCCCGGCCCGGCCAAGACCCCTGGCCCGCCGGAGACGAACCCGACCGGTAGGACGCCTGGTCCGACGGTGAAGGAGACGAACCCGACCGGTAGGACGCCTGGTCCGAAGGTGAAGGAGACGAACCCGGCCGGTAGGACGCCTGGT
>CAYPYK010000203.1:0-6476 GCA_964414665.1 uncultured Intrasporangiaceae bacterium | reverse complement strand
ATCCCAAGTACACCGTCACCGGCGGCAGCGTCACCCTCGACGGCGAGGACGTCCTCACCATGAAGGTCGACGAGCGCGCCCGGGCGGGGCTCTTCCTCGCCATGCAGTACCCGGTGGAGGTTCCCGGGGTCACGGTGTCGAACTTCCTGCGCACCGCCAAGACCGCCACCGAGGGCCAGGCCCCGAAGCTGCGGACCTGGGTCAAGGAGGTTCGCGAGGCGATGGACCGGCTCCGGATGGACCCCGACTTCGCCGACCGCGGCGTCAACGAGGGCTTCTCCGGTGGCGAGAAGAAGCGCCACGAGATCCTCCAGCTGGAGCTCCTCAGGCCGAAGATCGCCGTCCTCGACGAGACCGACTCCGGCCTCGACGTCGACGCGCTGCGCGTCGTCTCCGAGGGGGTCAACCGGGCCAAGGACACGACGGGCTGCGGGGTCCTGCTCATCACCCACTACACGCGGATCCTGCGCTACATCCAGCCCGACTTCGTCCACGTGTTCGTCGACGGCCGGGTCGCCGAGGAGGGCGGCCCCGAGCTCGCCCAACGCCTCGAGGACGAGGGCTACGACCGTTTCCTCGCCCCGGCCTGAGCCGCGGCATACCGGCCCCGCATCCACCCGCCCGAAGCCAGAAACCAGGTCGACATGAGTGCCACCCCCTTCACCGAGGCAGAGGTCACGGCGATCCGCGCCGACTTCCCGGTCCTCACGCGCACCGTCCGGGACGGCAAGCCCCTGGTCTACCTCGACTCGGCCGCGACGTCACAGAAGCCCACCGTCGTCCTCGACGCCGAGCGTGACTTCTACACGCAGGTGAACTCGGCGGTGCACCGCGGGGCACATCAGCTCGCCGAGGAGGCCACCGACGCCTACGAGGGCGCCCGGGAGACGGTGGCCCGCTTCATCGGTGCCCCCACCCGGGAGGTCGTCTTCACCAAGAACGCGACCGAGGGGCTCAACCTGGTCGCCTACGCACTGTCGAACGCGAGCCACGACCCCTCGGCGGACCCCCGGCTGGTGATCCGGGAGGGCGACGAGATCGTCGTCACGGAGATGGAGCACCACGCCAACCTCGTGCCGTGGCAGGAGCTGTGCCGGCGCACCGGCGCGACGCTGCGCTGGATCGGGGTCACCGACGAGGGACGGCTCGACCTCGAGGACCTGGGCCGGGTCGTCACCGACCGGACGAAGGTCGTCGCCTTCACGCACGCCTCGAACGTCCTTGGAACCGTCAACCCGGTCGCGCCGGTCCTCGAGGCGGCTCGGGCGGTCGGCGCACTTGTCGTCCTCGACGCCTGCCAGTCGGTGCCGCACATGCCGGTCGACGTCGCCGAGCTCGGCGTCGACCTCGTGGCGTTCTCCGGGCACAAGATGCTGGGCCCGCTCGGCATCGGGGCCCTGTGGGGCCGCTACGACATCCTCGACGGGATGCCCCCCTTCCTCACCG
This sequence comes from uncultured Intrasporangiaceae bacterium, assembly GCA_964414665.1. Classification (GTDB taxonomy): domain Bacteria; phylum Actinomycetota; class Actinomycetes; order Actinomycetales; family Dermatophilaceae; genus CAVSJJ01. The sequence continues at coordinate 5,030 of CAYPYK010000203.1, read as the reverse complement.
GCGGCTCGATGATCGAGACGGTGCGGATGGAGGGGAGCACGTATGCCGCCCCGCCGCAGCGGTTCGAGCCCGGAGTGCCGATGGCCGCCCAGGCGGTCGGCCTGGCGGCCGCGATCGGCTATCTCGAGCGTCTCGGGATGGACCGGGTGCATGCCCACGAGGAGATGCTCACGCGCCGGCTCCTCGACGGACTGGCGCGCCGGCCGTGGACGCGGGTCCTGGGACCGACCGAGGTCCGGCACCGGGGCGGAGCGGTGAGCTTCACCTCGCCGGAGATCCACGCTCATGACGTCGGCCAGGTCCTCGACGACTCGGGCGTGGCCGTCCGGGTGGGGCACCACTGCGCCTGGCCGCTGCACCGACGGTTCGCCGCAACGTCGTCCACCAGGGCGAGCGTGGCGGTCTACACGACCCCCGCCGAGATCGACACGTTCTTCACGGCCCTGGACACCGTCCCGGCGATCTTCGGCGTCGACGCGATGGCGAGGGCCTGATGGATCTGTACCAGCAGCTCATCCTCGAGCACAGCAAGCGTCCCGTGAAGGCGGGGCTGCGCGAGCCGTTCGAGGCACAGGTCCACCACGTCAACCCGACGTGCGGCGACGAGGTGACACTGCGCATCCACCTGGACACCAGCGCCGGCCACGGCGAGGACCCCGTCGTCGGCGACATCTCCTATGACGCGACGGGCTGCTCCATCAGCACCGCCTCGACCTCCGTCCTCGCCCAGGAGGTCATCGGCCACCCGCTGAGCGAGGCGCTGGAGACGTTCGCCGCGATGCGGCACATGCTCACCTCGAAGGGCGCCGACCCCGGTGACGAGGAGGTCATCGGCGACGGCGTCGCCTTCGCAGGCGTGTCCAAGTACCCCGCGCGCGTCAAGTGCGCCCTCCTGGGATGGATGGCGTTCACCGATGCGTTGCACCAGGCCGGGATCACCACCCCTACCGATGACTCCGACGGAGGAACGAGATGACCGAGACCACCACGAGCGAGGGCCAGGGCGCGGCGACGGTCGAGCTGGTCGACATCGAGGAGGCGCTGCGTGACGTCGTCGACCCCGAGCTGGGCATCAACGTCGTCGACCTCGGCCTCATCTACGGGCTGCACCTGGACGACGACGGCGCGGTCGTCATCGACATGACCCTCACCTCGGCCGCCTGCCCCCTCACCGACGTCATCGAGGACCAGGCACGGGCGGCGCTCGAGGGGCTCGTCTCCTCGCACCGGATCAACTGGGTGTGGATGCCCCCATGGGGCCCGGACAAGATCACCATGGAGGGCCGTGAGCAGCTGCGGGCCCTCGGCTTCAACATCTGACCCGCCCCGCCTACCCACCACAGACGGGCGGCATAGGCCATGACCCGCATCGTCGAGGTGGCGCCGGAACGGCTCGACGGCTGGCTGGAGCGGTTCGCGGCGCACAACCCCGATGGCCCCCAGTACATCGAGGGGATGGAGCGGTTCGACCATGACCCGCTCGCCCTGGTCCTCGTCCGGCGCGGTGGGTATGCCGTGGGCCTGGCCCGTCGTGGCGCACTCACCGCGCACAAGGTGGGGTCGCGCTACGTCCAGTCCAGGACGGCGGCCGGTGGTTGGTCCCAGCAGCGCTTCGCCCGCCGGCGGGGCAACCAGGCCGACGCGCTCGTCGGAGCCGTCGCCGAGCACGTCGTGCGGCTGGTCGTCGGAGCCGGTGCCGCGGGCCTCATCCTGGGCGGGGACCGCGCCCTGGCGGGCCACGTCCTCGAGGACCCTCGGCTGGCGTCCCTGAGGGATCTGCCCCGACGAGACCTCTATGACCTGCCCGACCCGAGCTTCGCCCTGCTGGGCCGGGCGCTCGAGCGCGGGCGCGCGGTGCGCATCGCCATCGACGAGCCGGGCTGAGCAGGCCCTCGGGCCGGCGGGTAGGCCGCCGCGGGATCGATCGCTCTGGTGAGTCGGCGCCCGCAGCCGAAGGCCCGGGGCCGACACCGACGGCGGTCGGGCATACCGGGCGAGCCGCTTAGACTGGGAGGCCGAGTCCCCATCCGGGCGCGCTCCGCACGGCACGGTCGCCGCGGGGTACCCCGCGCGTTGGGCGACCCCGCCCATCACCCGATGCTTCGGCGCGCCCGGAGCCGCCCGTCAGACCAGACACCCGAGGAGCACCCGTGATCACCGCCACGTCCGTCGAGCTGCGCGCCGGCTCCCGGCTGCTCGTCGACGGCGCGACGTTCCGGGTCGGGCCCGGTGACCGGATCGGCCTCGTCGGCCGAAACGGTGCCGGCAAGACCACGCTGACCAAGGTCCTGGCGGGAGTCTCCCATCCGGCGGCGGGCACGGTGACCTCGACGGGGCAGGTGGGCTACCTGCCCCAGGACCCGCGCACCGGTGATCTACAGATCACGGCCCGGGCCCGCATCCTCTCCGCGCGCGGCCTCGACACGATCGTCCGCGACCTGAGGGTGGCCGAGGCCGCCATGGGGGAGGAGGTCGGGGAGCGGCAGGAGCGGGCGATGCGGCGCTATACACGGCTCGACGCGGAGTTCACCGCCGCCGGCGGGTACGCCGCCGAGTCGGAAGCCGCCTCGCTCGCCGGAGCCCTGGGGCTCACCGAGCGGGCACTCGAGCAGCGCCTGGAGACCCTGTCCGGCGGCCAGCGGCGTCGGGTCGAGCTGGCACGGATCCTCTTCTCGGGTGCCGAGACCCTGCTCCTCGACGAGCCGACGAACCATCTGGACGCCGACTCCGTGACCTGGCTCCGCGAGCACCTCAAGAACTACCGCGGGGGCCTCATCGTCATCTCACACGACGTCGGCCTGCTCGACGCCGTCGTCACCAAGGTCTTCCATCTCGACGCCAACCGGTGTGAGCTCGACACCTACAACCTCGGCTGGAAGGCGTACCTCCTCCAGCGGGAGACCGACGAACGGCGCCGGCACCGGGAGCGGGCGAACGCCGAGAAGAAGGCCGCCGCCCTGCTCGCCCAGGCGGACAAGATGCGTGCCAAGGCGACCAAGGCGACGGCGGCCCAGAACATGGCCCGCCGCGCCGAGCGCCTGCTGGAGTCGACCGAGGGCGACCGGATGCGTGACAAGGTCGCCAAGCTGCGCTTCCCGGACCCGGCGCCGTGTGGCAAGACGCCGCTTCGGGCGAGCGGGCTGTCCCGCTCCTACGGCTCCAACGAGGTCTTCACCGACGTGGACCTCGCCATCGACCGCGGCTCCCGGGTCGTGGTGCTCGGGCTCAACGGCGCCGGCAAGACGACGCTGCTGCGGATCCTCGCCGGGGTCGACGAGCCGGACACCGGCCGCGTCGAGCCGGGACATGGGCTCAAGCTCGGCTACTACGCCCAGGAGCACGAGAACCTCGACGTGTCGCGGACGGTCCTGGAGAACATGAAGTCCGCCGCACCCGATCTCGGCGAGACCGACGTCCGCAAGGTGCTGGGCAGCTTCCTCTTCTCGGGAGACGACGTCGACAAGCCCTCCGGGGTTCTCTCCGGTGGCGAGAAGACGCGACTCTCCCTGGCCCTGCTCGTCGTGTCGTCGGCGAACGTCCTGCTCCTGGACGAGCCGACGAACAACCTCGACCCGGCGTCCCGGGAGGAGATCCTCGGGGCGCTGCGGAACTTCGGCGGGGCGGTCGTCCTCGTCACGCACGACGAGGGGGCCGTCGACGCGCTCGAGCCCGAGCGCATCCTCCTGCTCCCCGACGGCGTGGAGGACCTGTGGGGCATGGACTACCGCGACCTCGTCTCCCTCGCCTGAGACTGCCCGGCGACCCGGTATGCCGGGTGGCCGGCATACCGGGTGCGGCTCGGCGCGAGGGGGGTCGCCGGCGGGGTCAGGCGGGGGCGACCGGGAGCTTGGCCAGCGCCCGGGCGACGGACTCCTGAAGCTCGGTGTCCGCCCAGGTGTGGTCGGACAGGTCGCCGTGCAGGTACGCCTCGTAGGCCGGCAGGTCGAGGTGGCCGTGACCGCTCAGGCCGACGACGATGACCTTCGCCTCGCCGGACTCGGTGCAGGCGCGGGCCTCGGCGACGACCGCGGCGAGCGCGTGGGCGGTCTCCGGGGCGGGCACGATGCCCTCGGTGCGGGCGAACAGGACTCCCGCCGCGAACGTGTCCCGCTGCACCTCGGCCACCGCCTCGATGAGCCTCTCCTCGTAGAGGTGCGAGATGAGCGGGCTCATGCCGTGGTAGCGGAGGCCACCCGCGTGGATCGGGTCGGGGATGAAGTCGTGTCCGAGGGTGTGCATCTTCATCATCGGTGTCAGGCCGGCGACATCGCCGAAGTCGTAGGCGTAGGTGCCCTGGGTGAGCGAGGGACACGACGCCGGCTCGGCAGCGCGGATGACCGGACCGCTGCCGCTCGCCAGCTTCTCGCGGAGGAACGGGAAGGCCAGACCGCCGAAGTTCGACCCACCGCCGGCGCAGCCGATGACGACGTCGGCCTGTTCGCCGACCTTGGCCAGCTGGAGGAGTGTCTCCTCGCCGATGATCGTCTGGTGCAGGAGCACGTGGTTGAGCACGCTGCCGAGCGCGTAGTTGGCGGTGGGGTCGCCCGCGGCCACCTCGACGGCCTCGCTGATCGCGACACCGAGCGAGCCGGGGGAGTCCGGGTGCTCGGCGAGGACCGCCCGTCCGGCCGCGGTGAGGTCGGAGGGGCTGGGGTGGATCGTCCCGCCGAAGGTCTCGATCATCATCTTGCGGTAGGGCTTGCCGTCGTAGGACGCGCGGACCTGCCAGACCTCGCACTCGAGCCCGAACTGGGCGCAGGCGAAGGAGAGGGCGGTGCCCCACTGGCCGGCCCCGGTCTCGGTCGTCAGCCGCTTCATGCCGGCCTTGGCGTTGTAGAAGGCCTGCGGTACGGCCGTGTTCGGCTTGTGCGAGCCGGCCGGGGAGACGCCCTCGTACTTGTAGTAGATCCGGGCGGGGGTGCCGAGCGCCTTCTCGAGCCGGTGCGCCCGGTACAGCGGCGACGGCCGCCACAGCCGGTAGACGTCGAGAACCTCGTCGGGGATGTCGATGTACTGCTCGGTGCTGACCT
>CAYPYK010000202.1:0-6524 GCA_964414665.1 uncultured Intrasporangiaceae bacterium | reverse complement strand
GAGAGCGCCGGGCGGGTGACCGATGCCGACATCCGATGCATGATCGAGGCGCGACTGGAGGGTCAGAACCCGGTCACCGTGACCGACGACGCAGGCAGCGTGGACGCGGCCCTCAAGGGGGCGATCCATCGGTTGGATCACCTGCTGACCAGCCTTGAGGGCCGGCGGCAGGACCACCACGACCGCACGTCGATCCGTGGCCACACCGCCCAGTGAGGTGAACACTGCGGGTAGCCGGCGGCGGACGTTCACCGGCAGAGAACCCACCGCGATCACACCCAAAGCGCTTCCAGGTGGGCCGTCACGAGCGGTCCCGGCGTCACGTTGATCGGCAAAGTCGGAAGAATCCGACTCGCCGGCGCGAGCGAGGTGCCCACAGCAGTGCCACGCGAGGCCGACTTCGCGAAGCGGGCACTCACCCAGCACTCACCCCGAGGCCGCCCCGAACCACCCATCGGCCAGAACCGGGCATGGTCGAGCCGACGTCCACCTCGGCGGCCAGGGCGACGTCGGCGGCGTACCCGACCTCGACGAGCTCCCGTCCGCTCGTGCCTGCCACCAACGAGGCGGGCACGTCGCCGCGCACGGCGTGGTATGCCGCAGCCGCGACCCGGGCCTACGGGCTCACCTCCCAGCCGGGCCGGGACGCGCGCAGAGCCGAGAGGACCGCGCCTCATCCCCGCGGGTCCTCGATCGCCGGACGCGGCGACCCGTCCTCCCACCGCGTCCCCGCTGCCACGAGAGCCACCGGCCACCTCGGCCGGCTCTGCCGCCGACGCGTCCCGCCAGCGGCGCGGCCGGACGGCGCTGGCGTCCCACGAGCGTCAGGGCAGCGCCGTGGCGGGCAGCCCGGCCATCGCGCTCGTCATGAGCCGCTTCCAGATCGGTGCGGCGATGCTCGCGCCGTAGACGACCGGGTAGTACGTCCCACCGACCATGACGTTGGTGAGGCGCAGCCGGGTGGCCTTGCCGTGGACGGTGCGCCCGGGGTCGCCCACCCAGACGGCGGTGCTGCGCTGCGCCGTGTAGCCGACGAACCACGAGTCGTACGGCCCGTCGGTCGTGCCGGTCTTGCCGGCCGACTGCCACGGGAACAGCGGGCCGGTGCCGGCGGCCGTGCCCCGCGTGAGCACCTGCTCCAGCGCGGTGTTGACGCCGGAGGCCACCGCGCCGGAGAGCGCCTGGCGGCAGCTCGGGTGCGCCGTGAGAACCGTGGTCTCCTTCGCGCCCGGCGAGGCGCGGCTGGTGATCGAGCCGACCGGCATCGGCGCGCAGTACGTCCCGCCCGACGCGAAGCCCGCATAGGCCGCGGCCATCGTCAGCGGCGCGATGTCCTCGACACCGAGGGTGAGCGACGGCAGGCAGGTCGGCAGGTCGGTCGAGGCCGCGGCGCCCACTGTGCACACCTGCTGCGCGGTGGCCGTGTGCACGCCGAGCGCCTCGGCGGTCTTGGCCACGGTGCACAGGTCGAGCTGGGTCTCCATATCGACGTAGGCGACGTTGACCGAGTTCACCGTGGCGTCGAGGACCGACATCGGCCCGGTCTCGGTGCCCTCGGAGTTGCCGGGCAGGTACGGCTGGGTGCCCGAGAGGGGCTGCCCGCAGGAGGCGAAGGACGAGAACGGGAAGCCGCGCTTCGTGGCGTCGACGACGTCATAGAGGCTGCGGCCCTGCTCCAGCCACGTGGCGAGCGTGAACGGCTTGAACGAGGACCCGGTCTGGAAGCCGCTCGCCCCACCGAGGCTGGCGTCGGTCGTGTAGTTGACCGAGGTCCGGCCCCTACCCGCCGTCGGCGAGAAGGTGCGGTTCTCCGCCATCGCGACGACCGCCCCGGTCCCGGGCTCGACCGTCACGGCCGCGGCTCCGAGCCTGCTGGCGTCCGTGGGGGGCACCGAGGCGTCGACGGCGTGGACGGCGGCCGACTGGGTCGAGGGGTCGAGCGTGGTGTGGATGACCAGCCCGCCGTTCAGCAGCGCCTGTTGCCGCTGGCCGGCGGTGGCGCCGAGCGCGGCAAACGCCGGGTCGCGCAGGAGGGACTGGACGACGTAGTCGCAGAAGAAGCCGGTGGTCCCCGAGGCCGCGCATCCTTCGGGCGCTGCCGTGCCGGTGACCCTGACCTTGGTCGCGACAGCCCTCGAGTACTGCGCGGTGGTGATCATCGCCTGCGCGCGCATGTCCGTGAGCACCTCGTCGCGGCGCTGCCGGGCCGCGCCGGGGTGCTGGACCGGGTCGTATGCCGCGGGGTCCTGGACCAGGCCCGCCAGCGTCGCGGCCTGGGCCAGGTCGAGCTTGGCCGCAGGAACCCCGAAGAACCGCTCGGCGGCGGCCTGGACCCCGTAGGCGCCTTGGCCGAAGTAGACGATGTTGAGGTAGCGCTGGAGGATCTGCTGCTTGGTGTAGTGCTGCTCCAGGCTGACGGCCAGGCGCAGCTCGCGCACCTTGCGGGACACCGTACGCGCGACATCGGCCTTGGCGCCCGCGGTGTCACCCGCCAGGAGGTCCTGTTCGAGGAGGAGGTTCTTGGCGTACTGCTGGGTCAGGGTGGAGGCCCCCTGGATGGGGTGGCCGGTGGCGTCGGCGACGAGGGCGCGCGCCAGACCTCGGGGGTCGACGGGGCCGTGCTGGAAGAACCGCGAGTCCTCCACGGCGACGATCGCGTGCTGCACGAGCACGGACATCGCCGACAGCGGGACCTGGGTGCGGTTCTCGTCGTAGAGATGGGCGATCACGTGGCCCCTGGCGTCGAGCACGACCGTGGTCTGGGGCAGCGAGAGCGTCGGGATGTCGGCGGGCAGCGACGTGAAGGCGGTGTTCCCGGCGTCGACGGTGGAGGCGGCCACCGCCACGAGCGGCAGGGCCAGCCCGGAACCGAGGATGCCGGCCATCATGGCGAGCGCGGCCAGCCCCGCCAGCGCCCGCCACACCCTGGCGTGGGACCGGATCGCTCGGCGAGCTCCGGTCATGGGACACCCTCCTGGCTCGTCGACTCTCGGACGTGGCGGCGGGCGGCGACGGCGGTGAGCTCGGGGTCCGCCGGCGGCCCGTCGACCGGCGGTCATCGACGTTACGAACCCACCCTGGAGGCCACCTGGGACCGGCCGATGAGTCCGTCGAGAGCGCTCGCGACGTCAGCGGCCGACCCAGTACTCCCAGCCCTCGGGCGCGGCCGGCCAGTCCCCCGGCGGCGCCCACCCGGGCTCGGGCTCCCAGCCGTCGGGCGGGGGCGGCCAGCCGGGGGGGTGGTTGAACACCAGCCGCATCGGCCGGGTCGGCACGTCCGTATGCCGCGCCGCCGGCCGGGCGGGCTGTCGGGCGGGTGGCGTCGAGGGTTCCGCGGCCGGGGGCTCGCTCCCGGCCGGGCCGGTGGCCGCCGGAGCCCGGCCGTCCGCATGGTCGTCCGCATGGCCGTCCGCAGGGTCACTGGTCGGTGCCCCGAGGGATCGAGGCCCATCGGTTAGGCCCTCGAGCCAGCCAGGGGCGATCTCGTGCGCCCGCTGGACGTGGAGCAGCACCTCGGCCCTGATCGCGGTGCCCTTCACCAGCGCCCGTGCCACCGCCGTGGCGCCCAGGCGCTCCACGTGCTCGATGACGGGCAGCACCTCGCCGCTCATCCGTGGTGTGAGCCGGCCCACCGGCTCACCGTCGACCCGCACCTCGACGAGGCTGCGCGTCGAGCGCGCCAGCACCTCGAGCACCGGGTGTACGGTCGCGTACACCCAGGCCTCCCCCTCCGTCCGGGTGTAGGCCCGACGATGCGCGAGGTATCCCTCCTCGCCCCAGACCTGGATCGCGGCCCCCACCGGCAGCTCGCGCACGGCCCCGGCTGGCCGGTCGTTGAGCGGCAGGGCGAGATGCGGCTCGGCGAGGTCGAGGTAGACCCCGCCGGAGAACCTGGCACCCGGGCCGTCGCCGTCGCGCTCCGCGCCCCACGGCTCGTACTCCCCGCCCCAGGCTCTGAACGCCACCGTGGCCACGTGTCCCGCGGCCTCGAGCCGGGCGACGACGGGCCGGTAGCCCACGGCGAGCGCCGCCGGAAGGTAGCCCACGTGCAGGCCGTCGCACAGGACGCGGACGGCGTTGGGGTCACGCGAGCTGTTCGGCTCCGGTATGAGGTATGCCGTGCCGTCCACCTCGTCGCGATGGCCACGGGCCACCTCGGCGAACAGGGCGCGCAGCGACTCCTCGTGAAAGCCCTCCCCGACGACCTCGACTGAGCACCACCCGCGCTGGCCCCACAGCGGGAAGGGGGTGAGGCCGGCCGTCATGGGCCTAGCCTGGCCCGTCGGCACCGGGCCACGCCACCCCCGCAGCCGCGGGCCGGCATCCCGGTCCGGCGCCCTCCCGCTGCTCAGCGGGGCGTGACCCCGGCGCGGATGAGGCCGTAGGTAACGCCGTCGACGAGGGCCTGCCAGGACGCCTCGACGATGTTGCCGGCCACCCCGATGGTCTGCCACGAGGTCGCCCCGTCGGAGGTCTCGATGAGCACCCGGGTGACGGCGTCGGTGCCATGGGCGGCGTCGAGGATGCGGACCCGGTAGTCGATGAGCTCGAGGTGGGCGATCTCGGGGTAGGCGTGCGAGAGGGCGTCGCGCAGCGCGTGGTCGAGGGCGTTGACCGGCCCGTTGCCCTCGCCGGTCCTGACGTAGCGCCGTCCGGAGGCGACGATCTTGACGGTCGCTTCCGACAGCGCGTCGCCGGCGCCGCCGCGGTCGGTGATGACCCGCCAGGACTCGACCTCGAAGAAGGGCGGCAGCGAGCCGTCGAGCTCGCGGCGCAGGAGGAGCTCGAAGGAGGCATCGGCGGCGTCGAAGGTGTAGCCGCGCAGCTCGAGATCCTTGACCCTCTTGAGCACCCTCTTGAGGGTCGCGGCGTCGGCCTCGTTCGTGCCGTCGAGGTCGAGGCCGAGCTCGCGGCTCTTCAGCTCGATCGAGGCCCGGCCGGCCATGTCGGAGACGAGCATCCGCATGTCGTTGCCCACGTGCTTGGGGTCGGTGTGCTGGTAGAGGTCGGGGTCGACCTTGATGGCGCTGGCGTGCAGGCCGGCCTTGTGGGCGAAGGCGCTCGCACCGACGTAGGGCTGGCGGCTGTAGGGCGGGACGTTGGTGACCTCGCTGATGGCGTGCGCGATCCGGGTCGACTCGGCGAGCCGGTGCGGGTCGAGGAGGTGCAGGCCCCGCTTGATCTGGAGGTTGGCGACGACCGTGAGCAGGTCGGCGTTGCCGGTGCGCTCGCCGTAGCCGTTGATGGTCCCCTGGACGTGCGTGGCGCCCGCGTCGACCGCGGCCATCGAGTTCGCGACGGCGCACCCTGTGTCGTTGTGGCAGTGGATGCCGATCTTGCCGCCGGTCGCCGTGGCGACGTCGTGGACGACGTCGGCGACCTGGCCGGGCAGCATGCCGCCGTTGGTGTCGCAGAGAACCCCCACCTCGGCGCCCGCCTCCATCGCGGCACGGACGGTCTCGATGGCATAGTCGCGGTTCGCGGCATACCCGTCGAAGAAGTGCTCGGCGTCGAGGAACACCCTGCGTCCCTCCCCGGTGAGGAAGGCGACGGTGTCGCGGATCATCTCGAGGTTCTCCTCGAGGGTGGTCCGCAGGGCCCGCTCGACGTGCCCAGGGTGCGACTTGGCGACGAGGGTGACGACCGAGGCCCCGGAGTCGAGCAGCGCCCGGACGAGCGGGTCCGTGGCCGCGGTGCCTCCCGCGCGCCGCGTCGCACCGAACGCCGCGAGGGTGGCGTTCGTGAGGTTCAGCTCGCGCCTGGCCCGGGCGAAGAACTCGGTGTCCTTGGGGTTCGCCCCGGGCCAGCCACCCTCGATGTAGCCCACCCCGAGCTCGTCGAGGTGGCCCGCAATGGCCAGCTTGTCCGTCACGGAGAGGTTGAGCCCCTCTTGCTGGGCACCGTCGCGCAGCGTGGTGTCGTAGACGTGCAGGTCGGTCATCGTGTCTCGCCTCGATCTGTGGAGCTCGGTATGCCGGTGGGTCCGGCGAGTGGGTTCAGGCTCGGTCGGGCTGGTCGTGCGTCCCGCACCGGTCGGTCCGGTTCAGTCGGTCGTGCCGGGTCGGTGGTGTCGGTCGAGCGGGACGGTGGCGCCTGGGCGTCCCCCGGGCGTTCGCCCGCGGGACGCCCAGGCCGCCCACCGTCTCCGGCCTCGGTCTCGGCTGCGCTGCCGCTCCTGGCCCTGGGGTGTGGGCCGGGAACCCTGCTCCGGCGGGCCGTCTCGCGGTTGGGCGACGTTCCCGGCAAAGCAAAAGACCCCCCGGGTGTGGGAGGTCTGCGCGACGAGGAGGTCTCGTCGCGCTAGCCGATAATGATCGTGGCGGTGGCCACGTCAACAAACGTCACGAGGCATACGGTGCCACACCCGTCCCGCCCACCACCACCCGGTCCACATAGTGACCGGCCGGGCCGGCGACCGCCTAATTCAACGCCTGTTGATATGCGGGGGTTGGCCAGGCTAGCGTCGGGCCATGCGCGCAATGGTGGCCAAGGAGTTCCGTGAGCTGAGACGTGACCGCCGCACC
>CAYPYK010000201.1:0-6572 GCA_964414665.1 uncultured Intrasporangiaceae bacterium | reverse complement strand
GATGAAGGTGCTCTCGATCCAGTCCTGGTCGCCCACGGCCTCGGCGGCGTTGCGGCCGCCGACCTCGGTGTGGAACAGGTCGGGGTACTGCGTCGCGGAGTGGTTGCCCCAGATCGTCATCCTGCGGATCTCGGTGACCGGGACGCCGAGCTTCGCGGCGAGCTGCGAGATGGCTCGGTTGTGGTCCAGCCGGGTGAGCGCGGAGAACCGCTCGGTCGGGATGTCGGGGGCGTTGCTCATCGCGATGAGGGCGTTGGTGTTGGCCGGGTTGCCGGTGACGGTGACCTTGATGTCCTCGGCCGCGACCGCGTTCAGGGCCTTGCCCTGGGGTGCGAAGATGCCGCCGTTGGCCTCGAGCAGGTCGCCACGCTCCATGCCCGGACCGCGCGGGCGGGCGCCGACGAGCAGGGCGAGGTTGACGCCGTCGAAGACCTTCGTCGGGTCGTCGCCGATCTCGACCTTGGACAGGGTGGGGAAGGCGCAGTCGTCGAGCTCCATGACGACGCCCTCTAGCGCCCCCAGCGCCGGGGTGATCTCGAGCAGCCGCAGCTCGACGGGGGTGTCCGGCCCGAGCATCGCGCCGCTCGCGATGCGGAACAACAGGCTGTAGCCGATCTGGCCGGCGGCGCCGGTCACGGCCACCTTGACGGGGGAGGTGCTCACGTGGGTACCCCTTCGGGCGAGTGATGGGTGGTCGTTCCCGACGGTAGCAGCGTGCTCGTGCGGGCTCATACCCGGGCAACTGTGACGTAGCCCCCCGCGACGGTCTCGGCGAGGGGAGCCAACACGCCGGGACACCCGTGGGGCGATCGGCGTGTTGCCTCCCCTCATGGAGCCGGGCGCCCGGCATACAGTCCGGGCATGGCCGCACGCGACAACCGCCCGCTCGTGCTCACCGGGGTGGTCGCCGCCGTGACCGTCGGCCTGCTGCTCGCGGCCGCGCGCTGGGGGTGGCTCGGACCCGACGTGGGTCGCGGCGACGGCTTCTGCGAGGCGGCCCGGGTCTGGTGGATCCGCCAGCCCGCGAACACCGCCTCCAACCTCGGCTTCGTCGTCGCCGGGCTCGCCGTCGCCTGGTATGCCGGCCGCCGCGGGGCCGTCGGCGGCGCGATGGCACGCCTCCCGTGGCTGGCCACGGCCTACGCGGTGGTCGTCGTGCTGCTCGGTCCCGCGAGCGCGGCGATGCACGCGACCCAGAGCGCGCTCGGCGGGCGGCTCGACATGCTGAGCATGTATCTCATCGCCGGGTTCGCCCTGGCCTACGCCGTGACCCGCCTGGTCGGGGGCGGCCCGTGGGTGTTCGTCGGCTGGTATGCCGTCGTCCTCGTCGCGAGCGAGCTCGCCGAGAACCTCGGCGGTCACGTTCCGGTCGTCCACCATGCGGGGAACCTCGCCTTCGCGGTGGCGATCGTCGCGACGGTGGCCGTCGAGCTCGCCCTGTGGCGTCGTGGCGACCCGCGCCAGGACGTCGGGTTCGGGCTGGCCGCCGTCGGGTCGCTGCTCGTGGCCTTCGGCATCTGGAACCTCGCCCAGAACGGCACCGCCTTCTGCCACCCTCAGTCACTCCTGCAGGGGCACGCCGCGTGGCACCTGCTCGACGCGCTCGCGGCATACCTGCTGTTCCGCCACTACGCGGCCGAGGGCGGCCGCTGAGCCGGCCGCGGGTCAGGGGAGCCGGGACAGGGCGGTGGCCATCGCCTTGGTCAGCGCCGTGTACGTCGCCGAGCCCTTCGTGATCTCGGTGTACGTCACGCTGATCCCGACCACCTGGTCTCCCGAGCGGGCCTGGATCGTCGCGAGCCGGCCGCCCTTGATCCCGAGCGCGGAGTTGGCCGTGGTGTATGCCGTGACCGCCTCGTCGCCGAGGCCGCTCACCGTCGCGATGGAGTAGCCACCGGCAGCATTGAGGCCGGTGTTGAGGTCGTCGGCGAGCGAGCCGTTGGCGGGGAAGACCTGCAGCTGGACGTCCGGGATGCCCTTGGCGTCGGGCCATGAGCAGATGCTGACCTGGGGGACAGGGTGCTCGACCCGGTGCTTCTTCAGGCCAGGGGCGAAGGTCGCGACCTCGGCGTCGGAGATCCTCGACGTGCCGGCGGTGCGCATCGTTCCCCTCTCTGGGTGGGTCTCTGGAACCCGTCGAACGTACGGCGGAGCCGTGGGAGCGTCAACAAGACCACCGAGGGCCGCCGCCCCCCTGGGAGACTGTGCCGATGCGAACCAGCCGACTCGAGGCCTTCAGCGACGGCGTCCTCGCCATCATCATCACGATCATGGTCCTGGAGCTGAAGGTTCCGGACGAGCCGACGCTTCACGCGCTCGGCGGCTCGGCGACGGGGTTCCTGACCTACCTGCTGAGCTTCGTCTACGTCGGCATCTACTGGAGCAACCACCACCACATGTTCCAGGTCGTCGAGCGCATCGACGGAACCGTCCTGTGGGGCAACCTCCATCTGCTGTTCTGGCTCTCGCTCTTCCCGTTCACGACGGCCTGGGTCGACGAGTCGAGGTTCGCCCGCCTGCCTGTCGTCGTCTACGGCATGAACCTCCTTCTCGCCGCGGTCGCGTATTTCCTGCTGGAGCAGGCGATCTTCCGTTCCGAGGGCGGTTCCGAGCTGCGGGTTGCTGTCGGTCGCGACCTCAAGGGCAAGGCGTCGCCGATCCTCTACCTCGCCGGCATCGCGCTGGCCACGGCCAGCCCCTGGCTGGCCGTGGGCGTCTACACCGGCGTGGCCGTCATGTGGCTCGTTCCGGACCGGCGCGTGGAGCGATATCTGGCCGCCCGGTCAGACTAGGGCCGAACGAGGCCGCCCTCTTCGCCGACGGGCGAGTCCGACCGGGGCGGGTGGGGGAACCCAGGCCGTCAACCCGACCTACGTGCCTCGGCCAGGGCCCGGGGGGGGGGGGGGCGTCACGGGCCCGCCCGGAACTACGCTGGCGACGTCACCGCTGGGGTAGCGGTGTGGACACGGCCAAGGAGGACTCGATGAGCGGCTCCGGAACTCAGGACGACCCCTGGCAGCTGAGCACCCCTCCCGGGTCCTCGGGCTACACGATGTGGCGTGACGACGAGAGCGACCCGCCACGGCTGGTCTGTCAGGTCGGGTCGACGACCCTCTACTACGACGCCCGGGTCGTTGACGACCTGCACCGGTGGCTGCAGCAGCAGGGCGACTGGGTACCGCTCGGCGCCGCCGACGAGAAGGCGAGCGCCAAGGCCGGCACGGTCGAGGCGTGGGGCCGGGCCGAGGACAACCCGGTGGGCGGCTGGTACGGCCTGCGGAACGGCTACCGTGGGCGGGTCGGAATGTACGTCCCGCCCCTGCTGGAGGCGCTGGGGCTCGCCGAGGTCGAGCACAACCCGCGCAACAACCGGATGCGTGCTAGCTGACCCGCAGGTATGCCGCCGGGCCGGTGGGCGCGGCCGCCCGCAGCGCCGGAGCATGCCCACGGCACGGTCCACGCGACCAGGGTCGACCCCGACGCCGACGAACACCACCGACCCGACCTGGGCCGCACTAGCGGATGCCGCCCCGCGAGGCGAGGCGGCATCCTCTCGAGCGACCCACCCGAAGTGGGTGCCCGAGCTCAGAGCAGCGACGCGAGGATGTCGTTGAACCGACCCGACGGGCGCATCACCGCGGTGGTCTTGGCGGCGTTCGGGCGGTAGTAGCCGCCGATGTCGGCCGGGGAGCCCTGCACCTCGAGCAGGTCGGCCGCGATGGTCTCCTCGCCCTCGGTGAGCGCGGTGGCGACCGGCTCGAAGGCCGTGGCGAGCTCGGCGTCCTCGGTCTGCCCGGCCAGCGCCTGCGCCCAGTACATGGCGAGGTAGAAGTGGCTGCCGCGGTTGTCGATCTGGCCGACCTTGCGAGCCGGCGACTTGTTCTCGTTGAGCAGGGTCTCGGTGGCCCGGTCGAGCGTCTCGCCGAGGATCCGGGCACGTGCGTTGTCGAACGTCTCCGCCTCGTGCCGCAGGCTCTCGGCCAGGGCGAGGAACTCGCCCAGGCTGTCCCAGCGCAGGTAGTTCTCGGCAACGAGCTGCTGGACATGCTTGGGCGCCGAGCCACCCGCCCCGGTCTCGAAGAGACCACCGCCGTTCATGAGGGGGACGACGGAGAGCATCTTGGCGCTCGTGCCGAGCTCGAGGATGGGGAACAGGTCGGTGAGGTAGTCGCGCAGCACGTTGCCGGTGACCGAGATGGTGTCCTCGCCCCGGCGGATCCGCTCGACCGAGAGGGTGGCCGCCTCGACCGGCGACATGATCTCGATGGTCAGGCCGTCGGTGTCGTGGTCGGCGAGGTAGGTGCGGACCTTGTCGGCGATGGTGCGGTCGTGCGCGCGCGCAGGGTCGAGCCAGAACACCGTGGGGGAGCCGGTGGCGCGGGCCCGGGTGACGGCGAGCTTGACCCAGTCGCGGATCGGCGCGTCCTTGGTCTGGCAGGCCCGCCAGATGTCGCCGGCGGCGACGTCGTGCGAGATCAGGACCTCGCCGGCGGCGTTGACGACCTCGACCCGGCCGTCTGCCGGGATCTCGAAGGTCTTGTCGTGGCTGCCGTACTCCTCGGCCTTCTGGGCCATCAGGCCGACGTTGGCCACCGAGCCCATGGTCCGCGGGTCGAGGGCGCCGTGGGCGCGGCAGTCATCGATCACCGCCTGGTACACCCCGGCGTACGAGCTGTCGGGGATGACCGCCAGGGTGTCGGCCTCCGCGCCGTCCGGTCCCCACATGTGGCCGGACGTGCGGATCATCGCCGGCATCGACGCGTCGACGATGACGTCGCTCGGGACATGGAGGTTGGTGATCCCCCTGTCGGAGTTGACCATCGCCAGGCGCGGTCCGTCGGCGAGGCCCCGGTCGATGGCCGCCGAGATCTCGGGACCGTTGGGCAGGGCCGACAGGCCGTCGAGGATCGAGCCGAGGCCGTTGTTGGGGCTGAGGCCCGCGGCGGCCAGGTCCGCGCCGTAGGTCGCGAACACCTCCGGCAGGAAGGCCCGGACGACGTGACCGAAGATGACGGGGTCGGAGACCTTCATCATCGTCGCCTTGAGGTGCACCGAGAACAGCACGCCCTCGGCCTTGGCCCGGGCGACCTGGGCGGCGACGAAGGTGTCGAGCGCGGCGGCGCGCAGGACGGTGCCGTCGACCACCTCGCCGGAGAGCACCGGCAGCGACTCCTTGAGGACCGTCGTCATGCCGTCTACGCCGACAAGGCGGATCGTCAGGACGTCGTCGGCGGGCAGGACGACGGACTTCTCGTTGGCCCGGAAGTCGTCGGCGTCCATCGTCGTGACGTTGGTCTTGGAGTCCGGGCTCCACGCGCCCATCGAGTGCGGGTGGCTGCGGGCGTAGTTCTTCACCGCGGCGGCGGCCCGGCGGTCTGAGTTGCCCTCGCGCAGAACCGGGTTGACCGCGCTGCCCTTGATGCGGTCATAGCGCGCCCGGACGTCCAGCTCCTCGTCGGTCTGCGGGTCCTCGGGGTAGGCCGGGAGCGCGTAGCCCTGCGACTGGAGCTCGGCGACGGCCGCCTTGAGCTGCGGCATGGACGCCGAGACGTTGGGCAGCTTGATGATGTTGGCCTCGGGCGTCTGTGCCAGCTCACCCAGCTCGGTCAGGGCGTCGCCGACGCGCTGGTCCGCGCGCAGGTACTCCGGGAAGACCGCGATGATCCGGCCCGCGAGCGAGATGTCGCGGGTCTCGACCTCGACGCCCGCGGTCGAGGCGAAGGACTCGATGACCGGGAGGAAGGAGTAGGTCGCCAGCAGCGGCGCCTCGTCGGTGAGCGTGTAGATGATCGAGGCCATGTTGGGGCATCTCCCGGGGTCGGCTGGGTGCACACGGGTGCGGTGCCAGGCTACCGAAGCCGGTATGCCGTCCCCGCCCCAGGGCCGGGCCCAGTCGCTGGGCGTCAGCCTCCGCTCGCCCGGCGGACGAAGTCGGCCAGGTCGGCGCTCTGCTGGACCCGGCTCGGCTCGTGGACATACATCATGTGCCCCGCCTCGTAGAACCGGTGCTCGACGTTGGCCAGGAGCGCGGCCGGGACCTCGAGGTGGGCGAACACGTCCTGGGCCCCGTAGTAGGGCGTGGCGCCGTCGAGGTAGCCCGAGGCGACGTGGACCATGAGGCTCGGGTTGGCCCGCATGGCCCGGGCCATCCTGGTCGAGACGTCGACCGGCTTCGCCTCGAACTCCTTGAACGACCACTCCTCGTTGGCCTTGGTCGACAGCTGGGTGTAGGCGACGTCGCTCTCGTACCCGAGCTCGGAACGCACGTAGTGGTTCCACGCCGCGGCATACGGACCGGTCGTGGCGTCGTAGGAGGGGTCGGTGTCGGCGACCTCGGCGTTGCGCGCCGCGAGCGGCCCGGTGAACCGGGAGTCGAGCCGGCCGACGACGAGCCCGCGGTCGCGGAGCAGCTCGGCGTAGAAGCGCGTGTGCTCGATCCGCAGGTCGGCCCGGTCGACCCAGCCCGGGCTCAGGCCGGTGAGCCGGGCGAGGGTCCCGACGGCCTCGGCGCGCTCGCCGGAGGTGAGCCGGTGGCCGCGGGAGAGGGCCCAGGGGTAGTCGCGCGCGGCATA
>CAYPYK010000200.1:0-6624 GCA_964414665.1 uncultured Intrasporangiaceae bacterium | reverse complement strand
GGGGCGAGGACGGCTGGGAGCTCGTCCAGGTGCTTCCCGGGCCGGACGGCAACGGCCTGGTGGCCTACCTCAAGCGGCCGAAGGGGGCCTGAGCCATGAGCGCCGTCGAAGACCGCCTGGCCGAGCTCGGCCACGTCGTCCCCGAGGTCGCGGCACCGGTCGCGGCCTACGTGCCGGCCGTCGTCGACGGCTCGCGGGTCTACACCTCCGGCCAGCTCCCCATGGTCTCCGGGGCGCTCGTGCAGACCGGCAAGGTCGGCGTGGGCCACGGACTCATCCCACCCGAGGACGCCAAGGTGCTGGCGCAGACCTGCGCCCTCAACGCCATCGCCGCCGTCAAGTCCGTCGTCGGCGACCTCGACAGGGTCGAGCGGGTCGTCAAGGTCGTCGGGTTCGTCGCCAGCGACCCGGCGTTCACCGGCCAGCCGGGCGTCGTCAACGGCGCGAGCGAGCTGCTCGGCGCGGCGTTCGGTGACAAGGGCGTCCACGCGCGCTCCGCGGTCGGGGTCGCGGTGCTGCCGCTCGACGCGCCCGTCGAGGTGGAGATCATCGTCCACGTCGCCGACTGAGCCCGGCGAGGCCGTGATGCTGCGCGACTTCCCGCCGCCCCGCTCCGCGTCGTGGGAGGGCGCCGCGCGCGCCTGGCTGGCGGCTCCGGCCCCGGGGGCGGCACCTCGCCTGGCCGCGACGGTGCTGCTCCTCCACGACACCGCGTCCGGCCCCGAGGTGTTCGTCCAGCGCCGGGTCCCGACGATGGAGTTCGCGCCGATGATGCACGTGTTCCCCGGCGGCGGCGTCGACCCCGCCGACGCGGACGCCGGCCTCGACCCGGGGCCTCTGGGACCGCTGGCGGCCGCGATGGACCTCGCGCTCGGCCAGGCCCTCCCGGTGGTGGCCGCCGCCGTGCGCGAGGTCGAGGAGGAGTGCGGGGTCCGGCTCGACCCGGCCGACCTGCGGCTGCGGGCGCACTGGATCACGCCCGAGTTCGAGCGCCGGCGCTACGACACCTGGATCTTCGCCACCCGGCTGCCGCCGGGGCAGCGGGCCGTGGGGGCGACGACCGAGGCCGACCAGTTCCGGTGGGTGCTCCCGGCCGACCTGCTCGCCGAGCACGCCGACGGCCGGGCCCTGCTCCTGCCGCCGACGCTGGTGGCCCTCGAGGAGCTGGCCCGGTTCGGCTCGGTCGAGGAGTTCCTCGCCGACACCCCCAGGGTGACCGCGGTGCTGCCGGTGCTTGTGGACACCGGCGACGCGGTCGTCATCCGCTCCGAGCTCCCGTGACCGCCGTGCCCGCCAAGCCGCCCGCCTCGACCGCGGCGCCCTGGTCGGGCGGGCAGGTGTCCCCGCGGGCACACTGTGTGCTGGCCCCCAACCCCGGGCCGATGACCCTCGACGGGACCAACACCTGGGTCCTGCTCGAGCCCGGCGCGGCCGCCGCGCTCGTCGTCGACCCCGGCCCGCTCGACGAGACCCACCTGCAGCGCGTATGCCGCGTGGTCGCCGACGCGGGCGCCCGCGTCACCGAGACGGTCCTCACCCACCGCCACCTCGACCACGCCGAGGGGGCGCAGCGGTTCGCCGAGATCACCGGGAGCCGGGTCCGCGCCGTCGGCCCCGGTCATGACGACCTCGACGGCGGCGACGTCGTGCGGGCCGGGCCGCTCGAGGTGCGGGTCGTCGCCACCCCGGGGCACACCGCCGACTCCATCTCGTTCGCCCTCGGCGCCGACCATGCCCTGCTCACCGGCGACACGGTGCTCGGCCGCGGGACGACGGTGGTCGCGCACCCCGACGGCGAGCTGGCGGCATACCTGCGCTCCCTGGCCGCCATCGAGCGGCTCGTGGGTGGGGGAGAGGTGGTGAGCATCCTCCCGGGGCACGGCCCGGTCGTGCCCGACGCGCGGGCGATGGTGGCGTTCTACCAGGTGCACCGGCGGGAGCGGCTCGACCAGGTGCGCCAGGCGCTCGCGGACGGCGCGGCGGGGGAGCCGGACCCGGTCGAAGGCGTGCTGCGGCGGGTGTACGCCGACGTCCCCGAACAGGTGTGGCCGGCGGCCCGGCTGTCTATCCGCGCACAGCTCGCGTATCTCGGTGTCAGCGGGCCCGGCGCCGGAGCCGCTCGACGTCCATGAGCAGGACCGCCCGGGCCTCGAGCTTGAGCCAGCCACGGGTGGCGAAGTCGGCGAGGGCCTTGTTGACGGTCTCGCGGGAGGCGCCGACGAGCTGGGCGAGCTCCTCCTGGGTGAGGTCGTGGGCGACCAGGATGCCCTCCTCGACCGGTCGGCCGAACCGGCGGGCCAGGTCGAGCAGCGCCTTGGCGACCCGTCCGGGGACGTCGGTGAAGACGAGGTCGGCGAGCGACTCGTTGGTGCGGCGCAGCCGCCGGGCGAGCGCGGCGAGCAGGGTCACCGCGATGCCCGGGCGGTTCGCGAGGTAGCGGGTCAGCTCCTCGTTGTCGAGCGCGAGGATCTGGGTCTCGGCGATGGCCGTCGCCGTGGCGGTGCGGGGGCCGGGGTCGAACAGGCTGAGCTCACCGAACATCTCGCCCGGCCCGAGGATGGCCAGCAGGTTCTCGCGGCCGTCGGCGCTGCGCCGCCCGAGCTTGATCTTGCCCTCGGCGATGACATAGAGCCGGTCGCCCTGGTCCCCCTCGTGGAACAGCACGTCCCCCCGCTCCATGAGGGAGGCGGTCATCGAGGCGATCAGGTGATCGGCCGCTTCCTCGTCCACGGCTGCGAACAGCGGGGCCCTGCGAATGACGTCGTGATCCACGGGCACAGTGTGCCATGAGCGATGTGGGTCAAGTCACCTCCCCCACGTACTCTGGCCTGGTGAGTTCCCCTGGTCGCGCCCGGACCGCGGCGGCGCGACGTGCCGAGCGGTGGGCCGCGGAATCCCCGGTCGCGCGTACCCGTCGGGCCCGCCGGACGTACCGCGCCCTCCACGAGCGCTACCCCGACGCCCGCTGCGAGCTCGACTTCGGCGGCCCTTTCCAGCTCTTGGTGGCGACGATCCTGTCGGCCCAGACGACCGATGTCTCGGTCAACAAGGTCACCCCGGCCCTGTTCGCCCGCTATCCCGACGCCGCCGCGCTCGCCGGCGCCGACCGCTCCGCGCTCGAGCAGCTGCTCAAGCCGACCGGCTTCTTCCGCGCCAAGACCGACTCGGTGATGAAGCTGGGCGCCGCGCTGGTCGAGCGCTTCGACGGCGAGGTCCCCGGTCGGATGGCCGACCTCGTCACCCTCCCCGGCGTCGGGCGCAAGACCGCGAACGTCGTGCTGGGCAACGCCTTCGGGGTGCCCGGCATCACCGTCGACACCCACGTCGGGCGGCTGGCGCGGCGCCTGGGATGGACGACCGAGGAGGACCCGGTCAAGGTCGAGCACGCGGTGGGGGCGCTGTTCCCCCGGCGCGACTGGACGATGCTCAGCCACGTCCTGATCTTCCACGGTCGGCGCACCTGTCATGCCCGGCGACCGGCCTGCGGCGCCTGTCCCGTGACCCAGTGGTGCCCCGCCTACGGCGAGGGCGAGACCGACCCGGTCAAGGCGGCACGGCTGCTGAAGTTCGAGCTGGCCCCGGGCCACGTCGCACCGATGGCGGAGCCGTCGGCATGAGCGCCGCGCGGCCGCCCTGGATGGCGGCCATGGTGGAGGAGGTCCGGGCCGGGCTGCCCGACTACTTCGCGATGTTCACCCCACCGGCCCGCCCCTACCGCCGCTCGGCGGTGCTCATGCTGTTCGGTGCCGGCGAGCACGGCGTCGACGTCGTCCTCACCGAGCGCTCCCGCGAGCTGCGGGCCCACCCGGGGCAGGTGTCCTTCCCCGGCGGGGCGCTCGACCCGCAGGACCGCGGCCCGGTCGACGCGGCGCTGCGCGAGACCCACGAGGAGGTCGGCGTCGAGCCGGGCGCCGTCGACGTCGTCCACGCCCTTCCCGACCTCTACCTGTCGCCGAGCCGCAACTGCGTGACGCCGGTCCTGGCGTGGTGGCCCGAGCCCACGCCGCTCGTTCCCACTGAGGCCGAGGTCGCCCGGGTGGTCCGGGTGCCGGTAGCCTCGCTGGTCGACCCGGCCAACCGGTTCATGGTGCCCCACCCGTCGGGGATGCGCGGCCCGGGGTTCGACGTCGACGGGCTGTTCGTGTGGGGGTTCACCGCGATGCTGCTGTCGGCCGTGCTCGACGTCGCCGGTCTGTCCCGTCCGTGGGACTCCTCGGCCGAGCGGCCGATCCCCGAGCACGTCATCACCTCGTGGACCCGGGGTTACCAGCCGTGACGCTGCTCGACCTCCTCCTCATCGCCGTCCTCGCGGCATACGCGATCTCCGGCCTGCGCCAGGGGTTCCTCGTCTCGATGTTCAGCCTCGCCGGGTTCCTCGGCGGGGCGGGGGTCGCGATGTGGCTGTTGCCGAGCGTCGTCGACCGGTGGGACTGGGCCGCCGGCAACACCGCCGTGCGCGCCGGCCTGCTCGTGGCCAGCGTCTTCGTGGTCGCCTCGCTCGGCCAGAGCCTGGCCCTGCTGGCCGGGCAGCGGATCCGCGACTGGGCCAAGCTGCCGCTGGCTCGGGCGGTCGACGGCGTCGCGGGGATGGTCGCCGTCACCGTCGCCGCGTCGGTGCTCATGTGGTTCGTCGCGGGCGCGCTGCGGGTCGGGGGCCCCGAGCCGGTCTCCCGGGCCATCGCGAACTCCTCGGTGCTGCGGGTCATCGACACCGTGATGCCCGACCGGACCTCCAGCCTGTTCGCGTCGTTCCGGCAGGTGCTCGACAGGGAGGGCTTCCCCCAGGTCTTCCAGGGCATCTCGGCGGAGCCGATCAGGCCGGTCGCCGCGCCCTCGGCGGCCGTGGTCCACAACCCCGGTGTGGTGGCCGCCGGGAGGTCGATCGTCAAGATCACCGGCGTCGCCCAGCAGTGCCGCCAGGTCCAGGAGGGCACCGGCTGGGTCTCGTCGGCCGGGACGGTCGTCACCAACGCGCACGTCGTCGCCGGGCTGGGCCAGGTGTCGCTGCAGGTGCGCGGGACCGGACCGGTCACGACCGGCCACGTCGTCCTGTTCGACCCCGAGCGCGACCTCGCGGTCATCGACGCCCCCGGCGTGACCGCTCCGGCACTCAGCATCGGCTCCAGCCTGGTGCGCGGCGACGACGCCGTGGTGGCCGGCTTCCCCGGTGGGGGCGGGTATGCCGTGGGGGCGGCCCGCATCCGCAGCGAGATCTCAGCCACGGGCGCCGACATCTACGGTCGGCCGGGGACGGTCCGGCGGGTCTACTCGGTCCATGCGGTGGTGCGGCCCGGCAACTCGGGCGGCCCGCTGCTCGACGCCTCCGGACACGTGGCGGGCGTGGTGTTCGCGCGCTCGCTCGACGACCCCAACACCGGCTACGCCCTCACCCTCGACGAGCTGCGCCCGGTCCTGACCCAGGCGGCGGGGGCGCACAAGGGCGTCTCGACGGGGTCGTGCCTCGTCGGCTGACCGGCGGCCGCGTCCGGCGGAGAACTCACCATCTGGCTGAGAAGGTCCTCAGCCAGATGGTGAGTTCTCAGCCATTGGCTCGCGCAGGACGGGAAGGAGCGGCCTAGCGCTTGAGAGCGGCGATCGTCTGCTGCGCCTCTGCGATGGCCTTCTCGGGGCTCGGGCTGGCCTTGGTCAGGGCGTTCTTGCCGACCAGGGCAAGGAGGCCGGCCAGGCCCAGCAGGACCGCGGTGACGATGAGGTAGCCCGCCCAGACCGGAAGCCAGATGGCGAGGACCGCGGCGAGGGTGTGGAAGAGGAAGATCAGCCCGAGCAGGGCGAGGAACGCCGCCGCGCACAGCAACGCCGCGCCCTTGCCCATGAACCGGGCGCCGTACAGCATCTCGGCCTTCGCCAGGGCGATCTCGCTGCGGACGATTCCCTCGACGTCGTGGCTGGCGTCCGCGACGAGCTGGCCGAGGGTGCGCTCCACTGAGCTGGTGTCTGTCGCCATCGTGTGTGCCTCCACGTCGCCTCTGTGCTGACGGGCTGGTCCCCGTGCTCCGACTCTAGCGAGTCGGGCCCTGCCGGGAGGGGCACGCCGCGACGTGAGGCTGGGCTACGCGAACGCGTCCGGTATGCCGTCGGCGTCGCGGTCCCGCTGTTCCTCCTGCCAGATCCGCTCGTACGCCCGGTTGCGGACCCGCAGGACCGCGGCGGCGAGCACTGCCGCGACGATCGAGCCGACGAGCACCGCGAGGCGCACGTGGGCGTCCCGGCTCGACTCCACCCCGAACGCCAGCTCGCCGACCAGCAGGGACACGGTGAACCCGACGCCGGTGAGGAGGGACAACCCGGCCACGTCACCCCAGGTCAGACCCTCGGCGAGCTCGGCCCGCGTCAGCCGGGCCACGGCATACGTGCTCCCGAAGACCCCGACGGCCTTGCCGACCACGAGCCCGACGACGACCGCGATGGCCGCCTGGTCGGCGACGGCCGCCGACAGGCCCCCACCGACCACCGTCACCCCGGCGGCGAAGAACGCGAAGACGGGTACGGCGACGCCGGCCGACAGGGGCCGCATCCGGTGCTCGAACCGGTGCGCGACGTCGGTCTCGCCGGAGTGGCTGCTCAGGGCGGAGACGCGCTCCTTGGGGCGAACCGGCACGACGA
>CAYPYK010000199.1:0-6630 GCA_964414665.1 uncultured Intrasporangiaceae bacterium | reverse complement strand
GTGCGCAGCATGGCGCCGAGGTTGCCGGGCTTCTCGACGCCCTCACAGACCAGGACCAGCGGGTCGGAGCGCAGGTCGAGGCGGGCCAGGTCGGTGCCGGCTGCGGGGACCACGCCGAGGAACCCGTCGGGCCCCTCGCGGTAGGCGACCTTCTCGAAGGCCGACCGGCCGACCCGGATCGTCTCGACCCCGGTCGCGCGCAGGTCCTCGAGCAGCCGGGACCGGCCCGCCGCGTCGAGCATGAGCTCCGGGCAGTGGAAGACCGTGCGCGGCCGGACGCCGGCGTCGACCGCCAGGGAGAGCTCCTCGAACCCCTCGACGACCGTGACCCCCTCGCCCTCGCGAACCCGACGCCGGCGCAGCGCCACCAGCCCCTTGAGACGGGGGTTGGTCGCGGCGGTGAGGTACAGCTCGGCCATGGCGGACCCAGCATCCCACCCGCGGGCACGGTCGGTCAGAGGCGCAGCTCGGGCGGCGGGAGCAGCGATCGCAGCACGGGCACCAGACCGTCGGCCTCGACCGGCCCGGTCACCTCGTCGGCGACGGCCTGCACCTCCTCGGGGGCGTTGCCCATGGCCACGCCACGAGCGGCCCAGTGGATCATCTCGACGTCGTTGCGCTGGTCGCCGACCGCGAGGGTGTGGGCCGGCTCGACGCCGAGGCGACGTCGGACCAGCTCGAGGGCGGCACCCTTGGAGACGCCCTCGGGGTTGAGGTCGAGCCACGCGGTGAACCCCACGGCGTAGCTCACCCCGTGCAGGCCGATCCGCTCGGTGAGGCCGACGAAGTCCTCGCTCGTGCCGTTGGGGCTGCGGAAGGTCACCCTCGTCACCGGCTCGGCGACAAGCTCCTCCCACGGCACGACCCGCAGGACGCCCTGCAGCTCGCCGTCGGGGAACGGCGCGCTCAGCCTGAACCCGACCCCCAGATCCTCGACGGCGACGACGGCGTCGGGCCACTCCTGGTGCAGGATGGTCAACGCCGGCCGCGGGTCGAAGGTGACGACGTCGACGAACTCGTACCCGTCCACGCGCGCCGGGTCGATCCGCAGCGTCACCGCCCCGTTGGAGCACACGGCATACCCGGTGGTCAGCCCGAGCTCCTCGATGACCGGCATGGTGGCGACGACGGACCGCCCGGTGGCGATCACCACGTGGTGGCCGGCGGCGGCGACGTCCCCGATCGCGGCGCGGACGTGGTCGGACAGGGCGCCGCTGTGGTCGAGGGTCGTGCCGTCGACGTCGAGGGCCACCAGATGGTTGGGCATGGCAGTGACGCTACCCGGCGCCGTGGACCTTCCGGTCAACGGTGTGGGCCACCGGGGCGTGGGTGGGCAGCGACGATGGACATCGAGGCCTCGAGCGGTGTCCAATCGGGTCCACCTGGTTCGTCATCGTGATGAGGTCGCGACCGCGGACGAGCAGGCAGCCAGGTATGCCGTGCACGACCAGCTCGGGACGGCTCTGGCCACCGGATGACGGACCGGGCTCACTCGGCCGTGGTCCACGCCTGCCGGAGGGTCTGCAGCAGGGAGCGGCGGTAGAGCCGCTCGGCGACGAGAACGACCCCGGCGCAGGCCACGACGAGCAGGGCGAGCGAGACGACCGGCTCCCACCAGGCGGCCGACCCGTCGAGGACCCGGATCGGCATGAGGACCGCCGACAGCGGTGGGACGTAGGAGAAGATCGCCAGCGCCGTGCCCTTCAGGAGCAGCGCGCCGAAGAAGATCGCCATCGTCAGCATGGTCAGCGGGGCCGACGTCGACTGCAGGTCCTCGGAGCGGCTCGCCAGCGCCCCGGCGACCGCCCACAGGCAGGCGATGAGGAGGAACCCGACCAGGAAGAAGGTGAGGAACCAGCCCAGCGCGCCGGAGACCCCTGGCAGGTAGGTGGAGTACTTGGTGAAGCTCAGCCCGACGAGGCCGATGACGACATACAGCGCCATCTGGGCCAGGGCCATCGCGGAGTTGCCGAGCACCTTGCCGGCGAGGAGCTGGCGCACGGGAATCTTCGTCGTGATGATCTCGACGATCCGTGAGGCCTTCTCCTCCAGGACGCTCGCGGCCAGGGCCACCCCGAACCCGAGCGAGGAGATGTAGAACAGGAAGGCCAGCGCGAACCCCATCACGTCGGCGAACCCCTTCTGTTCGGCACTGCCGTCGAGGACCCCCGTGCTGAGGGTGGCTCCCCGGGTGAGGTCGGCCACCGACGCGCCGAGCCGGTCGGCGTTGGCGGCCAGGGCCGCCTGCCGGACCACGGTCGAGGCCGCCTGGTCGAGGGCGCCGGGCACCTGGTCCTTCCCCGTCAGCACCCAGCCGTCGCCCTGCCGGTGCAGCCACACATCGGCGGCGCCGGTGCGCACCGCGGCCGCGGCCGCCGCCCCGTCCGGGACGGGGTCGACGGTGACCCTCACCTTGTCGTCGACGGAGGTCGCCTGCTGCTGGACGGTGCGGGCCATGGCCCGGGCATCGGCGGTCGCGGCCACGGCATACGTCTTGGTGCGCTGCTCGAGGACCGCCTGGACGACGAGGAACCCGGTGATGAGCGCCAGCGTGAGCACCGTGCCGATGAGGAACGCCCTGTCGGTCAGCTTGACGACGATCTCCCGCCGGGCCACCAGCGGCCAGGTCGCGCCCCCGCGGCCGCCTCGGTCGGCCGTCGGCTGCGTGCTGGTGCTCATGCGGTCACCTCGCGGTAGATCTCCGACAGCGCCGGGACGACCCGGGCGAACTCACGGACCCGGCCGCGGCGCATCGCCTCGGCGAGGAGAGCCTGTCCGGCGGGCCCCGCGGCGTCGTCGAGCTCGACGAGCGCGACGGGGCCGTCGACATCGGTGGCCGTGACTGCCCTGACGTCACGGACCCAGCCGGCGTCGCTGTCGAGGACGAGGCGGTAGCGGGTCGGCCCACGCCCGCGCAGCTCCTCGACGGTGCCCTCACCGACCACGTGGCCCCGGGCGAGGATGACGAGCCGGTCGCACAGCCGCTCGACCAGGTCGAGCTGGTGGCTGGAGAACAGGACCGGAACGCCGTTGGCGTTGTGCTCGCGCAGCAGGTCGGCCATCGAGTCGACGGCGTCGGGATCCAGGCCCGAGAAGGGCTCGTCGAGGATGAGGGCCCGGGGCCGCGCCATGAGCGCGGCGATGATCTGGACGCGCTGCTGGTTGCCCAGACTGAGCTTCTCGACCCGGTCCCCCGCCCGGTCCTCCAGGCCGAAACGCTCGAGATGCTCGCGCGCGCCCGCCCTGGCCTCGGCGACGCCGAGCCCGGAGAGCCGGCCGAGGTATACGAGCTGGTCGAGAACCCGCTGCTTGGGGTAGAGCCCGCGCTCCTCGGGCGTGTAGCCGAAGGTGCGCCGGTCCGCGCCGGTCATCGGCCGGCCCTGCCAACGGACGACCCCCGCGTCGATGCCCAGCAGACCCATGATCATCCGCATCGTCGTCGTCTTGCCGGCGCCGTTGCCGCCGACGAACCCGGTCAGCGTCCCCGTGGGGACGGTGAGGGTGACGTCGTCGACGGCGAGGATGTCACCGAACCAGCGGGTGAGGCCGACCGCCTCGATGGTGTCGGTGGCCGGTGGCGCGAGCGTCGTGGTCGTCATGTCCCTCACGCTAGGCCCGGACCGGCCGAGGCGGATCAGCCCTGAGGGTGACCTCGACGGCCTCAGCCCTCCGACGGCGGGATGAGACCAGCCTCGTAGGCGAGGACGACGGCCTGGACACGGTCGCGCAGGTGCAGCTTGCTCAGGCAGTTCGAGACGTGCGTCTTGACCGTGGCCTCGCCGAGGAACAGCTCCGTGGCGATCTCGGCGTTGGACAGCCCGCCACCCATGAGGACGAGCACCTGGTGCTCGCGGTCGGTGAGCCGGGCGAGCTCGGCGGCGTGCCACGTGGTCGTCCCGGCTCTACCCTGGCCGCGCCTGCCGTGGGCGTCCACCGTGGCCGTCTCACCGCGTCGGCCCGAGACGGGTCGTCCCGGGACGCCACCGGCCGTCATCTGCTCGATGACCCGGCGGGTCACCTCGGGAGCGAGCAGGGCGTGTCCGTCGCCCACCACACGCACGGCCTCGACGAGCTGGTCGGGGTCGGCGTTCTTGAGGAGGAACCCGCTCGCCCCGGCTGACAGGGCGTCGAACAGGTAGTCGTCACGGTCGAACGTCGTGAGGATGACGACCTTGCCGAGGTCCTCGGCGACGAGCCGCCGGGTGGCCTCGATCCCGTCCATGACCGGCATCTGCACGTCCATGAGGACCACGTCGGGGCGCAGCTCGCGGGCCAGGTCGAGGGCCGCCGCACCGTCGGCCGCCTCGCCGACGACGTCGACGTCGGGCTCGACCGAGAGCATCATCCTGAAGCCCGACCTGACGAGCTGCTGGTCGTCGACGATCATCACCCGCAACGGCTCAGGCATGGACATCGCTGTCTCCCAACGGCATACGCACTCTGACACGATAGCCGCCGGTGGGTCGAGGGCCGATCTCGACCTCGCCGCGATGGGACGCGGCGCGTTCCCGGATGCCCGGCTGGCCGAAACCGCCGCCGGAGGTGCCGGTACGCGGCCTCCCGTCGTCGACGACCTCCACCTCGACGTGCGGCCGGGGACCGACGTCGTCGACCCGGACCACGACACCGGCCCGGCGCGCGGTCGAGTGGCGGGCGATGTTGGCGAGCGCCTCCTGGGCGACCCGGTAGACCGAGAGTGCCAGAGGGCCGGGCAGCCGGGCCGCTGCTCCCGGCGTGCTCTCGACGAGCCGGTATGCCGTCGCCAGGCCCGAGGACGTGCGCTCGGCGACGAGGGCGGGCAGGTCGCCGAGCCCGGGCTCGGGCGCGCGGGCCGGGCCTGACCCGCCCCCCGGTGGCGGCGCCGGGGCTCCTTGCTCCAGATCCTCCATCTCGCGCAGCGTGCCGAGCAGCCCTCGCATCTGGGCCACCCCCTCGCGCGACGAGGCCTCGATTCGCGCCAGGGCCTCGGCGGCGGCGGCCGGGTCGGAGCCGAGCACCCGGCGGGCGGCACCGGCCTGGATCCCGATGACCGAGACGTGGTGTCCGACGACGTCGTGCAGCTCGCGGGCGATCCGAAGCCGCTCGTCGACGACGGCGCGACGGCGCAGTCCCTCGGTCTGGGCGGCGATCGTCGCTGTCTGCTCGGCCAGCCGGGCCTGCTGCCGGGCGCTGCGCCAGGCCACCTGCCCCCCGACGACCGCGCCCCCGAAGTAGAGGACGTTGACGATCACCGTGAGGAGCACGCCGGCCGTCACCGGCGACAGCGGTCCCGCCCCCCGGCTTCCCTCCGTCTCGGCGATGATGCGCTCGACGCCGCGGCCGAACGCGAACTGCCAGGCCACCCACACGAACATCAGGCTGACCAGGGCGCCCATGACCAGGAGCATCGAGCGGCGCTCCCTGGCCCAGGCGACCGCCGAGAAGTAGGCGACGAAGTAGGACACCTGCAGCGCCAACAGGCCCATGACGGCGGGCATGGTGACTCCGAGGACGAACATGTGGAGACCGGCGAGGGCCCCGACGGTGAGCGGGTAGCGACGCCGGACGAGGAGCAACACCGCCACCGAGGCGGTCGCGAGCCACTGGAGCCACCTCGGCTGGCTGGTGTGGTCGAGGGCGCCGACGCTGCGTGTCACCTCGAGCAGGGTGAGCCCGACGACGGCGATGCCGACCGCGAGGGCCACGTCCGCCGGACCGACCGGGGGTCCCGGCCGCTCCCAGTCGTCGTCGACCGCGAAGAACGCCCCGAGCCGGGCGCTCACGCGGGTCGCGGGGGACGGCATACGCCCCAGCGTAGGCAGGGGCGGGTATGCCGCGCCTCCACCGCGAGGTGGACCGGGCTCCGCCGGCCGGTGGACGCGGGCGGCACGGCCCCCGGCGGTCCGACAGTCGTCGTCCCTAGGAGGTGGGGGTGAGGACGTCGAGCCCGAGGACGGGTCGCAACGCCTCGGGCACGCGCACCGAGCCGTCGGCCTGCTGGTGGTTCTCGACGATGGCGACGAGCCAGCGGGTGGTGGCCAGGGTGCCGTTGAGGGTGGCGACCACCTCGGTCGGGCCCTGGCCGCCCTCGCGCCGGAACCGCGTGCCGAGCCGGCGGGCCTGGAAGGTCGTGCAGTTCGAGGTCGACGTGAGCTCACGGTAGCGACCTTGGCTCGGCACCCAGGCCTCGCAGTCGAACTTGCGTGCGGCGCTCTGGCCGAGGTCGCCCGCAGCGGTGTCGATGACGCGGTAGGGCAGCTCGACCTTGGCGAGCATCTCCTTCTCCCAGGCGAGCAGCCGCTCGTGCTCGGTCTCGGCGTCGGCCGGGTCGCAGTAGACGAACATCTCGAGCTTGTTGAACTGGTGGACCCGGATGATCCCGCGGGTGTCCTTGCCGTAGGACCCGGCCTCACGGCGGAAGCACGTCGACCAGCCGGCATACCGGCGGGGCCCGGCGCCGAGGTCGATGATCTCGTCGGCATGGTAGCCGGCGAGGGCGACCTCGGAGGTGCCGGTGAGGTAGAGGTCGTCGGCCTCGACGCGGTAGACCTCCTCGGCGTGCCGGTCGATGAACCCGGCTCCGCGCATCATGTCGGGCAGGACGAGCGCGGGCGTGATCATCGGGGTGAACCCGGCCGCGACGGCCTGGTT
>CAYPYK010000198.1:0-6651 GCA_964414665.1 uncultured Intrasporangiaceae bacterium | reverse complement strand
GTTCATCCGCAGCCCGGTGACCGCCTCGAACACCCGCAGGATCCGCTCGCGCTCCCGGAAGCCGATCGTCATGACGGTCGTGGCGCCGAGCTCCATACCGCCGGTGCCGATGCACACGAGGTGGGAGTTGACCCGGGTGAGCTCCATCATCAGGACGCGGATCAGCGTCGCCCGTTGGGGAACCTGGTCCTCGATGCCGAGAAGCCTCTCGACGGCCAGGCAGTAGGCCGTCTCCTGGAACATCGGTGTGAGGTAGTCCATCCGGGTGCAGAAGGTGACGCCCTGCACCCAGGTCCGGAACTCCATGTTCTTCTCGATGCCGGTGTGGAGGTAGCCGATGCCCGCGCGGGCCTCGGTGACGGTCTCGCCGTCGAGCTCGAGGATCAGCCGGAGCACGCCGTGGGTCGAGGGGTGCTGCGGTCCCATGTTGACGACGACCCGCTCCTCATGGAGCGCGGTGGCCTCGTCGACGAGGTCGTCCCAGTCGCCCCCCGAGGTGTTGACGACGAACGCGCCCTCGGCGTCTCCGGCGTCGAGACCGGAGGTGGCGTAGATGTCGGCGTCGCCGGCGTCGCGCGCGCCGAAGACGTCCGCGGTGAAGGTGCCGGTCTGGTCGGTGCTCATCAGGTGTACGACCTCCGCTCGTCGGGCGGCGGGACGGTGCCGCCCTTGTACTCCACGGGCACGCCGCCGAGGGGGTAGTCCTTGCGCTGCGGGTGGCCCGGCCAGTCGTCGGGCATCAGGATCCGGGTGAGCGCGGGGTGGCCGTCGAAGACGATCCCGAACATGTCCCACGTCTCGCGCTCGTGCCAGTCCGCGCCCGGCCAGGTGGCGACGACCGACGGGATGTGCGGGTCGGCGTCCGGCGCGGTGACCTCCAGGCGCAGCCTCCGGCTGCCGTGGGTGACCGAGATGAGGTGGTAGACCGCGTGCAGCTCGCGGCCCTCCTCGTGCAGGAAGTGGACGCCGGAGACGCTCATGCACATCTCGAAGCGCAGCGCCGGGTCGTCGCGCAGCGCCCGGGCGACGGCCGGCAGGTGCTCGCGGCGGACGAAGACGGTCATCTCGCCGCGGTCGATGACCACGCGCTCGAGGGCCGTGCCGTATGCCGCGTCCTCGCCGGACAGCGCGAGCTCGAGCGCGTCGGCCACCTCGTCGAAGTAGCCGCCGTAGGGCCGGGCCGAGGCGCCCGGGAACAGCACCGGCCGGCGCAGGCCACCGTAGCCGGAGGTGTCGGCGCCGCCGGTGGCCCCGAACAGCCCGCGGCGCTCGTCGACCTGGACCGGCGGGCCGGGCTCGTAGCGGGCACTCGCCTCGAGGGCCGACTCGGCGCCCTCGGCGGCGGCCCGGCCCTCGGGCTCGGCGCCGTCGGCGCCGCCCGGAGCGGCCGGCCCCGTGGTGTCACTCATGCGAGGGGGCTCTTCCCGGTCGTGATGGGCAGGTTGTAGCCGTGGTCGTGGGTGGGCGCCATGAGCGAGGTGGGCACCGCCCCCAGGGCCGCGGCCTCGGCCGCCCGCGCCGCGGCGACCCGGTTGACGCCGAGCTTGGCGGACTGGATCTGCTTGTGCAGCTCGATGATGGCGTTGAGCAGCATCTCGGGCCGCGGCGGGCAGCCGGGCAGGTAGATATCGACGGGCACGATGTGGTCGACGCCCTGGACGATCGCGTAGTTGTTGAACATCCCGCCCGAGCTGGCGCAGACGCCCATCGAGATGACCCACTTGGGGTTCGGCATCTGGTCATAGACCTGGCGCAGGACCGGCGCCATCTTCTGGCTCACCCGGCCCGCGACGATCATCAGGTCGGCCTGGCGGGGGGTGGCGGAGAACCGCTCCATCCCGAAGCGCGCGATGTCGTAGTCAGGGGTGCCGACCGCCATCATCTCGATGGCGCAGCAGGCGAGGCCGAAGGTCGCGGGCCAGATCGAGGCCTTGCGCATGTAGCCGACGACGTTCTCCAGCGTGGTGAGCACGAAGCCGGCGGGGAGCTTCTCCTCAAGACCCATGAGTCGTCCGTCCTGGTGCGCGGTGGTCGGGGGTGTGTGCTCGGTGGCGAGCCCGCGTCATGCTCAGTCCCACTCCAGCCCCCCGCGGCGCCAGACGTACGCGTAGGCGACGAACACGGTGGCGACGAAGGTGACCATCTCGAAGAGGGCGTACTTCCCGAGCTGGTCGAACGCGACGGCGAACGGGTAGAGGAACACGCTCTCGACGTCGAAGATGATGAAGAGCATCGCGGTGAGGAAGTACTTGATCGGCACGCGGCCGCCGCCCTTGGCCCGCGGCGTGGGCTGGATGCCGCACTCGTACGCCTCGAGCCTGGCCCGGTTGTAGCGCTTGGGGCCGACGACCAGGCTCAGCCCGACCGACACGAGGGCGAAGGCCGCTCCCAGCGCGGTGAGGATGAGCAACGGGACGTAGGGGTTGGTCATGGCGTGACAACTCCCCTTCCGGTGGGCGGTTCCGAGGGTGCGGTCGACGGCAGCGTGGAGTGACCTGTCCGGGTCCGGCCGCGCGACGGCGTACCGGATGTGGGCGGGGTCACGTCGCCAATCCTAGGACCCGCGGGGACCGGCCCGCGGACCCCGCCCCCCGCGGCGCTCATGCGTCGGGCGCCATGGCTGCCATGGCGCGGATGACCCGGTCGCTGGCGTCGCCGCCGTGCGGCTCGGCGAGGTTGGCCATCAGCTTGAGGAGGAACTTCATCAAGGTGGTGCGCGGCAGGCCGTACTTGACGGCGAGCCGCATGACCTCGGGGTTGCCGATCATCTTCGCGAACCACCGGCCGAGCGTGTAGTAGCCGCCGAGGTCGTCCTTCATCACGGCCGGGTAGGTCTGCAGGACCCGCTCGCGCGCCGACGCCGTGTCGCGGCCGTAGGCCTGGGCGATGACCTCGCCGGCCAGGCGTGCCGACTCCATGGCGTAGGCGATGCCTTCGCCGTTGAAGGGGTTGACCATCCCGCCGGCGTCCCCGACGAGGAGCAGGCCGTTGTCGTAGTGCGGCTGGCGGTTGAACCCCATGGGGAGGGCGGCGCCGCGGATCGGACCGGTCAGCGTCTCGGCGGAGTACGTCCACTCCTCGGGCATCGTCGCCACCCACCGGCGCATGACGTCGCGGTAGTCGGTCTTCCCGAAGGCGGCCGAGGTGTTGAGGATGCCGAGGCCGACGTTGGAGGTGCCGTCGCCGACGCCGAAGATCCAGCCGTAGCCGGGCAGCAGGACCCGCTTGCCGTCGTCGTCGCTCGACCACAGCTCGAGCCAGGACTCGAGGTAGTCGTCGTCGTGCCTCGGGCTCGTGTAGTAGGCGCGGACCGCGACGCCCATCGGCCGGTCCTCCCGCTTCTCGCGCCCGACGGCGAGCGAGAGCCGCGAGGAGTTGCCGTCGGCCGCGACGACCAGTGGCGCCTCGAAGAGCAGGCTCTGGCCGGTGGCCGTGCCACCCTCGTCGACGCCCCTGCCCACGACGCCCACGACGGCCCCGGTGCGGTCGTCGAGGATCGGACCCGTGACGTTGGCGCCCTCCCGCAGCCGGGCGCCGTACTTGACGGCGTGTCGGACGAGGATGTCGTCGAAGTCCTGTCGCGGGCGGACCAGGCCGTAGTTGGGGAAGCCGGCGACGTCGGGCCACGGCAGGGCCAGGCGCATCCCGCCACCGATGATCCGCAGCCCCTTGTTGCGGATCCAGCCGTCCTCCTCGGGCGTCGGGATGCCGAGGCTGATGAGCTCCTTCACCGCACGGGGGGTCAGGCCGTCGCCGCAGACCTTCTCGCGGGGGAAGTGCGACTTCTCGAGCAGCACGACATCGAGGCCGGCCATGGCGAGGTATGCCGCGGTGCTCGACCCTGCGGGTCCGGCGCCGACGACGATGACGTCGGCCCGCTCGGTCGTGGGGGTCGCTCCGGTGGTGGTCGGGTCCAGGGCGGTCTCGGTCACGGGTGGCCTTCACGGGTCCGGGTGAACGTACTTGTGAACGGGTTCACGAATCGAAGGTCGAGTCTATGCCTGGCGGACCGGTGGGGCGTACCCCTGTCCACTCGCTCCCGCACGCCTGCGGCGCCCGGCGCCGCTACGGGCGGGTGGCCCGGTGGAGGGCGACGATCCCGCCGGTGAGGTTGCGCCACTCGACGCCGGCCCACCCGGCGCCGGCGATCTTCTCGGCCATCTCGCGCTGCCCCGGCCAGTCCTGGATCGTCTCGGCGAGGTAGACGTAGGACTCCGGGTTGCTGGCGATCCGGCGGGCGATCGACGGCAGCGAGCGCACGAGGTACTCGGAGTAGACCTTGCGGAAGGCCCCGTTGACCGGCTGGCTGAACTCACAGACGACCAGCCGGCCGCCCGGCCGGGTCACCCTGAGGAACTCCGCGAGGGCGGCAGCGGGGTCCGACACGTTGCGCAGCCCGAACGACATCGTCACAACGTCGAAGCTCCCGTCGGCGAACGGCAGCCGCATGGCGTCGGCAGCGGTGAAGCCGAGGTCCGGGCGGCGCCGGTGCCCGACCTGGAGCATCCCCAGCGAGAAGTCGGCCGGCACGACGTCGACCCCGAGGTCGGCGAGCGGCTCGCTCGAGGTCCCCGTCCCGGCCGCGATGTCGAGCACGCGCTGCCGAGGCCCGGCCTCGCAGGCGGCGACGACCGCACGCCGCCACAGCCGGTCCTGCCCGAGCGACAGCACGTCGTTGGTCACGTCGTACTTGCTCGCGACGTCGTCGAACATCGCCGCGACGTCGCGGGGGTGCTTCTCGAGCGAGGCGCGGGTCATGGGCGCCATCATCGCACCGCCGGCACCCGGCATACCCACCGCCGTCCGCGACCCGGCCACCGGATGCGGTGACGGCGGGCGCGGCCCGACCGGGCGTCCACGAGGGGGCACCGGGCGCCAGCGAGCGGCCCGCCGCCCCGGAGTAGCCTGAGCGGCGATGACCACCCTGCCCAGCGCCTCGTCGGCGCCCGAGCCGCTCGCTGCCCCCGCCGGGCCGCTCGTCACCCGGACCGTCCCGATCAGCCTCGCTGACGGCGCGGCCCTGCTCTCCCTCATCCCGTCGGTGCCCGCCGCCGACGTGACGGCGTGGGTCCGCCGCGGCGAGGGCCTGGTCGGCTGGGGCCGCGCCGCCTCCGTCCTCGCCCACGGCCCGGACCGTTTCGCCGTGGTCGAGCAGTGGTGGCGCGAGCTGACCAGGAGCGCGGTCGTGCGCGACCCGGTCGACCGTCCCGGCACCGGGCCGGTCGCCTTCGGCTCGATGTCGTATGCCGCGGGCTCACCGGCCGGCGCCGCCCTGGTCGTCCCCGAGGCGATCGTGGGCCGGCGCGGCGACGTGTGCTGGCTGACGACGGTGAGCGCCTCGGCCACCGTGCCCGGGCCGGTCGAGCCGGTGGTCCAGCCGGCCCCGGACAAGCCGAGCGGCGTGCGGTTCTCCGACGGGGCGCTCGACCCGGCGCAGTGGGCGGGCGCCGTCGCCGAGGCGGTCGGGCGGATCACGGCGGGCCGTCTCGACAAGGTCGTCCTCGCCCGCGACCTCGAGGTGAGCGCCGAGGGGCCCATCGACCTGAGGGCCGTCCTGCAGCGCCTCGAGCGGGTCTACGACACGACCTGGGTCTTCGCCGTCGACGGTCTCGTCGGCGCCACCCCCGAGATGCTCGTCCGCCGCGAGAAGGGCCTGGTCACCTCTCGGGTGCTCGCCGGGACCATCCGCCGCACCGGCGACGACGAGCACGATCTGGCCCTGGCAGGGTCGCTCGCCCGGTCGAGCAAGGACCTCGAGGAGCACGAGTACGCCGTGCGATCGGTGGCCGACGCCCTGGCGCCGCACTGCTCGTCGATGAACGTCCCCGAGGCGCCCTTCGTCCTGCACCTGGCCAACGTCATGCACCTGGCCACCGACGTGGCCGGGGTGCTCGCCGACGAGACGTCGTCGCTCTCGCTGGCCGCGTCGCTGCACCCGTCCGCCGCCGTGTGCGGGACGCCCGCCGCGACCGCCGACGAGGTCATCACCGAGCTCGAGCAGATGGACCGCGGCCGCTACGCCGGCCCGGTCGGCTGGATGGACGCCTCCGGGGACGGCGAGTGGGGCATCGCGCTGCGCTGCGGGAGCCTCGACTCCGCCGACGGCACCCGGATGCGGCTGTACGCCGGCTGCGGGATCGTCGCCGGATCGGTGCCCGAGGACGAGGTGGCCGAGTCCGACGCCAAGTTCCACCCCATGCGCGACGCCCTGAGCCCCGCTTGAGCGACGACGCCCGGGCGCGGTGGCATCGCGCCCCCGTCAGGGGCGGCAGCGCGGACCGAGCGGTCTAGCCGTCGACCCGGGTGTCGAGGAGGCGGTGGGGGGTCAACGTGGCGATCCCCTTCCCGGTGGTGGCGTAGGTCGCCGTCACGTCGACGACGACCTGGGTCGGCCGGAAGGAGCGCAGGCAGAACCCGCCCGAGGAGTCCAGGCCCACGGTGGCCTGCCCGGCGATGACCTCGTGCCGGACGTAGTTGATGTTCGACGCTGTCGGGACGGCGCCGCAGGGCCAGGCCAGGAGCCAGCCGTCCCTGTCGGGGTTGACCACGGTGAGGTTGACGACGGCGGCGGTCGCCGCGGACGGCATACCGCTCTGGCCGGTCACCTGGATCCGGCGGGTGACGAGCAGGCCCAGCGCACCACCCGACCCG
>CAYPYK010000197.1:0-6724 GCA_964414665.1 uncultured Intrasporangiaceae bacterium | reverse complement strand
CGCCGCGACCGCCGTCCTCGAGACCTGCGACCGGCTCACCGAGGAGCACGAGCCGGCCGTCCAGCAGTTCCTCCTCGTCACGGGGGCGCTGCGCAGCCTGGCCGGTGGGGAGCACGACCCCGGACTCGTCCTCGACGCGTACCTCCTGCGGGCGCTGTCCGTGGCGGGCTACGCCCCGAGCTTCGTCGACTGTGCGCGGTGCGGCGCCCCGGGCCCACAGCGGGCGTTCCACGTCGCCTCGGGCGGTGCCGTGTGCTCGGTCTGCCGCCCGCCAGGGTCGGCCGCCCCGGCGCCGCAGACCCTGGCCCTCCTCGCGGCGCTGCTCGCCGGCGACTGGGACGTCGCCGACGCCTCCGACCCGAGGCACCGGCGGGAGAGCAGCGGCCTCGCCGCGGCATTCCTCCAGTGGCACCTCGAACGGGGGCTGCGCTCGCTCCGTATGGTGGACCGGTGACGACCCGGCCGTTCCGGCACCCGAGCGGGGCGCGTCCACCCGAGCTGCCCGTGGGCAGCGTCCCGCGGCACGTCGCCATCGTCATGGACGGCAACGGCCGCTGGGCCAACGCGCGAGGCATGCCGCGGACCAAGGGCCACGAGGCCGGCGAGGCGGCTCTTCTCGACGTCGTCGCCGGGGCCATCGAGGTCGGCGTGAGCCACCTGTCGGCGTACGCCTTCTCCACCGAGAACTGGAAGCGCTCGCCCGAGGAGGTGCGCTTCCTCATGGGGTTCAACCGCGAGGTGATCCGGCGCCGGCGCGACCAGCTCCACCAGTGGGGAGTGCGGATGCGCTGGGTCGGCCGGCGGCCCCGGCTGTGGGGGTCGGTCATCGCCGAGCTCGAGGCCGCCCAGGAGCTGACGCAGCGCAACACCGGGCTCACCCTGTACTTCTGCGTCAACTACGGGGGCCGGGCCGAGATCGGTGATGCCGCCCGCCGGATCGCCGAGGACGTCGCCAGGGGGCGGCTGAAGGCCAAGGCCGTCGACGAGCGGACCGTGGCGCGCTACCTCCCCGAGCCCGACATGCCCGACGTCGACCTGTTCGTGCGTAGCTCCGGGGAGCAGCGCACGTCGAACTTCCTGTTGTGGCAGAGCGCGTACGCCGAGATGGTCTTCCTGGACACACTGTGGCCCGACTTCGACCGCCGTCACCTGTGGGAGGCGATCGAGACGTATGTCGCCCGCGACCGCCGCTACGGCGGGGCCGTTGACGTTCCGGCCTCGGGGGGGCCGACCGCCTGACCGGCCGCGTAGGAGGGCCGCGCGGGGGCGCGGCGCGCCCTGCCCGGAGACCCGCAGCCCGGGATGGCACAGTGTGCCCGTGGCATCGACTCCCCAGGTGGCTCCACTCGAGCGGTCGGTGGGCACCGCCGTTCTGCGGGTCCTTGGTGTCGTGCTGCTCGCGACGGCCCTCCTCGTCCTGGTGGACCCCCGTGACCCCAACCTCGTGTTCGACCGTCGCCTCGTGCTCGCCGGGGTCGCCCTCGCGGCGATGGCGGCTACCGCAGCCGTGGCGATCGGCCGGCGGTCGCGGCGGACCCTCTCGGCCAGGTGGCGGTCCTGGGCCGTGGCGCTCATCGTCCCCGTGCTCGGCGGAGGTCTGTCGGCCTACCTGGGGCGGCAGCTCGCCTACGCCTACGGGTGGGACGCGGCCGTCGTCGACCGGATCTCGCAGAACCTGACCAGGGCCGGTGGCCGGCTCACTCCGTACGAGGTGGGGTACCTGTCGCGCTATCCCTTCAACGTGGGCCTGGTCGGGGTCGACAATGCAGCCCGCGACGTGGCGGCCAGGCTCGGCACGACCATGCAGCTGGTCTACGTGTGCCTCAACGCACTGAGCGTTGCGGTGACTGTGGTCTGCGTCTACGCCATCGTCCGGATGGTCCGCAGCCACCGGGCGGGACTGTGTGCGGAGCTTGTGCTGTTCCTTCTCGTCGGCCTCTCGCCCTGGATGGCGGTGCCGTACACCGACCTGACCGTCGTGCCGTTCGTCGCTCTCGGCCTGCTCTTGGCGACTCTCGCCTTCCGGTCGGGGCCGCGGGCGCGCATGGCGCTGCTGGGTGCGCTGTCCCTGGCCGTGCTCAGCGCGGGGTATGTCGTCAAGAGCACCACCGCCGCGGCAGTGGGTGGCGTCGTCGTTCTGGCGGTGCTCGTCGCCCTCGGCCGGCCCCGGCCCCGTAGCATCCTCGCCGCGCTCGCTGTCGTCGTCGTCGCGACGTCGGTCTTCCTCGGGACCTCGGCGCTCGCCCGGGCCGCGATCGACCGGCCGGCCCGGGTCGACGTGGCGCGGCTGGACCCCGGCGCCCAGCGGCCGCTGACCTGGTTCATCGCCATGGGGTTGATGACGGTGAGGATGTCAGACGGGAGAATGAGGTACGGCGCCTACGACTCCGAGTTCAACGCCGCCACCGGTCCATACACAGGGGCCGCCCTGCAGGACCTCTCGTCGCGGATGCTGCGCGACCGGCTCGAGCAGCTCGGGCCCGCCGGGCTGACCGGCTTCCTCCTGGACAAACAGGCGTTCAACTGGGGTGACGGGATGTTCTGGGCGTGGGGCGAGGGCTCGGACGCGGTGCCGAGCAACCTGCGACAGCACACCCCCAGCGCCCGCGCCGTCCAGTCGTGGAACCATCGGTTCGGCGCCTACTACCTGGGGAGGGCCTCGCTCACCGACGGTGTCTGGCTGTTCGTCCTTCTGTGGTCGGGGCTGGGGCTGCTCGGCGCCACGTACCGGCGGGAGGTGGCTCTGCTCGCCCTTGCCGTCGTGGGGATCACTGTCTTCACCCTCCTCGTCCAGTCCCGGTCGAAGTACCTGCTGCCCTACGTCCCCGTCGTCGTCGCCCTCGCCGCGCTCGTCGACCCGCGGGTGCTCGTGCTGCGGTGGCAGGCCCGGCACGTTCGGTCCGCCACGACGTAGCGGCCCGCCGCCCGGACCGGTCAGGTGGCCGACGGGCCGCAGGCGTCGCAGGTCCCGACGATCTCGACGAGGTGGGCGATGTCGCGGAACCCGTGCTCCGCGCCGACCCGCTCCGCCCAGGCCTCGACGCTGCGCTCGGCGACCTCGACGGTCCGCCCGCACACGCGGCATACGAGGTGGTGGTGGTGACCGGCGCTGCACGCGCGGTAGACACACTCGCCGTCGTCGGTGCGCCGCACGTCGACCTCGCCGTCGGCTGCCATGGCCTGGAGGTTGCGGTAGACGGTCGCCAGGCCCACCTGGGTCCCGGCGTCGCGCAGGCGGGCGTGGATCTCCTGGGCGGAGAGGAAGACGCTCCGGTCGGTGAGCGCCTCGGCCAGGGCCGCGCGCTGCCTGGTGGTGCGCCGCTGGGTGTGCTCGGAGGTGGTCATTGTGGGGTCGCCACCTCGTCGCCCTGCCCGGTGGGTATGCCGTGGCCTGCGTCGCCGGCCGCCTCAGGGTCCTGGCGTGCCCGACCCTCGTCGGCGTGCTCGTCCCAGTGACCCTCGTGCGGGGCGTGCCGGTGGCCGTCGTGGACGTAGTCGACGTGGTCGCCGTGTGGCACCGACAGGTGCCCACAGCCGGGACCGTGTTCGTGCTCGTGCGCCTCGGCGCGGCGGTGCCGCGCGGCGCCCAGAGCCGTCCGGGCGGAGGCGAACCCCGTCGCGAGCAGGAAGATCGCGATGGCGACCAGGACGATGCTGCCGCCGGAGGGGGTCCCGGCGTAGTACGACCCGATGACGCCGCCCACGCTCGAGAGGATCCCGACGAGCACCGCCCAGCGGACGGAGGAGCGGAAGCTCCTGGCGACGACCTGGGCCGTGGCGTTGGGGAGGATCATCAGCGCGCTGATGAGCAGCAGCCCGACGACCCGCATCGAGACCACCACCGTGACGGCCGTGAGGATCGCCAGGGTGAGGTTGAGCGCGGTCGCGTGCATCCCGGTCGCCCGCGCATACTCCTCGTCGTTGGCCACCGCGAACAGCCGTGGCCGCAGGGTGAGCGTGACGGCGAGGACGACGACGGCGAGAACCGCGAAGACCTGTAGGTCGGTCGCGCTCGTCGTGAGGATCGCACCGAACAGGTAGGCGGTGAGGTTCGCCGGGCTCGACGCCGTCGACATGGAGATCAGGACGACGCCCAGGGCGATCCCGCCGTAGAACATCACGGCGAGCGCGATGTCGCCGCTCGTGCGACCACGGACCCGGATCAGCTCGACGGCGATGGCGGCCAGGACCGCCGCGGCGAGGGCGGTGAGCACCGGAGCGGAGCCGGTGAGGATGCCGATGGCGACACCGGCCAGCGAGACATGGCCCATCCCGTCGCCGATGAGGGACAGCCGCCGCTGGACGAGGAAGACACCGACGAGCGGGGCGGCGATCCCGACGAGGAGCGCGGCGATGAGCGCCTGGCGCATGAAGTCGAGCGCGAGGAGCTCAGGCACGGTGGGTCGCCTCCACGGAACGCGGGGCGTCGAGTGGCCCCGTCACCCCGGTCTCGTGGCCCGCGCGCGGTCGGTCCGGGGCCAGGTGTGGGTGGTGGTCGTCACCGGCGCTGTGGACCCCGCAGTGCGCGGCGTATGCCGTGGGGGAGCCGTCGAAGTCGACCCCTC
The DNA here is from genome assembly GCA_964414665.1 of uncultured Intrasporangiaceae bacterium. Lineage (GTDB taxonomy): Bacteria > Actinomycetota > Actinomycetes > Actinomycetales > Dermatophilaceae > CAVSJJ01. The sequence continues at coordinate 2,159 of CAYPYK010000197.1, read as the reverse complement.
CGCCGCTGAGGCAGACGACGCGGGTGACAAGGTCCTCGAGGGCCTGGAGCTCGTGCGTGACGATGACCATCGTCGTGCCCTGGGCGGCCAGCCGGTGCAGGACGTCGACGAGGACGCGCTGGTTGGCGGAGTCGACTCCGGCGGTGGGCTCGTCCATGACGAGGACGTCGGGCTGGGCGGCCAGGGCCCGGGCGATGAGGACCCGCCGCTGCTGCCCGCCCGAGAAGGTGCTGACGTCCTCGCCGGCCCGGTCGCCGAGGCCGACGACCTCGAGGGCCCGGTGGACGATCCGCCGGTCCTCGCGGGACATCGGGCGCCACCAGGGCCGGTGAGGGAGCCGTCCGACCTCGACGATCTCGGCCGCGGTGGCCCGGACCGAGGCCGTTAGGGAGTGTCGCTGCGGGACGTACCCCAGGCGGGTGAACTCGCGGAAGCGGCCCCGGGGCACCCCGAAGAGCTCGACGTCGCCGCCGAGGTGCTCGTCGAGCCCGAGGATCCCCTTGACGAGGGTCGACTTGCCCGAGCCGTTGGGGCCGAGCAGCGCGACGATGTCTCCCTGGTGGATCTCGAGGGTGACGTGCGAGACCACCTCGACCTCGCCGTAGCCGAAGGAGGCCTCACGCAGGGCGATGGCGGTGGGACCGGTCACGTGCACTGCTGTCCCTTCTCCAAGGTGGCGAGGTTGGCGCGCATGACAGCAAGGTAGTCCGTGCCGGCGGACTCCTTGGTGATCCCCTCGATCGGGTCGAGGACCTGGACGCTGGCCCCGGTCTCGCGGGCGATGGTGTCGACGAGGGCCGGGCTGACCAGGGTCTCCGCATAGACGGTGCTCACGTGGCGGGACCTGATGAGGGAGACGACCGAGCTCATCTGGGCGGCGGTGGGCTCGATGTCGGGGGAGATGCCGCTGACGCTGACCTGGGTGAGGCCGTAGCGCTGGGCGAGGTAGCCGAAGGCCGCGTGGCCCGTGACGAGGTCGGTGTCGGCGCAGTGCGCGAGGCCGGTCGCGAAGGCCTGGTCGAGGTCGGTGAGCTGGGCGACCAGCCCGTCGGCGTTGCGGGCGTATGCCGTGGCGTTGGCCGGGTCGGCCGTGCCCAGGCGGGTGGCGATGGCCTTGACGACCTGGGCGTACCGGTCGGGGTCGAGCCAGAAGTGGGGGTCGACCGAGAGCGAGGACTGCGCACCGGACTCGCTCGGCGCCGGTAGGGAGAGCCGGGCTGCCGTAGAGACGTCGAACCCGGCGTGGCCGCCGATCGACGCGACGGCGTCGTCCACGGCGGGCTGGAAGCCCTTCTCGTAGACGATGACCTTCGAGGTCGTCATGTCGACCACCTCGCGGGGCGTGAGCTCGAGGTCGTGCGGCTCGGCGCCGGGTCTGGTCAGGCCGGTGACCTGGACGTGGTCGCCGCCGACGCGCTCGACGGCGTACTGGAGCGGGTAGAACGCGGCGGTGACCTCGAGGCGACCCGAGCCCGCCGACGTCGCGGCGCCGGCGCAGCCGGTGAGGGCGGTGGCGGCGACCACCGACACGAGTGAGACGGTGGCGAGACCGCGGCTGCGGACGAACATGACAACCATTCTCATTTGGCGCCCGGGGCGGTGTCAAACCCGGACCAGGGGGACGGTTGCGTGCGGTGAGCCGAGGCTCGGGTCAGGCGTGGGGGAGCGCCTTGGTGACTGTCATCGCCACGGCCATCGCGACGACCGCGACGCGCATGAGCCGCTCCGGCCCGAGCAGGCGGGGCCAGGAGATGAAGAGCATCCAGCAGAGGAACACCGTGAGCAGCGCGAGGAGCACCCAGCCCCACCCGGGGATGAAGATCCCGGCGACCATGACGACGAGGACCAGCACGAACGGGACCAGACGGGGCAGCCGGTTGAGGACGACGACGACCGGGAGGGTGGCCCGCTCGACGGACTCACGCAGGGGGGACGGCACGGCGCATAGGTTAGCCGACAGCTCGGCATACCTCCGTCACAGTGTCCGAGTGGCTGGCGGCCATGGCGACCAGTTCCTCGGACACAGCGGGAGGGGCGGTGCCAGTGTCCGAGTGGCTGGCGGCCATGGCGACCAGTTCCTCGGACACAGCGGGAGGGGCGGTGCCAGTGTCCGAGTGGCTGGCGGCCATGGCGACCAGTTCCTCGGACACAGCGGGAGG
>CAYPYK010000196.1:0-6828 GCA_964414665.1 uncultured Intrasporangiaceae bacterium | reverse complement strand
TGTCACCTCGTGCTCATCGACCGCATCCCGTTCCCACGGCCCGACGCCCCGCTGGCGTCGGCGCGCTCGCAGGCGATCGCCCGGATGGGTGGCAACGGGTTCATGGCGGTCTCGGCGACCCACGCGGCCCTGCGGCTCGCCCAGGGCGCCGGCCGGCTGATCCGCCGGGCGGACGACCGCGGCGTCGTCGCGTTCCTCGACTCGCGGATGATGACGGCCCGCTACGCCGGGTTCCTCCAGCGCTCGCTGCCGCCGTTCTGGCCCACCGCCGACCGGGACCTCGTCCTCGCCGCGCTGCGCCGGCTCGACGAGACCGCGGGCCCTGCGCAGGAGGTGGCCGAGCCCATGCCGCGGGGGCCGGGTGCGTCCCCGGCGTCCGGGCCGGGGAACGCCCGCGCGGTGGCGGCAACGGCCGACGACGCACGCCCCACGGCCGAGCCGCCGCCACCCGCTCCGTCGAGCCGCACCGCCGTCACCTCGGGCCACCCGTGGACCGCCGAGGACGACGAGGAGCTGCGCGACGGGGTCGAGCTCGGACTGACGGTCACCGAGCTCGCCGAGAGCATGGAGCTGGCCGAGGCCGTGGTGCGGGCTCGGCTGGACGGCCTCGGTCTCGAGGCGAGCGACGCCCCCACCCTCGGCTTCTAGGCTCGAGGGTGGGGGCGCGGTCGGTCAGAGGGTCCCGCCGCCGCCACCGTCGCCCGGCGGGATGACGAGGCAGCCGGTGTGAGCCGGGTTGCCCGGGCCGACGCCCTTGTTCGTGTCGCACTCGTAGCCCGCGTTGGGGTCCGAGCCGTCGAGGGTCTGGCCGCCGGGGCTCTTGTCGTCGGCCTTGCCGACGCAGCCCGCGCAGGGCTGACCGTGCGGCTTGTTCTGACCGGGTGCCGTGGACGTGTCCGCCCAGGCGGGCGTGACCAGGACCGACGACAGGGCCAGCCCGAGGGCCGCCGACAACAGGACCGACGTGCGCCGGTTCCGGGGGTGGGGGGATGTGGTGTTGCTCGACATGAGCTCTCCTTGCCAACTGAGGGGGATTGGCGTCAGCACCTGGGACGACATGGCGGCGCGCGGCACTGGAGGGGACTGCGGCGCTGCCGATGCTGACGTCTCAGACCCTAAGGACGGCGCGGGCTCCGCCGTGGTGTATCGGCGAGACGCTGACCGTCGGTGTGACGCCGGAGCCCACCGAACGGCTGAGGCCCCGGCGGGCCCGAGCCTGAGGACGACGCGGGCTGGGCGACGCTCGCCCGGCTCGGCCGGAGGTCCGGCCGACCTGCGCCCAGGCATACCGGCGAGTAACTGTCAACATCCTGGCCCAACGGGTCCGGGGAAACAAAATCTCCGTCGGGGGAGGCGCCGGCGCGAAAGTGTCACTACAGTCCATCCCCATCGGGCCTGATCGGCCCGACCTAGAAAACCCTTGATTGGAGCGCCTAGATGCAGGCATTTTCTCGGCGCGCGTGGGCAAGCTTGGGTTCGGTAGCGTTGGGGGCGGCACTCCTCGCCGCGCCGACGCAGGCCGGAGCAGCCACGCGTGGACCAGATGGTTTCACGGCACAAGCGTTGAGCCCGAGCTCGACGCTGATGGGGGCGAAGTCCACCAGCGGACGCCTCGCCACGTCCGACAGCGCGCTGCTCAAGCGCACTGACTCCGCGATGGCCAACGTGGTCGTCAAGCTCGACTACGACGCCATGGCCAGCTACCGCGGTGGCATCGACGGACTGACGGCGACCAGCCCCAGCGTCACCGGTCGGCGGCTCACCGGGAAGTCGGCACCGGAGAAGGCATACCAGGGCCACATCTCCGCGATGGAGTCCTCCTTCCGCTCGGCGCTGAGGTCCAGGGTGCCCAGCGCCAAGGCCGGCGTCAGCCTCACCACCGTCTACGGAGGCGTCGCGGTGCGGCTGCCCGCCAACCAGGCCAAGAAGCTCCTGGACCTGCCCGGCGTCGTCGCGGTCCAGGCGGACAGCCTCAACAAGCTCGACGCGCTCCCCGAGGACCCGCAGTTCATCGGCGCCCCGACGCTGTGGCACCAGCTCGGCGGCCAGCGCCTGGCCGGCAAGGGCGTCATCTTCGCCGACATCGACTCCGGCATCTGGCCCGAGCACCCGATGCTCGCCGACAACCCGGCGCTCGGCACCCCGCCGCCCGCCCCGAGCGGCAGCGCGCGCCCGTGCAACTTCGGTGACAACCCGCTGACCGCGGCGACCGACGTCTTCCAGTGCAACCACAAGGTCATCGGCGGCGAGGCGTTCCTCGACACCTACAACTCGATCAACAGCGGTGAGGTCTACCCCGACTCCGCTCGTGACAGCAACGGGCACGGCACGCACACGACGACGACCGCCGCGGGCGACGCCGTCCGGCACGCGCCGATCTTCGGCGTCGACCAGGGCCCGATCAGCGGTGTGGCCCCGGGTGCCTGGGTCCTGGAGTACAAGGTCTGCGGCGTCAGCGGCTGCTACAGCTCCGACTCGGCCGCCGCGGTCCAGCAGGCCATCGACGACGGCGCCAACGTCATCAACTACTCGATCTCCGGCGGGTCCAGCCCGTATGCCGACCCGGTGGAGCTGGCGTTCCTCGACGCCTACAACGCCGGCATCCTCGTCTCCGCATCGGCCGGCAACAGCGGGCCCGCGGCCGGGACGACCGACCACCACAGCCCGTGGGTGACCACGGTGGCCGCCTCCACCCAGACCCGGGCGTTCACCTCGACGCTCACGGTCTCCGGTGACGGCCAGTCCGCGTCGTTCGAGGCCACCACGCTGACCTCCGGGATCACCACCGCGACCCCGATCGTGATGGCGGAGAACATCTCCGGCTACGACGAGCTGTGCTCCACCCCGCTCCCGGCGGGAGCGGCGGCCGGCCAGGTCGTGGCCTGCAAGCGCGGCACCATCGGTCGCGCCGAGAAGGGCTTCAACGTCCTGCAGGGCGGCGCGGCAGGGATGATCCTGTACAACCCGACCCTGGCGGACACCGAGTCCGACAACCACTTCCTGCCCGCGGTGCACCTGGCGGACGGGACGGCCTTCGTCGCCTTCATGACCGCGCACCCGGACTCGATGGCCAGCTGGCCGGCGGGCTCCAAGAGCGCGGGCCAGGGCGACGTGATGGCGTCGTTCTCATCGCGAGGCCCGGGCGGGCAGTTCCTCAAGCCCGACATCACCGCTCCCGGTGTCCAGGTCCTCGCGGGCCTGACCCCGACGCCGGACGAGCTCGCGAGCGGTCCCGCAGGTGAGTACTACCAGGCGATCGCCGGGACCTCGATGTCCGCCCCGGGAATCGCCGGCTCGGCCATCCTCGTCAAGGCGGCCCACATGAGCTGGACGCCCGGTGCGATCAAGTCCGCCATGATGACGACGGCCACGACCGACGTCGTCAAGGAGGACGAGGTGACGCCGGCCGACCCGTTCGACGACGGTGCGGGCAGGGTCGACCTCACCAAGGCCGGCAAGGCTCCGGTCGTCTTCGACGAGACGACCGCCAACATGGTCTCGCTGGGTCAGGACCCCGTGACGGCGCTCGACCTCAACCTGCCGTCGGTCAACGTGCCGACCATGCCGGGTACCGTCACCGTCCACCGGACGATGACCAACGTCTCAGGCACGGCGTACCACTTCACCGCGCACACGACGGCGCCGGCCGACACCACCATCAAGGTCTCCCCCCGCAGGGGCGTCATCCCCCCGCGGCAGAGCAGGACGGTGTCGATCACCATCACCTCGAGCGCTCCCTCCGGGCAGTACTTCGGTGAGATCCGGTTCACGGCCAAGCACCACACACTGGTCCACCTGCCGGTGGCGTTCAAGAACCAGCAGGGCGCGGTCAGCCTGACCTCGACCTGTGACCCGGCCACGATCGCCACGGGTGGCACGACGACGTGCACCGTGACGGCCGAGAACAAGGCGGCGGGGCCGGCGACGGTCTCCACGACCAGCACGGTCTCCCCGCTGCTCCAGATCACCGATGTCGTCGGCGGCGGGGCCGTCCGCGTCCACGACAAGAAGGTCACGGCCGGTCCGACCGTGCTCGCGGCTCCCAAGGACGCCATTCCGGCGATCGCCCCTGGCGACACTCCGGGTGACGTCTCACCGGGGTTCCTCGACCTGGACCAGTTCGGCATCGACCCGACGCCGATCGGTGACGAGGAGGCGCAGAACTACCCCATCCCCGCCTTCATGTTCGGCGGGCGGTCGTACAGCTCGATCGGGGTCGTCTCCAACGGGTACATCGTCATCAACGGTGCGCATGGGCAGCAGGACATCGCCTACATCCCGCAGCACCTGCCCGACGCGGGCGCCCCGAACGGCGTGCTCGCGCCGTACTGGACCGACCTCGACGGCGGCGGCGACGCCGGAGTCCGGGTCGCGCTCCTCAGTGGCGGTGGCATGCGGTGGGTGGGCGTCCAGTGGAACGTCCACGTGTTCGGTGACTCCGCGCAGCAGCGGGCCATGCAGGTCTGGATCGGTCTCAACGGCACGGAGGACATCTCCTACGGCTACGAGGCCGGCACGACGGTCGGCGCGAACGGCTCACCCGACGGCCTCACGGTCGGCGCGGAGAACCTCTCCGGCACGGCCGGCGCGCAGATCGACGGCACGCCGCAGGGCAGCTACGTCATCACGACCACTCCGGGCGAGCCCGGCGGGTCGCTGTCGTACACGCTCACCGTCAAGGCACACCGGGCCGGAGCACGCTCGCTCACCACGGACATGACGGCCGACGTCGTGCCCGGGACGACGACGGTCGTCACGCCCATCACGGTCACGAGCTGACCCCGAGGTGGTGGTGGGGCCGCGCGGGACCCACCACCACCCCCCGAACGACGTACGAGAGCGACGAGCCCGGCCATCTTCTGGCCGGGCTCGTCGCAGTCGTGCGCCCGTGGCAGGCTGAGCCCGTGAGCGACGCCCAGGCCCCCGCGCGACGGGTCCCCTCGTTCGTGCTCATCGCCGGGCCCGAGCAGGTCCTCGCCGAGCGGGCCCAGGGCCAGGTCCTCGACGATCTGCGCGTCGACCACCCCGACCTCGAGGTGATCCGCCTGTATGCCGCGGGGTACGAGCCGGGGGAGCTCACCCTCCATGCCAGCCCCTCCCTGTTCGGCGGCGCCAAGGCCGTGCTCGTCCACGACCTCGACGACGGCGCCGACGAGCTGCAGGCCGACCTGCTGGCCCTGGTCGGGGCGGGCCCGGAGCCGGACCTGACCCTCGTCGTCACCCACAAGGGCGGCAACCGCGGCAGGAGGGCCCTCGACGCCCTCCGGGGCGCGGGGGCACGCGTCGTCGACGCGCCGGCGATCAAGACCGACCGGGACAAGGTCGACTTCGCCATGAACGAGTTCCGCCGGGCGCACCGCCGGGCGACCGGCGAGGCGGTCCACGCCCTGGTCGAGGCGGTCGGGCGGGACGTCCGCGAGCTGGCGGCAGCCTGCAGCCAGCTGATCGCCGACACCACTGGGGTCATCGACGAGCCCGTCGTGCTGACCTACCACGGTGGCAAGGTCGAGGCGACCGGCTTCCGGGTGGCCGACTCCGCGGTGGGCGGCGACGCGGGGGAGGCGTTGCGACTGCTCCGCCACGCCATCGCCGTCGGCGTCGACCCCGTCCCGATCGTCGCGGTCCTGGCCCAGCAGCTCCGCCAGCTCGTCCGGGTCGGCTCCGCGGGACGAGGCCGCTCGGCCGATGTCGCCCGGGACCTCGGCCTGGCCCCCTGGCAGGTCGACAAGGCCCGGCGCGCCCTCGGCGGCTGGAGCGCCGAGGCGCTCGGCCGCTGCGTCCAAGCCGTCGCGGCCGCCGACTTCGAGGTCAAGGGCGGCGGGCGCGACCCGGTGTATGCCGTCGAGCGCGCCGTCCTCACCATCACCGGCGAGCATGGTCGCTAGATTTCGGGGGCGGGGGTCGGTGCTGCTAACCTTGGCGATCGCGTGCGCGCTCAGGTCATGTGCGCCGCCGTACCAGCCAGATCGTCTCTACCACGGGTATCCCCATGCCCGGTCCGGAGACGCGTCTGCCGCCCTCAGCGGCATACCGACCCAGTAGAAAGCACGGACAAGAACTCGTGGCAAACATCAAGTCCCAGCTCAAGCGGATCAAGACCAACCGCGCGGCGACCGAGCGCAACAAGGCCGTCAAGTCCGAGGTCAAGACGTGGATGCGCAGGTTCCGCGAGGCCGCCGACTCCGGTCAGGCCGACGGCGCACGCGAGGCGCTCAAGGTCGCCTCGACCAAGCTCGACAAGGCCGTGAGCAAGGGCGTCATCCACGCCAACCAGGCCGCGAACAAGAAGTCGGCCATGGCCAGGCGGGCCAGCAGCCTCTGAGGCCGGCCCGCCCCGACGAGGGCCCGTCACCCGCACGACGCGGGGGCGGGCCCTCGTCGTGTCCCGAGGTGCCGGCGGGGTGTCCCCAGGTGCCCGCTGGATCGGCTCGGCCGGACCTCCACACGCACAGCGGGAGGCGACCCCATGCGTGCGGCGGCCGTGTCCGACGCGGGCCGAGCCGGCGAGACGCGGGCAAAGCCGGCGAAAGGTGGGCCCCCAAGGCCCCCACTGCCGGCATCCGGCGCACATACTGGAGCGTGATGTCCGGGCTCGCCGGGGCGAGCCAGCCGCCATCTGGGGGAGTCTCATGAGCCGTCGTCCACATCGCCGTACCGTTCTCGCCGCCGCCGCCGCCCTTGGTCTCGCCGTCACTGCCGCGGTCGCCCCGGCCGTCGGCGGCCGGTCCGCCGCCTCGGCGGCAACGACACCGGTCTGCGGGTGGGCCACCGGGGCGCCGCCGGCGCGGTTCGACCACGTGGTCCTGCTCGTCTTCGAGAACAAGTGGC
>CAYPYK010000195.1:0-6832 GCA_964414665.1 uncultured Intrasporangiaceae bacterium | reverse complement strand
TCGGCGACTTCTGGTCCTACATGCTGCTGGCCGAGGGGGCCGTCGACATCGCGGCAGAGCCGGACCTCGCCCTCTACGACATGGCCGCCCTGGTCCCCATCGTCACCGAGGCCGGAGGTCGCTTCACCTCGCTCGACGGGCGCGAGGGGCCCTTCGGGAGCAACGCCGTCGCCACCAACGGGCTGCTCCACGACGCCGTGCTCGACCGGATCGGCTCCGAGCCTCGCTGACCGCGACGGGCCCGCGGTCCGGTCCGGGGGTGGCGCTAGAACAGGGCACCCTGGTCGGCCTCGGTCGGCACCCGCTCCAGACGCAGGAGGAGTGCCTTGCGGTCCAGCCCACCGGCATACCCCGTCAGGGTGCCGTCGGCTCCGATGACCCGGTGGCACGGGACGACGACGGGCAGGGGGTTGGCGCCGTTCGCGGCGCCGACGGCGCGCGACGCCCCGGGCGGCATCCCGAGGGCTGCCGCGATCGCGCCGTAGGTCGTCGTCGCGCCCCACCCGATGGTCAGCAGGTGGTCCCAGACACGGTGCTGGAAGGCGGTGCCCCGGGGCGCCAGCGGCAGGTCGAACTCCCGGAGGGCGCCCGCGAAGTATGCCGCCAGCTGGTCCCGTGCGGCCGTCAGGACCGGAGCGACGGGACCGCCACGGCCCGCGTCGGCAGGGTCGGCCCCGAACCGGATCTCGCACAGCGCCGGCCCGTCTGCCGCGAGGCGGAGCGGCCCGATGGGGCTGTCCATGGTCAGCGACGCGGCCGGGTCAGGCACTGAGGTACTCCACGCAACTGTCCGCCACAGCCCGGCCTGGCCGCCGATGCGCTCGGACCCGCCGGCTCACCCGCTTCTCCTCCACGAGTCTCAGTCTAGGCGGGCACCACCGTCACGTCTCCGAGCCCGAGGGAGCGGATCTCGTCGATGATGGCGGTCGCGTCCCCGACGACGACGATGGTCCACCGGCCGGGTTCGACGGCTGCCAGATAGGCCTCGAGGACGTCCCCGGCGGTGAGTGCGGACATGGCCCGCAGGTTGGCGGTCGTGAAGTCCAGCGGCAGCCCCTCGAGGGCGAGCCCGGCCGCCTCGTCGGCCACGGCATCGGCCGTGGCGAAGCGGCCCGGGGCCGTCTTCTCGATGAAGTCGATCCCGGCCCGGACCTCCTCCTCGCCGAGGCCCTCGCGGGCGCCGTCGAGGATGCCGACGAGCAGCCCGAGCGACTCGGCGGTCACGTCGGCGCGAACCGACCCGCTCGTGACGAAGGTGCCGCCGGCGACCCGGGGGCGGAACGAGGTGCGCATCCCGTAGGTGTAGCCCTTGTCCTCGCGCAGGAGCGCGTCGACCCGGGCCTTGGGAGAGCCGCCCAGGACGAACGCCAGCACCGGGTGCGGGGCCCAGCCGCGCCCGACATGCCGGTCCGGGCCGGGTTGCGCGACCGACAGCTCGGACTGCACCGAGCCGGGACGGTCGACGACGACGATGCGCGCCCGGTCCGTGGCCGGAACCGGTGGGGCCGCCGGTGGCGGGGGCACGTGCCGCGGCGCCTGCCAGGTGCCGAGGGCACGGGCGGCGAGCGCCTCGGCGTCGACGCCCCCGAGGTCGCCGGCGATCACGAGCGTTGCGCCCACGGGGCCGAGGCAGGTGGCGTGGCGCTCGACGATGTCGTCGCGGGTGACGGCGGCGATGGTCTCGGCGCTGCCGCACGTCGGCCGGGACGCGCGGTCGGAGGCGTCGAACAGCGTCGCGATGAGCTCACGGGCAGCGCGATGGGCGGCCGAGGCGCGCTCCTGCTCGATCTCGGCGAGCCGGCTGCGCAGGATCCGCCCGACCTCCTCCTCGGGGAACGCCGGCTCGGAGAGCGCCTGCCGGATCAGGTCGAGCGCGGTCCCGAGGAAGCGCTGGGGCACGTCGAGGTCGACGCTCAGGCCTCCCTCGGTGACCCCCGAGCCGAGTGCGATACCGTGCCGTTCGAGCAGCTCCGCGAACTCCTCGGACGTATGCCGTGTGGTCCCCTCGTCGAGCAGGCGCCCGGTCATCGCGGTGACGCCCTCGAGGTGGAGCGGCTCCGTCGCGAGCGAGACGGGAACGACGAGCCGCACCGACACGACATACTGCCTGGGGATGTCGAAGAGCAGGGTCCGCAACCCGTTGTCGAGCCGGACCTCGGTGGGCACCGGGAACGCCCACGTCGGGGGCGCGGCGACCGGCGGTCGTGGGGCGACGCTCACGCGACCTCCTCCTCCCCCGCCGGCCGGGTGAGGTAGGCGACCACGGCCCGGCTCTCGGGCCGCAGCCAGGTGGCCGCGGCCGTCCGGACCTGCTCCGCGGTGACCGCGCGCAGGCGGTCGAGGAAGGTGTTGACCAGGTTTGCGTCCCCGTGCAGGAGAAGGTGCTGGCTGAGCAGGTCGGCCCGCTCCTCCTGGCTGGCCAGGGCCGACAGCCACGAGCGCTCGGCCTGCGCGAGGGCCGCAGCCAGCTCGTCGTCGGTCGGGCCCTCCTCGACAAAGCGCACCAGCTCCTCGACCGCGTGGGCGTCGACGACGTCGGGCGAGGCCCCGGCAGCGACGTCGATGACGACGAAGCCGAGGGACACCCCGTCGACGAAGCCCCACGACGACGCGTGGACGGCGTGGGCGAGCTGCTCCCGCCGGACCAGCCGGCGCATGAGCCGAGAGGTGCCCAGGCCCGCGACGACGTCGAGAGCCAGCGAGGCGGCGAGGAACTCATCGGTGTTGTCGACGGGGAGCCGGAAGGCCACGTGCAGCCGGTCGTTGGGGACCTCGCTGGTCCGGTCCACCCGAAGAACCTCGGTGAGCGGCGGCAGGGCCGGGGCGAGGTCACGCGCGGGCGCGGCCGAGGGCGGCAACACACCGAAGTGGCGCTCGACCGCGGCGAAGCCGACCTCGGGGGTGACATCGCCGCACAGGGTCAGCACCGTGTTGTTCGGGCCGTAGTAGCGGCGGAAGAAGTCGTGCACGTCCTCGAGCCCGGCCGCGTCGAGGTCCTCCATCGAGCCGATGGTCGCGTGGTGGTAGGGGTGCCCCTCGGGGAACACCGTCGCATAGACGTCGATGAGGGCAGTGCCATAGGGCTGGTTGTCGTAGCGCTGACGCTTCTCCTCCTTGACCACGTCGCGCTGGTTGTCGAGGTTCGCCTGGTTGACCGCGTCGAGGAGGCGACCGTGCCGGTCCGCCTCGAGCCACAGCGCCAGCTCGAAGGCCCCGGTGGGGACGGTCTCGAAGTAGTTCGTCCGGTCGAACCACGTCGTGGCGTTGAGCCGACCCCCCTCGGCCATGAGCGCCTCGAAGTGCTCACCGCTCGCGACGTTGCGTGACCCCTGGAACATGAGGTGCTCGAAGAGGTGGGCGAACCCGGTCCGTCCGGGCGCCTCGTGACGGGAGCCGACCCCGACCCAGATGTTGACCGTGACGTTGGGGACGCTGTGGTCGGGCGAGACGAGGATCCGCAGACCGTTGTCGAGGGTCCGCTCGTGGATCGGGTAGTCCAGGGGCATGCCCGTCACCCTACGGCTCCACCGAGGTGCCGGTGCGCGTGTGCCGGTGCGCGTGTGCCGGTGCCGTACGCGGCATCGGCCGTCATGGCCTCCCGGCCCGAGCGGCCTGGGAGGTCAGGCCTCGGGCGACGGCAAGGTGGGCCGCTCGTTCGGAGGCAGGCGCCGGATGGCGCGGCGTGCGAACACCTGCTGCTCGGTGATCGTGCGCTCGGCACGGCCCCGGCCGAGGAAGCTGACGGCCCAGTGCAGCAGGGTCGTCACGCGGTTCTTGAAGCCGATGATGTAGACGAGGTGGACCCCCAACCACAGCAGCCAGGCGACGAAGCCGCCGAACCGCAGCGGGCCCACGCTGGCGACGGCGCTGAACCGTGAGATCGTCGCCATCGACCCCTTGTCCGCGTAGCGGAACGCTCCTGACGGCGCACGGCCGTCGAGCCGGCGGCCGATCTGGTCGGCGGCGTAGCGGGCCCCCTGGATTGCCACCTGTGCCAGGCCGGGCAGCCCGTCGAGGTCGATCATGTCCCCGACGACGAAGACCTCCGGGTGGCCGGGCACGGTGAGGTCGGCCTCGACCTTGACCCGACCGGATCGGTCCACCTCGGTCCGGCTCTGGTCGGCGAGCAGGGTCCCGAGCCCGCTGGCCCGCACTCCCGCCGCCCAGACCTTGGTCATGCTCTCGATGCGCCTGCGCCCCCCGCCGTGGCCCTCGACCACGATCCCGGTCGCGTCGACGTCGACGACCTTCTCCCCGACCCACACCTCGACACCCATCGCCTCGAGGCGCCGCCGGGCCTTCTCTCCCAGGTGGTCGCCGAAGGTCGGCAGCACCTTGTCCACCGCGTCGACGAGGACGACGCGGGACCGGGCGGGGTCGATGGTGCGGAAGTCGCGGCGCAGGGTGCGCTTGGACAGCTCGGCGATCTGACCTGCCATCTCGACCCCTGTCGGCCCCGCTCCGACCACGACGAAGGTGAGGTAGCGCTCCGCCTCGGCGCGGTCCTCGGTCAGCTCGGCGATCTCGAACGCCCCGAAGATCCGGCCGCGCAGCTCCAGCGCGTCGTCGATGCTCTTCATCCCTGGCGCGTGCTCGGCGAAATGGTCGTTGCCGAAGTAGGACTGTCCCGACCCGGCCGCGACGATGAGCGAGTCGTAGGGCGTCACAGTCTCGCGGCCGAGGACCTCGGAGGTCACGGTCCGGCGGTCGAGGTCGATGCGGGTCACCGTGCCCAGCAGGACCCGTGCGTTGCGCTGACGGGCCAGGACCTCGCGGGTGCTCGGGGCGATCTCGCCCTCGGAGAGGATCCCGGTGGCGACCTGGTAGAGCAGCGGCTGGAAGAGGTGGTGGGTCGTCCTCGCGACGAGGGTGATCTCGATATCGTGCCGGCGGCGCATCGCCTGCGCCGCGAACAGGCCGCCGAAGCCCGACCCGATGATGACCACCCGATGCACCTGTCCCGCGCCTCCCGCCCCTGCGGATGTCCAAGCCGTGTCCCGTGCCATGCCCGATGCAACACTGCCGGCCCGGTGACCCATCCCCTCTCGCCGACCGAAGTCACAGGTGCCGTACAGCGACAACCCAGGCTACCCCCGGCCTCATCGCCCTACCTTTGGCCGGTGAGTCATGACCTCCCGACCGTCGCGGACGACCATGTCCGCCTCGGGGTGGCTCCTGCACCTGGCTCTCGCAGGTCACGCCGGCGCGCCCGGGCTCGCCACCGCCGTCGCCGCCGCAGGTGGGTCATCGCGATCCTGGCCGCGCTCGTCACGGTGGCCGTCGTCGTCATCGGGATCTCGACGACCCTGTTCGTCAAGGGCAGCGCCGTGAGCGGCGAGGTCTTCCGGGGCGGCGGGTCCGTCCTCGACCTGGTGAAGTCCGGCGACCCGCTCAAGACCGACGCGAACGGCCGGACCAACATCGTCATCTTCGGGACCTCCCAGGACGACCAGGGTCACCTCAAGCAGGACGGCGGCGGCGGGCTGTGGCTCACCGACTCGATCCAGATCCTCAGCATCGACGAGAAGACCAAGCAGGTCGCCATGGTCGCGGTCCCCCGCGACCTCTGGGTCCAGCTGCCCGTCCACAACGGCACGCCGTGCATGGTGGGCTACCGGGCCAAGATCAACGCCGTCTACGAGTGCGGCAGCGGCCTGGTGGGGTCCCTCACGGCCAACCCCAAGACGTATGCGGCGGCGGACGCCAAGGGCGCCGAGGACCTCACGTCGGTGCTCGGTACCGTGACCGGCCTGGTCCCGCAGTACTGGGTCCACATCGACTACACGGTCGTCCGCAAGGCGGTCGACGCCGTCGGCGGGGTCGACGTCCACATCGTCGGAGACGGCGCCGACGGCATCTACGACACCAACCTCGACGCTCTCGCGTGCCGGGCGTCCAACGATGTGTCGTGTCGCCGCGTCTACTACCCCCACAACGGTACGTACCACCTCACCGGCGCCCAGGCGCTCAACCTGTCGCGGGCCCGCGGCGACGCCAACACGTACTCCTACAAGGACTTCGGGCTCAACGGCGGCGACTTCGACCGGCAAGCCAACCAGCAGAAGGTCATGGTCGCCCTCCAGGCCAAGGCCACCTCCGCGGGCGTCCTGGCCAACCCGGTCACGGTCTTCAACCTCTTGTCGGCGCTCGGCTCCAACGTCACGACGAGCATGAGGACCGGCGAGGCCAAGACCCTCATCAAGCTCGCGAGCAAGGTGTCCGACAGTGGGATGAACAGCATTGCCCTGGCGACCAAGACCGACCCGGTCCTCGTCGTCGGCTGGACCGAGGGGCAGAGCGTCGTGCTGCCCAAGGCCGGCACGTTCAGCTACGACCCGCTCAGGAAGTACATCGCGCGCAAGATCGCCAACCAGGACGCCGCGGCGACGCCGACCGGGAGCCCGACGTCGACACCGACGCCGTAGCGGCTCGGGTCGCCGGCCGGCCCGATCTACTGCCGGTTCATCCGCGCATAAGCGCCCGCGAAGGGCGGGCCGGGAGGCTCACCCCGCCACCCGTCGGGATCGTGATGGTGGTGACCCCCACCGGAGGGATGCTCGTGACTGTGCTCGAGCACCGCCCCGGACTCCCAGTGCCGGTGCGCGTGCTCATGGACGAGGTTGACCGACACGAGGAGGTCGCGGTTGCTGAGGATCTCCCCGGGCGGGCCGCCTCCCGCGATCGTGTGGTCCTCGGCGAAGACGATGCACCGGTCGGCGATCTCGTCGAGGACGACGAGGTCGTGGGTGGCCACGATGACCGTCTTGCCCGCCTCGCCGAGCCGGCGGATGAGCCCGACGAGCCAGTGCTGGGTGCGCGGGTCGAGGGCGGC
>CAYPYK010000194.1:0-6866 GCA_964414665.1 uncultured Intrasporangiaceae bacterium | reverse complement strand
GATGACCCGATGTAGGCCGACCGGTGAGGACGGGGTGTCGCGAACGGTGGTGGACGGCTCAACGATGGACACAGGATCTCCTGCTCTGGACAGAGTTGACAGCAACTTCTGCGGCGGGATGCAGCAATTACGGCGTTCATTGCGTATCCTGCCAGGTATGAGCATCGCGATCGAGCAGCCCTATGTCTACCGGCGCACCGAACTCGTCGAGCCGGACTGGACCCGTCTGCCCGGGTGGCGTGACGTCACCCGCTCGCAGTGGGAGGACGCCCAGTGGCAGCGCGCCCACTGCGTCAAGACCGTGGAGCAGCTCCACGACCTCATGGGCGACCTGCTCACCGACGACTTCTACACCGACCTGGCCACGGACCAGGCCGAGCGCGCGACGATGTCGATGCTCGTCACGCCGCAGATGATGAACACCATGGTGCCCGCGACCGACGGCGAGGTCCCCGGCGCCGGCGCGGCATACACCGAGGCGTTCTATGCCGACCCGGTCCGGCGCTACATGCTGCCGGTCCTCTCGGACCGGCGCACCGACTGGCCCTCGCATCCGTTCGCGACCCGGGACAGCCTCCACGAGCACGACATGTGGGCCGTCGAGGGGCTCACCCACCGCTACCCCACCAAGGTCCTGGCCGAGATGCTCTCGACGTGCCCGCAGTACTGCGGCCACTGCACCCGGATGGACCTGGTCGGCAACCCCACGCCGCAGTTCACCAAGCTCAAGCTGGCCGGCAAGCCGGTGGACCGCTACGACGCGATGATCGACTACCTCAAGCGGACCCCGGGCGTGCGCGACGTCGTCGTCTCCGGTGGCGATGTCGCCAACATGCCGTGGAAGAGCATCGAGAGCTTCATCGGACGGCTCCTCGAGGTCGAGACGATCCGCGACATCCGCCTCGCCACCAAGGCCCTCATGGCGCTGCCCCAACACTGGCTGCAGGGCGAGGTCGTCGACGGCATGGCCCGGATCACCGCCGCCGCCCGGGAGCGTGGCGTCTCGGTGGCGATCCACACGCACGTCAACCACCGCAACTCCGTCACCCCGCTCGTCGCCGACGCAGCCAAGGCCATGCTCGACGCCGGCGTCCGCGACGTCCGCAACCAGGGGGTGCTCCTGCGCGGGGTCAACGACACGACCGAGGACCTGCTCGACCTCTGCTTCGCCCTCCAGGACGAGGCGATGATCACGCCCTACTACTTCTACCTCTGCGACATGATCCCCTTCTCGGAGCACTGGCGCCTCTCCCTCAAGGAGGCCCAGGAGCTGCAGCACTCGATCCTCGGCTACCTGCCGGGCTTCGCGACGCCGCGCGTCGTGTGCGACGTTCCGTTCGTCGGGAAGCGCTGGGTCCACCAGGTGGAGTCCTACGACACCGAGCGGGGCATGTCGTACTGGCGCAAGCACTACCGCACCTCGATCGAGGCCGCGGACGAGCAGGCGCTGTCCCGCGAGTACGTGTACTACGACCCGATCTACACCCTGCCCGACGCGGGTCAGCAGTGGTGGCTGCACAACACCGACGTCGAGGGGGTCCACGCGGCCGCCATCGCCGGTGCCGCGGCCAGCCGGGACGCCTCGGCCGCCGACCTGGTCTGACCCGGCCGCCCGCCCAGGCCCAACCCCCGCTCGGTGCCGCCGGCCGAGCGGCATACGGTGTCGGTACGCCGCGCCGAGACCCCGGGGGGACGCCAGCCACGGATGCCCTCACCCGAGCCGGGATCCGTTTCACCGTGCACACCTACGACCATGACCCGGCGGCGCCGTCCTTCGGTCTGGAGGCCGCCGAGGCGATGGCCGTCGAGCCCGGCCGGGTCTTCAAGACCCTCCTCGTCGACACCGGGGCCGGGCTGGCCATAGGCATCGTCCCCGTCGACCGGTCGCTCGACCTCAAGGCCGCGGCTGCGGCGCTGCGCGTGAAGAGGGTCGCCATGGCCGACCCCAAGGCGGCCGACATCGCCCGCTGAGCGGGCTCGGCGAGTCCCGGCCACCGGGCCCGGCGCGGGTCGGCTACTCCCAGGGCGTGGACAGGACCACGGTGGTGCGCGTCGTGACGTTGGCGGCGGCCCGGATCTTGGCGAGCAGCTCCTCCAGGGCCAGCGGAGTCTGGGTGCGGACCTTGAGGATGTAGTTCTCGTCCCCGGCGACCGAGTGGCACTCCTCGAGCTCGACGAGACCGTGCAGCCTCTCCGGGATGTCGTCCGGTGCCGCCGGGTCGAGCGGGGTGATCGAGATGAAGGCCGTGATGGGCCGGCCGAGGGCGTGGTGGTCCACCCGGGCGGTGTAGCCCTTGAGCACGCCGCGCTCCTCCAGCCGTCGAACCCGCTGGTGCACGGCCGACGTCGACATGCCCAGGGTGCGGCCCAGGTCGGTGTAGCTCATCCGGCCGTCGGCGCTCAGCTGCTCGACGATTCTCCGGTCCAGGTCCTCCACAGACGGAAGACTACGCAGAAAAGCCCCATCGTTGTGCGGTCAACGTCCGCCACTCCCAGCGGTAGCGTGCTCGGTGTGTCCGAGCCGAAGCTGCTTCTCCTCGACTCCGCGTCGCTGTACTTCCGCGCGTTCTACGGAGTTCCCGACCAGCGCCGCACCCCCGAGGAGCCGCCGACGAACGCCGTCCGGGGCTTCGTCGACATGATCGCCACCCTTGTCGCGGCGCACCGGCCCACCCATCTGGTCGCCTGCTGGGACAACGACTGGCGCCCGCAGTTCCGGGTCGACCTCATCCCCAGCTACAAGGCCCACCGGGTCGCCGAGGGTGCCGCCACGGCACGATCCGGGGCGGCCGAGGCCGTGCCCGACGACCTCTCGCCCCAGGTCCCCGTCATCGCCGACACCCTGCGAGCGCTGGGGATCACCCGGCTAGGGGCCGACGGTTTCGAGGCCGACGACGTCATCGGCACGCTCGTCGAGCGCCACCGCGGCCGGATGCCGATCGACGTCGTCACCGGCGATCGTGACCTCTTCCAGCTCGTCGACGATGCCGCGCAGGTGCGGGTGCTCTACACCGCCCGGGCCGGCGTGCGCGACGCCGAGCCCATCGACCAGGCGGCCCTCCTCAGCCGGTATGCCGTGGCCACGGGTGACGCGTACGCCGACATGTCGATGCTTCGCGGAGACACCAGTGACGGTCTGCCGGGCGTCCCGGGGATCGGTGAGAAGACGGCCGCCCAGCTCATCGCGGCATACGGCTCGCTCAGGGGTCTACGGGACGCCGTCGACGGGGGCGACCCGGCCCTCAAGGGTGCGCGACGTGCCCGGCTGGAGGCTGCCTCGGCATACCTCGATGTCGCTCCGACCGTCGTCCGGGTGGCTCGGGACGCGCCCGTCGCCGACGTCGACCCGGCGCTGCCGACCGAGGTGGCCGACGTCCGGCTGCTCAGTGAGGTCGCGTCGACCTACGGGCTCACCGGTCCGGTGAACCGGGTCCTCGCGGCCCTGGGGCTGGGAGGCGGGTCGTGACGGGGTACCAGCCGACCCGCCCGGACCGGGTCCAGCGCGCCACCCTCCGGGCGCTGCTCGGGGCGCCGGCCGCCGTCACCCGCCCGCTGGCGGGCCCACCGGTCGTCCTCGATGGCCAGACCCTCGACCCGCAGTACCAGCTCGGGTTGCGCGTCACCGCCCGGCTCGGCGGCCCGGAGCTCGAGGACCTGCCGGTCGACCAGGCGCGGCACCTGCTCGAGCAGCAGGCGTGGCTGGTCGCCGGTCGACCGGCGACGGTGGGCTCGGTGCGCGACCTGCTCGTCGAGGGGCGGGCCGCTCCCATCCCGGCGCGGCTGTACCTGCCACCGGCCGGCGCACCGGGCCGCACCGCGACCCCGCTCGTCGTCTGGTTCCACGGCGGCGGGTGGGTTCTGGGGAGCGTCGACAGCCACGACGGGGTCGCCCGGGCGCTGTGCCGGCAGGCGGAGGTCGCGGTCCTCAGCGTGGGCTACCGGCTCGCGCCGGAACACCGGTTCCCGGCCGCGTTCGACGACGCCCTGGACTCCTTCCGCTGGGCCCACGCGCACGCCACCGAGCTGGGCATCGACGCCGGTCGGATCGCCGTCGCCGGGGACAGCGCCGGCGGGAACCTCGCGGCCGCCGTGAGCCTCGAGGCCAGCCGGGACGGCGGCCCCGCTCCCGCCTTCCAGCTGCTCTTCGTCCCGGCCGTGGACCTGTCCCGTCGGCGCCGGTCCTTCGAGCTCTTCGGACGCGGCTTCAGCCTCACCGCCGCCGCCGTCGACTGGTACCAGGACCAGTACCTCGGCGCGCACGGCGACCCGACCGACCCCCGGGTATCGCCGCTGCTCGTCGACAACCTCGCCGGGCTGCCCCCGGCCTACCTCGCGGTCGCCGGTTTCGACCCGCTGCGCGACGAGGGCGAGGAGTACGCGGCCCGGCTGCGGGAGGCGCGGGTGCCGGTGTCGCTGCGCCGTCATGCCGGGGCCATCCACCCGTTCATCAGCACGCTCGTCAGCGACCTGGGGCGGCGGGCCCTCACCGAGGCGGTCGGCGCGCTGCGGGTCGGCCTGGGTGTGTCCTCGATCTGAGGTCCTGCCGTCGCGCATCTCGCCGGGCGCCTCTCGCCGGGCGCCTCTCGCCGGGTCGAGGTATTCCGGTCCCGTCTGGGGGTACTCGAATACCTCGAACCGGGCGAGGAGGACGGGCGGGGCCTAGTCGAGGCGGTCGGCGGCGACGACGCCGCGCCGGATCGCGTCGACCGCCTTGCGGGAGGTGCGGCGCAGCTCGGGGTCGGTCGCGGCGTCCCCGATCTGGTCGAGCAGGTCGACGATCTGCTTGCACCGGCGCACGAAGTCGCCCGCGGACACGTCCCGTCCGCGCAGCACGGCGTCGAGCCGGGCACCACTGGCCCACCGGTGGACCATCCACGCCATCCCGGCGTCCGGAACGCCCGTCGTGGGCAGTGCGTGCTGGGTCTCGAGCTCCTCGACCAGGCCCCACAGCCGGTCCATCTCGGCGAGGGCGGTCGTGACCTCCTCGGTCGGCAGCCGGGGCGAGAGGTCCGCCTCGGCGCTGCGCGGCTCGTAGACGAGCGCGGACACGCACGCAGCCAGGCCCGGGGCGTCGAGCCGCCGCCAGACGTCATGGCGCAGGCACTCCGCCGTCAGCAGGTCCCGTTCGGTGTAGAGCCGCCGCAGCCCCTCGCCGCGCTGCGTGACGGCCCTCCCGTCATCGCTGAGATATCCGAGCTGCGCCAGTGCCGAGCAGATCCGGTCGAAGGTGTGGGCCACCGTGTTCGTCCGGCCCTCGACCTGGCGCTGCAGACCGACCGTCTCCCGCTTCAGGCGCCACCAGCGCTCCGCCCAACGTGCGTGGTCCTCGCGCTCCGGGCACTGGTGGCAGGGGTGCGCCTTCAGCCGGTGCCGCAGGTCCTGCACGCGGGAGTCCTCGTCCGCCGCGGCGGTCCGGCCGGACCGCCGCGGCGGCTCGTGCGGAACGGCGGCTCGCATCGTGCTGACGAGGTCTCGCCGGGCCTTGGGCGACCTCGCGTTGAACTGCGTGGACACGCGGAGCGTCGTCACCGGCTCAACCGGCTCGGGGACGTCGACGACGGTGAGCCGGCGGAGCTGGCGGTCCTCGGTGACCACCGTCGGCCCCTGGGCATGGCCACCCTTCGTCGTCCGGGCGGGGGCGACGACGACGGCCCACCCGGCGCGACGACCGGTCGGGACCCGGACGACGTCGCCCAGCCGGAGGGACTCCAGGCTGAGGGCCGCCTCGGCCCGCCGGCTCGCCGACCGCTTCTTGGCCCCCTGCTTCTCGACATCGGCGATCTGGCGACGCAGGCCGGCATACTCCTGGAAGTCGCCCAGGTGACAGTGCATCGCCTCGGCATACCCGGCAAGGGCCTCCTCGTTGCGACGCACGGTGCCGGCCAGCCCGACGACCCCTCGGTCCGCCTGGAACTGGGCGAAGGACGTCTCGAGGATCTCGCGAGCGACGTCCCGGCCGACCTGGGCGACGAGGTTGACGGCCATGTTGTAGGTGGGCCGGAAGCTCGACCGGAGCGGGTAGGTCCGCGTCGAGGCGAGCCCGCCCACCGCCTGCGGGTCCAGGCCGCGGGCCCACAGGACCAGGGCGTGGCCCTCGATGTCGATGCCCCTCCGTCCGGCCCGCCCGGTGAGCTGGGTGTACTCCGCGGGGGTGACGTCGGCATGGCTCTCGCCGTTGAACTTGACGAGCTTCTCGAGGACGACGGTCCGCGCGGGCATGTTGATCCCGAGGGCCAGGGTCTCGGTGGCGAAGACGGCGCGGATCCGTCCGGCCGTGAACAGTTCCTCGACGATCTCCCGGAACAGGGGCAGCATCCCCGCGTGGTGCGCCGCGAACCCCCGGGTCAGCCCCTCGAGGAAGTCCCAGTAGCCCAGCACCGCCAGGTCCTCGTCACCGAGGACGTCGACGCGCGTCTCGACCAGCCGGCGGATCCGGTCGCCCTCGACGGCAGGGATGAGCCTCGTGCCGGCGGCGAGGAGCTGGCCGACGGCCGCATCGCAGCCCAGCCTGCTGAAGACGAAGGTGATGGCCGGGAGGAGCCCCTGCCGGTCCAGCTGCTCGACGACTTCGGCGCGGGTCGCGCCCCCACCGGGCCGACCCCCGCGAGCGAAGCCCCGGCCCGCCGGACCGCCGCCCGGTCCTCGTGGCACGTGGCCCCGCCGCCCGGTCCGTCCACCCCGGGTGCCCGGGGTATGCCGCGGGCCCTCCTCCCAGCGCCCGCGCTGCTCGGCGTTGCGGATCGCCTCGAGGAGGTCGGGGTTGAGCCGACCCGGGCGGGTGGTCCCGCTCGTGCCGAGTGCCGGGTCGGCATCCTCGGCGAAGAGGTCGAACATGGTGGTGCCGACGAGCATGTGCTGCCACAGCG
>CAYPYK010000193.1:0-6866 GCA_964414665.1 uncultured Intrasporangiaceae bacterium | reverse complement strand
TCCGGCTCTCCCCCAGCCCGTCGAACGCCCCGGCCTTGATGAGCGACTCGATGGTGCGCTTGTTGCAGACGACCGGAGCGACCTTGGACATGAAGTCCCGGAAGCTCGCGAACCGGCCCAGGCCCTCGCGGGCGGCGATGACCTCGTCGACGACGTTGTGCCCGACGTTGCGCACGGCCTCGAGGCCGAAGCGGATGTCGGTGCCGACCGCCGCGAACTGGCCTACCGACTCGTTGACGTCCGGCGGCAGGACCTTGATCCCCATCCGGCGGCACTCGCCGAGATAGAGCGCGGACTTGTCCTTGTCGTCGCGCACGCTGGTGAGCAGGGCCGCCATGTACTCGGCCGGGTAGTTGGCCTTGAGGTAGGCGGTCCAGTAGGACACCAGCCCGTATGCCGCGGTGTGCGCCTTGTTGAAGGCGTAGTCCGAGAAGGGGACGAGGACCTCCCACAGCGCCTTGACGGACGCCTCGGAGAAGCCGGTGTCGCGCATCCCCTGGGAGAACGTGCCGTACTCGGCGTCGAGGACGGACTTCTTCTTCTTGCCCATGGCCCGGCGGAGCAGGTCCGCGTTGCCGAGGGTGTAGCCGGCGAGCTTCTGGGCGATCTCCATGACCTGCTCCTGGTAGATCACCAGGCCGTGGGTCGTCCCGAGGATGGGTTCGAGGGCCTCGATCATCTGGGGCTCGAGCTGGCCCTTGAGCTTGGGGTCGAGCGGGATGAGCTCCTGCTTGCCGTTCTTGCGCAACGCGAAGTTCGTGTGTGCGTTGACCCCCATCGGCCCGGGCCGGTAGAGGGCGAGCGCGGCCGAGATGTCCTCGAAGTTGTCCGGTTGCATCAGCCGGAGCAGGGTGCGCATCCCGCCACCGTCGAGCTGGAAGACCCCGAGCGTGTCGCCGCTTCGGAGCAGCTCGTAGGCCTTCTGGTCGTCCAGGGTGCGGGTCAGGTCGTCGAGGTCGATCACCTCGCCCCGGTTGGCGGCGACGTTGGCGATGGCGTCGTCGAGGATGGTGAGGTTGCGCAGGCCGAGGAAGTCCATCTTGACCAGCCCGAGCGCCTCGCAGCTCGGGTAGTCGAACTGGGTGATGACCTGCCCGTCCTGCAACCGCTTCATCACCGGGATGACGTCGACGATCGGCTCGCTCGACATGATGACCCCGGCGGCGTGCACGCCCCACTGCCGCTTGAGCCCCTCGAGGCCCTTGGCGGTCTCGACGACCTCCTTGAGGTGGGGCTCGGAGTCGACCAGCGCGCGGAACTCCCCACCCTCCTTGTAGCGGTCGTGGTGCGGGTCGTAGACGCCGGACAGCGACACCCCCTTGCCCATCACGTCGGCCGGCATCGCCTTGGTCAGCTGCTCGCCGACGCTGAACGGGTGGCCCATGACCCGGGCGGCGTCCTTGACCGCCTGCTTGGCCTTGATCGTGCCGTAGGTGACGATCTGGGCGACCCGGTCCTCGCCGTACCTCTCGGTGACGTAGCGGATCACCTCACCGCGCCGGCGCTCGTCGAAGTCGACGTCGAAGTCGGGCAGCGAGGGGCGCTCGGGGTTGAGGAACCGCTCGAAGATGAGCCCGTGCGGAATGGGGTCGAGGTCGGTGATCTTCATCGCGTACGCGCACATCGAGCCCGCTCCCGAGCCACGGCCGGGGCCCACCCGGATGCCGTTGGACTTGGCCCAGGTGATGAAGTCGGCGACGACGAGGAAGTAGCCGGCATACCCCTTGGAGACGATGACGTCGATCTCGTGCGCGGCCCGACGCGTGGCGTTGTCGGGGATGCCGGTCGGGAACCGCCCGACGAGGCCGCGCTGGACCTCCTTGACGAACCAGCTCTCCTCGGTCTCGCCCGGCGGGCAGGGGAACCGCGGCATGTAGCGGCCCTCGTCCTCGGTGAACGAGACGTTGCACCGCTCGGCGATGAGCAGGGTGTTGTCGCACGCCTCGGGGAGCTCGCGCCAGGTGCGGCGCATCTCCTGCGGGCTCCACAGGTAGAAGGTGTCGGCGTCGAACTTGAACCGGCCCGGGTCCATGAGCGTCGAGCCAGACTGGACGCACAGCAGCGCCGCGTGCGCCGTGGCGTCCTCGCGCGCGGTGTAGTGCAGGTCGTTGGTGGCCACGAGCGGCAGGTCCAGCTCGCGGGCGAGGCGCAGGAGGTCCTTCTGCACCCGGCGCTCGATGTCGAGGCCGTGGTCCATCAGCTCGCAGTAGTAGTTCTCGGCGCCGAAGATGTCGCGGAACTCCGAGGCCGCCTGCACCGCCTGCCGGTACTGGCCGAGCCGCAGCCGGGTCTGCACCTCGCCGGAGGGGCAGCCGGTGGTGGCGATGAGACCCCCGCCGTACTGGGAGAGCAGCTCGCGGTCCATCCGTGGCCACTTGGCGTAGACCTGGCCGAGCGAGGCCATCGAGTCGAGCTTGAACAGGTTGTGCAGGCCCGTGTTGTCCTGGGCGAGCAGGGTGAGGTGGGTGTAGGCACCCGAGCCCGAGACGTCGTCGCCGGGGCTGGTCTTCTCATCGCCCCACCGGACCCGGGTCTTGTCGCTGCGGTGGGTGCCGGGGGTCACATATGCCTCGACGCCGATGATCGGCTTGACCGCCGTGTCCTGGGCCTTCTTCCAGAACTCGTAGGCTCCGAAGAGGTAGCCATGGTCGGTGATCGCCAGCGCGGACATGCCGAGCTCCTCGGCCTTGCCGAGCAGGTCGCCGATCCGCGCCGCACCGTCGAGCATGGAGTACTCGGTGTGCGCGTGGAGGTGGACGAAGCCGTCGGAGGCGGGAGAGGGGGACATCGCCCCTGATTCTAGGTCGCGCCGCCGACTGATCTTGGGCGTGTCGCGCCGGGGTGTCGCGGGACCCCGCCCACCAGGCGCGACCTGCCGTCTCGGGCCGGGCTCACCCGACCCCGGCCGCGGTCAGAGGACCCGCACCAGGCGGAACCGCAACAGCACCAGCTCGGTGTCGTCGGTGACCGTGAACCCTGGGTCCGCGACGGCCGTCCGGAACGCGGCCGAATGCCAGAACCCCTCGTGCGCCCGGCGCCACTGCGCGACCCCGGCGAAGCCCTCCCCCTCGTCCAGCGCGAACGCCAGGTCGACGCCGCCACACCGGGCGAAGGTCACCTCGGTGGTCTCGATGACCGCGACGGGAGCTCCCGCGGAGTCGATGACCACCTCACGGTCCCCGACCGCGGGGTACGGCTCGTGATCGACGGCATACTCGAGGACCGTCGAGGAGGTGGCCGTCTTCGCGCCGCTGAGCACCGCGGCGACGAGCTCGTCGCGCAGCGGGCCCGGGAAGGCGAACTCGCACACCGGCAGAGCCGAGAGCTGAGGTGTCCAGCCGCTCACAGCCGCTCCAGCGCGTCCTGAAGGTCCTGGGGGTAGCGGCTCTCGAAGGTGACCCACTCCCGCGAGGTCGGGTGCTCGAAGCCCAACCCCACGGCGTGCAGCCACTGCCGCTCCAGGCCGACCCGCTTGGCGAGCACCGGGTCGGCTCCATAGGTGAGGTCCCCGACGCACGGATGGTGCAGCGCGGCGAGGTGGACCCGGATCTGATGGGTCCGGCCTGTCTCGAGGTGGACCTCGAGGAGCGAGGCGTGCCGGAAGGCCTCGATGAGCTCGTAGTGGGTGACGGCGTGCTTGCCCGAGTCCATGACCGCGAACTTGTAGTCGTGGCCGCGGTGTCGGGCGATGGGGGCGTCGATGGTGCCGGCCAGCGGATCGGGCAGCCCCTGGACGAGGGTGTGGTAGGTCTTGTCGACCCGACGGTGCTTGAAGGCCCGCTTGAGCACCGAGTAGGCCCGCTCGCTCTTGCACACGACCATCACCCCCGAGGTGCCGACGTCGAGGCGCGAGACGATCCCCTGCCGCTCGCTGGCACCGCTCGTCGAGATGCGGTAGCCGGCGGCGGCGAGACCACCGAGGACCGTCGGGCCGGACCAGCCGACCGACGGGTGCGCCGCCACCCCTACCGGCTTGTCGACCACGACGATGTCGTCGTCGTCGTGGAGGATCCCCATCCCGGGGACCGGCTCGGCGACGACCTGGACCGATGGGCTCGGGTGGGCTGACGGAAGGTCCACCTCGAGCAGGTCGCCGGCCCGCACCCGGTGCGACTTGCCCACCGCCGATCCGGCCACGACGACCTGGCCCATGGCCGCGAGGTCGGCTGCCCGGGTCCGGGACAGCCCGAACAGCCGGGCGATGGCAGCGTCCACGCGCTCACCCTCGAGGCCGTCGGGGACCAGGACCGCCCGGGCCTCACTCATCGGGGGCAGACGGGCCGGCCCGGTGCTCGGTGACGACGTGACGTTCGGTATGTCGCCCGTTGCTGACCCGCTCGCCGGCGATGGTGATCCCGCGCAGGGCGAGCACGACGATGACCAGAGCGGACCCGACGATCGCGATGTCGGCGACGTTGCCGATGAACAGGCCGAAGTAGTCGATGAAGTCCACGACGTGCCCGCGGCCCGGGCCCGGCTCCCGGAAGAACCGGTCGATGAGGTTGCCGAGAGAGCCGCCCAGCAGCAGGCCGAGCGCGACCGCCCACCCGAGGCTGCCGACCCGGCGGACGGCGACGGCGACCCAGCCGAGCACGACGACCCCCACCAGGGCGAGCAGCCAGGTGACGCCGGTCCCGATGGAGAACGCAGCCCCGGGGTTGCGGATCAGCTCGAGCCGGATCGCCGCGCCCAGGAGGTCCTGCGCCCGACCGGCCTCGAGGTGGCCGAGGGCCCACACCTTGGTGCCCTGGTCGAGGGCCAGGCAGAGCACCGCGATCACGCCCAGGACGGCATACAGACGCGACCGGCCGGCGGTCGAGGCCGCGGCCGGTGCGTCGTGGTGCCCCACTGAGGTCAGCGGCGCTCTTCCTTCGTCTTGCATGGCATGCATAGCGTCGCACGAGGCGCCGCCTGGAGGCGAAGCTTGCCGATGGGGTTGCCGCAGGACTCGCAGGTTCCGTAGGTGCCGTTGTCGAGCCGCCCGAGGGCGTGCTCGTTCTGGTTGAGCATCTCGCGGGCGTTGTTGGCGAGGCTGATCTCCTGTTCACGCTCGTAGGTCTTGGCGCCCGCGTCGGCCTGGTCGTCGCCGGTACCGTCGCCGGAGTCCCTCATGAGGTCGACGAGCTCGGACTCGGCGGTGTGCAGCTCCTGGACGAGCCGCTCGATATCCGCCTCGACCTCGGCTCGCACCGCCCTGAGCTCGGCCGCGGTCCACGGGTCCTCGTGGTCGAGGACGGCCAGGGACCTCGGCGAGACGGCCCCGCGGACAGTGCCAGAGGCCTCCTTCGCTGGAGCGACCTTCTGTGCGGAGGTCGTCTTCTTGGATGCTGTCATCGTGGTGGCCGGTGCTGCCTTCGTCGTCGGGGTGGTGGTCTTCTTGGCCGCGGCGGACGGCTTCGCCGGTGCCTTCTGCGTGGCGGCCTTCGTCGCTGCCGCCGTCGGGGCCGGCGCCTTCTTCTTCGTCGTCGTCTTCTTCGTGGCCGATGGCGCCGTCGCCTTCGTTGTCGTGGCCTTCTTCGCCGCCGTCTTCTTCGCCGCCGTCTTCTTCGCCGTCTTCTTCGCTGTCGTGGTGGCCTTCTTCGTGGTCGTCTTCTTCGTCGTCGCTGCTGTCGTGCCCGTCCCCGGCGGGGCAGCCGAGGCCCCGCTGACGCGCCTCGCCGTCGACCTGGCCGCCGAGGTCGCCCGCTGGGCGACCGCCAGGACCCTCTTGGCAACCATTGGGACCTCGTTCATCGTGATGGCCCGGCACCTCATGGGCCGGGCACGTGCGCCGAGAATACGACCTCTCCCCACGGACCTCAATGCGCAACGCCACAACCCGCCGGGACGGCAGTGGCGTTGCCCACGAGTGGTCGGTCAGGCCTGGACCGCCTCCTGCTGGCCCTCGGCGGCCGAGTCCGAGCCGGATCCCGGCGAGGGAACCTCGATCGCGGTGGTGTCGAGGTCCTTGAGCTGGCCCTCGATGTACTCGTGCAGCCGCGAGCGGTAGTCCTGCTCGAAGCCACGCAGCTGCTGGATCCTCAGCTCGAGCAGGCTCTGCTCGCGGCCCAGCTCGGCCATGATCGAGGCCTTCTTCTGCTGGGCCTCGTGCACCATGCCGGTCGAGCGCTCGCGGGCCTCGGTGAGCATCTCCTCGCGGCGGTTCGTCGCGTCGGCGACCAGCTCGTCGTGCTTGGTCTGGCCGACGGTCAGCAGCTCGTCGTGCCGGGTCTGCGCCTCGTTGATGAGGTCGTCGTGCCGGGTCTGCGCCTCGTTGACCAGCTCGTCGCGCCGGGCCTCCCCGGCGGCGACATGCTCGTCGTGCAGGCGCTGGGCCAGGGCGATGACGCTCGCGGCGCCGGCGCCGGCGGCGGCGCCGGACGCGACATCCGCGGCGGGGGCGGCACCAGCCGGTGCAGCGGCGGCCGCGTTGGCGGCCTCGGCGGCCCGCTGCTCTGCCGCGGCCTCGGCGGCCTCGGCACCGGCGCGTGCCTGGGCGATCCGCTCCTGGGCGACCCGCTCGGCCTCGTCGATCCGCGCCTGGATGCTCGCGATCTGGGCGTCGGCGCCGTCCTGGGCGTCGCCGAGCTGCTGGGCCTGACTGCGCAGATGCTCTGCCTCGGCGGTCATCTGCTCGTGCTCGACGATGACCTGCTGATGCTGGGTGATGAGCTGGTCGTGCTCGTCCTGCAGCGCCGAGAAGCGGGCGTCGGCGTCGCCGACCTGTGCCTCGAGCTCGTGCACCCGCGCCTCGAGCTGGGCGACCTGCCCCTGGAGCTCGGCGTTGCGGCCCTCGAGGTCCCCGCCGCGACCTTCGAACTCGCTGAGCCGACCCTCGAGCTCGGTTCTCTTGTTCTCCAGCTCGCGCACCTGCGCCTCGAGCTCGG
>CAYPYK010000192.1:0-6875 GCA_964414665.1 uncultured Intrasporangiaceae bacterium | reverse complement strand
AGCCGGAGGGCGCCGAGCTCGTCACCGCGCTGCTCGGGCGCGTCGACTTCGACGGCCCGGCAACGGCATACGCCGCTCACTGCGGCGTCCACAGCCCGGGCGACGACCACCACCCCAACCTGGCTCCGGAACAACCCGGACCGGGCCACGACACCGGCGTGACGGGCCCGCTGGACGCCCCCCGCTCGGAGGAGGCGGTCCACCGTGCCTGATGTCCTCGCCCTCGACTTCATGCGCCAGGCCCTCATCGCCGCCCTCCTCGTCGGGATCGCCGCGCCGCTCGTCGGCGTCTTCCTCGTCCAGCGGCGGCTCTCGCTGATCGGCGACGGGCTGGGCCACGTCTCCCTCGCCGGCGTCGCCATCGGCATCCTCACCGGGTCCGCGCCGGTCCTCACCGCCCTGGTTCTGGCCGTCCTCGCGGCGGTCGCCATCGAGCTGATCCGAGTGCGGGGACGGACGAGTGGCGACATCGCCCTCGCCGTCATGTTCTACGGGGGCATCGCCCTCGGCGTCGTCCTCATCTCGATGTCGACGGCGTCCAGCCCGGCGAACCTCACGGCCTACCTCTTCGGAGCGATCCTCACGACGAGCACGGCCGACCTGCAGGTCTTCGCCATCCTCGCGGTCGTCGTCCTCGCGGTCACCCTCGCCCTGCGGCCGCGCCTGTTCGCCGTCGCGAACGACGAGGAGTACGCCCGGGCGACCGGGATGAAGGTCACCGCGCTCAACCTCACCCTCGCGATCCTCACCGCCGTCACCGTCGTCGTGTCGATGCGGGTCGTCGGGCTGCTCCTCATCAGCGCCCTCATGATCATCCCGAACGCGACCGCCCAGGTGCTCGCGTCGAGCTTCCGGACCTCGGTCCGCTGGGCGGTTCTCGTCGGCGTCATCTCCAGCATCGGCGGGGTCGTGGGGTCCTACTACGCGGGCACCCCGTCCGGCGGCAGCATCGTCCTGTTCGCCATCGCCCTGTTCCTCCTCGCCACCGCCGCCTCGGCAGCGCGGACGCGTCTGGGTGCGGCTCGGCACCGTCGCGCCGAGGCCCACGACCACGAGCACGGCCCGGGCTGCGGGCACCTGTCCGTGCCCCACGAGGACCACCTCGACTACGTCCACGACGGCCACCGTCACGCACCCCATGGCGGCCACTGGGACGAGCACGCCGACCCCGGCACCGCGTCGGGTGCCGCCGGGACCACCTCGACCGCCGCCACCACGCCGGTGGCCCACGGCGACGAGGCGGTGACCCCACGGTGAGCACCCCACCGCCGGTTCACCAGGAACGTCGGGCGACCCGGCAGCGGGCCGCCCTCGCCCAGACACTGGCCGGGACGCCGGTGTTCCTGTCGGCCCAGGACATCCACGCCCGGCTGCGCGACGCCGGCACCAGCGTCGGGCTCGCCACGGTCTACCGGAACCTCCAGGCGATGGCGGCCGACCACGAGGTCGACGTGCTGCGCACCGAGGATGGCGAGTGCGTCTACCGAGCCTGTGGGAGCGACGCCCACCACCACCACCTCGTCTGCCGCGAGTGCGGACGAGCCGTCGAGGTCGCCGAGCGCAGCATCGAGAAGTGGGCCGAGCGGGTCGCCGCCGAGCACGGGTTCACCGACGTCCGGCATACCCTCGAGATCGACGGGCTCTGCGCCCGGTGCGCCTCGACCCGCTGACCCTCCCGGGTCGAGGTATTCCGGTCCCGTCTGCGGGTCCTGGAATACCTCGAACGGGCGAGAGCGGCTAGCTCGGCGCCGGCGCGTCGACCGCGCCGCCATAGCGACGGTCCCGCGCCACGTAGGTCTCGACGGCCTGCCAGAGGTGCCGACGGTCGAAGTCCGGCCACAGCGTGTCGAGGAAGACCATCTCGGCGTACGCGCTCTGCCACAACAGGAAGTTCGAGGTCCGCTGTTCCCCCGAGCTGCGGACGAACAGGTCGACGTCCGGCATGTCCGGCTCGGGGAGGTGGCGCGCCACCGTCCGCTCGTCGACCGCGCCCGGCTTGAGCCTCCCGCGCGCGACCTCCTCGGCGATCCGGCGGGCTGCGTCGCCGATCTCGGCCCGCCCGCCGTAGTTGACGCAGAAGTAGAGGGTCAGCCCGGTGTTGTCCTTGGTCAGGTCCTGGGCGGTCTCGAGCTCCTTGATGACCGAGCCCCACAGCCGGGGGCGCCGGCCGACCCAGCGCATCCGGACGCCCCACTCGCCCAGCTGGTCGCGCCGCCGTCGGATGACCTCGCGGTTGAAGCCCATGAGGAAGCGCACCTCGTCGGGCGAGCGCTTCCAGTTCTCCGTCGAGAAGGCGTACGCCGACAGGTGCCCGACCCCGACCTCGATGGCCCCGGCCACGACGTCGAGGAGGGCGGCCTCGCCGGCCTCGTGGCCCCTGGTCCGGGGCAGGCCGCGGGCGTTGGCCCACCGACCGTTGCCGTCCATGACGATGGCGACGTGGTTGGGGACGCTCCCCGGGGGGAGGACGGGCGGGCGCGCACCACTGGGGTGCGGGAACGGCGCCGTGGTCACCGGTCCACCATACGGAGGCTGCGCAGCCCGCGTTCGAGATGCCACTGGAGGAATGCCGTGGCCAGCCCGCTCGCCTCG
The DNA here is from genome assembly GCA_964414665.1 of uncultured Intrasporangiaceae bacterium. Lineage (GTDB taxonomy): Bacteria > Actinomycetota > Actinomycetes > Actinomycetales > Dermatophilaceae > CAVSJJ01. Next base: position 4,283 of record CAYPYK010000192.1, on the reverse strand, counting down.
CGTCGGTGCCGCGGGTCGGCGGCGTCGGCGACCACCCAGTCGCCGGCGAGCAGCGCGGCGAGCAGGGCCAGCGTCTCCGGCGCGGGGGCCGCGGAGCCGGGGGGACGGCATACCGGACAGACCGCGCCGCCGGAGGCGACATGGAAGGCCCGGTGCGGTCCCGGCGCCCCGCACCGCGCGCAGTCATGGAAGCTCGGCGCGTAGCCCGCGATGGCGAGCGCACGCAGCAGGTAGGCGTCGAGGACGAGACCCGGGTCGTGTTCGCCCCCGGCGAGGGAGCGCAGCGCCCCGGTCACCAGGAGGAACTGCTGGACCGCCGGCTCGCGCTCCTCGGTGAGCCGGTCGCACGTCTCGAGGACGGCCGTGGCGGCGGTCCACGCCGGGTAGTCGCGGGCGATGGCGTCGCCCCAGGGCTGGATCGTCTCGGCCTGGGTCACCGTGTCGAGGCTGCGTCCCTCGTAGGCCTGGACGTCGATGAGCATCGCCGGCTCCAGCCGCGCCCCGAACCGGGACTTCGTGCGCCGCACACCCTTGCCGACGGCCCTGACCTTGCCGAGCCGCCGGGTGAGCAGGGTGATGATCCGGTCGGCCTCCCCCAGCTTCTGGGTGCGCAGGACGACCGCCTCGTCACGGTAGAGCGCCACCTCCCCATTGTCGGGGGTGCGCGACGGTTCGCCGGTATGCCGCGCACGCTCCGGCCCGCCTAAGGTGGGCCTCGTGACGTCGCCCGAGCCGTTCTTCGCCCCACTCCCGGCTCCGCACAGTCCCGACGAGCGCCGCGAGCCCTACTACCCCGACCTGCCGTTCCAGGTGCCCATCAACGTCGTCGGCGTCCCGGTCGCCCTTCGGCTCGGGCTGGCCCGGACCCACGACACCCTCGTCGTGCTGTGCCACACCGTCGTCTTCGACCGCGGGATCACCCTCACGGTGCAGACCTGGGTCCGGCCGGGAACCGAGCTCGTGGAGAGCGACTACACCTGGGAGGCCCAGCGGCCCCGGTTCGGGGTGCTGCTCGACGACGGGACCAAGGTCGGCCACGACCCCACCCGGGGCTGGGGGGTCAGCCCCGACCAGCTCGAGGCAGGCACGCCCGAGCCGGGGTTCGCCGAGCCCGGGATCGTCCAGGTCGACGGCTCGGCCGGCCCCTTGACGACGAGGACGACGTGGTGGCTCTACCCCATCCCGGCCGGCCCGAGCCTCGAGCTCGTCGTGGCCTGGCAGGCGCGCGGGATCCCCGAGACCTGCACCCATCTTCCGCTCCCCGAGATCCAGGCGGCCGCGGTGCTCGCCGAGCCCCTATGGCCGGTCCCCCGCCCGCCGGAGGGCGAGAGCTTCGGCTGGACGTCCTCCCGGTCGCCCCTCGGCGGCCAGCGCCCGGACTGGTACCTCTCCAGCACCGACCCGGCCGACCCGGGGCGCGCCGGCCCCTGACCGGCTGCGTCCCGTCAGGTCACTGACCGGTGCGCCCGTCGATGCGCTCCCGCAGCAGGTCGGCGTGGCCTGCATGGCGCGCGTACTCCTCGATGAGGTGGACGATGACGTCCCGGACCGCCACGGTGCCGTCGTGGTGCGGCACGCCCTGGCCCAGGTCGTCCTCGGCCAGGGCGGCGAGCCAGGCGTCGGCCGCCTGGATCTGGTCCTTCCACGACGCGAGGGCGTCGCGGACCACCTCGGGGTCGGCCACGGCGCCGGTGAACTCCCAGTCCCGGTCGTCCTCGCGCTCGTACGGCTGGTGTCCCCCGGGCCGTTGCTGGAGGACCTGCTCGAACCAGTGGAACTCGACGTTGGCCAGGTGACGGACGAGCCCGAGCAGGCTCAGGGTGCTGGGCGGGACAGACCGCCGGGCCAGCTGCCCCGGGTCGAGCCCGTCGCACTTCATCTCGATCGTCAGGCGGTAGTTGGTCAGGTACTCCCGGTAGGTCGCCAGCTCGCCCACCGGGTCGGTGTAGGTCCGGGGGTCGTCCTCGGGGGAGGTCCACATGTCGCTCACCGCCCCACCCAACCCTGGCCCGGACGAGGCCGCAACCGATATCGGCGGGCCTTCCCGGTCGTTGCGGGTCCCCGCCGTGGCGGGCACCTCGCCTCGGGAGGGTTGGCGCCGCCCACGGTGCCGCCGGGACGGGCCCGCTTCGGCGGGGCCGCGCCGCCCGGCATACGGTGTGGCCATGGACTACCGATACCTCGGCAACAGCGGACTGAAGATCTCCGAGATCACCTACGGCAACTGGCTCACCCACGGCTCCCAGGTCGAGAACGACGTCGCGACGCAGTGCGTGCGGGCGGCTCTCGAGAACGAGATCTCGACCTTCGACACGGCGGACGTGTACGCCAACACGGCGGCCGAGACGGTCCTCGGCGAGGCGCTCAAGGGCGAGCGCCGGGAGAGCCTGGAGATCTTCACCAAGGTCTACTGGCCGACCGGGCCGGGGGGGAAGAACGACACCGGACTGTCCCGGAAGCACATCATGGAGTCGGTCAACGGCTCGCTTCGCCGGCTGCAGACCGACTATGTCGACCTCTACCAGGCGCATCGCTTCGACACCGAGACCCCGCTCGAGGAGACGATGCAGGCGTTCGCCGATGTCGTCCGCCAGGGCAAGGCGCTCTACATCGGCGTCAGTGAGTGGACGGCGGAGCAGATCCGGGCCGGACACGCCCTGGCGACGGACCTCGGCATCCGGCTCATTTCGAGCCAGCCGCAGTACTCGATGCTGTGGCGGGTCATCGAGGGCGAGGTCGTCCCGGCCTGCCAGGAGCTCGGCATCGGCCAGATCGTCTGGAGCCCGGTCGCCCAGGGCGTGCTGACCGGCAAGTACCTGCCCGGTCAGGAGCCCCCGGCCGGGTCGCGCGCCACCGACGACAAGGGTGGCGCCGACATGATCCAGCGGTTCATGCGTGACGACGTCCTCACCCGGGTCCAGGGGTTGAGGCCCCTCGCCGACGAGGCCGGCCTCACGACGGCCCAGCTCGCCGTCGCCTGGGTCCTGCAGAACGACAACGTGGCCGCGGCCCTCGTCGGCGCCTCCCGCCCCGAGCAGGTGACCGAGAACGTCAAGGCGGCCGGGGTCCGGCTGGAGGACTCGCTCATGGCGAGGATCGACGAGACCCTCGGCGACATCGTGGAGCGGGATCCGGGCAAGACGGCCGAGACCGCCCCGAAGAGCCGCGTCGCCTGACCCTGGTCCGTTCCGTCGCCGGACGCCGACCGCCGCCATCGGTAGCACCTGAGTCGAACGCCTGTTCGACTCAGGTGCTACCGTAGTGGGATGAACGGGCTCCAGGGCTCCCTCCTCGACGTCGACGGTGCCCTCGCGCTGCGGCGGCTCGAGGGCACCGTCCAGCGCACGGCACTGGCCCACGGCGCGTGGGTCGACGTCCGCCGGGGCTGGCTGACCGGGGCAGACGACCTCTACGACGTGCTACGCCGGGTGGCGCCCTGGCAGGCCGAGAGACGGCAGATGTACGACAGCGTCGTCGACGTCCCCCGGCTCACGTGCTTCTACGGCGAGGGCGACCCGCTCCCCCATCTCGTCCTCGACGAGGCCCGGACCCGGCTCAGCAACTACTACGAGGCCGAGCTCGGCGAGCCGTTCGTCACGGCCGGGCTGTGCCTCTACCGCGACGGCCACGACTCCGTCGCCTGGCATGGCGACCGGATCGGCCGGGCCCGCGACCTCGACACCATCGTCGCGATCCTGTCCGTCGGCGACGACCGGCCGCTCGTCCTGCGCCCGCGCGGCGGTGGCCCGTCCCGCAAGTTCGCGGCCGGCCACGGCGACCTCGTCGTGATGGGCGGCTCGTGCCAGCGCACGTGGGACCACGCGGTGCTCAAGACCGCGCGGAGCGTCGGCCCGCGGATCTCGGTCCAGTTCCGGGTCCGCGGCGTTCGCTGAGGCCGTAGACCCCCGCCGACCCGGCACAACGCCGCCTGTCGGCCCACCGAGCTCCTCGACTGTATGCCGTCAGGGCCGGCTCGCGTAGACCGCGGGCCGCTTGTCGAGGAACGCCGCGATGCCCTCCTGGGCGTCCTCGTGGACGGCGGCCGCCGCCATCACCTCGACGGCGAGGTCGTAGGCGCGGCGCTGGTCGAGGTCGACCTGCGCATAGAACGTCCGCTTCCCCAGGGTCCGGCTCCAGGCGCTGCCGCGGGTGACCCGAGCGACGAGGTCGGCGACGGCGGCGTCGAGCTCCTCGGGCGGGACGGCGCGGTTGACGAGTCCCCAGTCGGCGGCGGTGGCGGCATCGACGACGTCGCCGGACAGCGCCATCTCGAGGGCGCGCTT
>CAYPYK010000191.1:0-6911 GCA_964414665.1 uncultured Intrasporangiaceae bacterium | reverse complement strand
CGTCGAGCTCGAGCACCTTGAGCGGCTCGTTGACGAGCTGCTGGTGCACCTTGTTGGGGAAGTACTGCTCCAGGGTGCGGCCGTTGATCGTCCACTCGCCGGTGCCGGGCACGATGCGGACCCGGGCGATGGCCTGCTTGCGGCGGCCGGTGGCCGCCCCGGGGGCAGACGCCGACGGGCGGCCTGCCGCCTCTGCGGTGGGGGCATCGGACTCGGAGGTGTACTCGGTGAGCACGACCTCGTTCTCGTCGGTGGCGACGGTCTCGTCGGGGGTCTGGGTGATGTCAGTCATCTTCTCTGTCCTTGATCTGCGCAGGCCGCCGGGCGACTACTGCGCCACCTGCGAGATCGTGAAGGGCTGGGGCTGCTGGGCGGCGTGCGGGTGCTCGGGCCCGGCATACACCTTGAGCTTGGTGAGCTGGGCGCGGCCGAGGGTGGTGCGTGGAAGCATGCCGCGGACGGCCTTCTCGACGGCCTTCTCGGGGTTCTTGGCGAGCAGCTCGGTGTAGGTGGTGGCCTTGAGGCCGCCCGGGTAGCCCGAGTGGTGGTAGGCCTTCTTCTGCTCGGCCTTGGCGCCGGTGAGCACGACCTTGTCGGCGTTGACGATGATGACGAAGTCACCGATGTCGACGTGTGGGGCGAAGGTCGGCTTGTGCTTGCCGCGCAGCAGGATCGCGGTCTGGCTGGCGAGCCGGCCGAGCACGACGTCGGTCGCGTCGATGACATGCCAGACGCGGGCGATCTCGCCCGGCTTGGGGGTGTAGGTGCGCACGGTCGTGTCCTTGCGTCGCAGTGGTGTCGAGGTGGCGTGGGCCGGTCGAGAGCCCTCGGCAGGTCTGGCGTATGCCGCCCGCACCCGTCTCCGAGGCTCGCAGCACAACGAGCACCCAGTCTACGAGGACGGCAGGGCCATCCCAAATCAGCGGCCGAGACGCCCATTCAGGCCGCTGACCTGCACAGATGCCGACCGGGAAGAGCTGTCCATAATACTTGTGCACATAGTATATGCACATGTATTGTGCACACATGGCCGATCCTGTCCTCCCCAGCCACGTCCGCCTCGACAGCCGGGCCGTCAAGGTCCTCGCCCACCCGCTGCGCTCGCGGCTGCTGTCCGCGCTGCGCCGAGGAGGCCCCGCCACCGCTACCGAGCTGGCCGCCGAGCTGCGGACCAACACCGGCGCCACCTCGTACCACCTGCGCAAGCTCGCCTCGGTGGGGCTCGTCGTCGACACCGAGGAGGGCGAGGGCAAGCGGCGCCTGTGGGCCGCCTCGACGGAGGAGACGCGCGTCGAGGCGAGCGACTTCGCCGGCGACGAGGACGCCGAGACGGCGCTGGGCTGGCTCGCCCGCGACTGGCTGCGCCACTTCTGCGAGAAGTTCAACGCCTGGCTCGACGTCGAGACGTCCTGGCCGACGCCCTGGCGCGACACCCTGGGGATGAACGACTCGACCGTCGTCGTCACCGCAGAGCAGCTGGCGGCCATGCGCGCCGAGATCAGCGACGTCGTCTACCGCTACCGGCGGGTCGGCCAGGGCAACCCGGACGCGCAGCGGGTGGCGGCGTACTACTCCTTCTACCCGATCGACCTCGAACGCCGGCCGCGCGCATGACGTCGGCCCCCCTGTCCCCCACCGCCGCGCGCCGGGTCTTCCTCACCCTCACCTGGACGCGGTGGTTCCCGGTCGGCCTCGTCGTCGGGCTGATGACGCTGCTGGCCCTCCAACGCGGGCTCAGCGTCGCCCAGGCGCTCACCGCCATGTCCCTGTCGGGATTGGTCGTCTTCGCCCTCGAGCTGCCCACCAGCGGGTTCGCCGACGCCTTCGGCCGCAGGCCGGTGTATCTCGTCGCGGCCGTCGTCAACGTGGTCGCCGCCCTCGTCTACGTGCTCGCCCAGTCGTTCTGGGCATTCGCCCTGGGCGCGGCACTCATGGGCGTCTTCCGCGCGCTCGACTCCGGACCGCTCGAGGCGTGGTACGTCGACACCGTCCACGCCCACGACCCGGCCACCGACGTCGACCGGGCCCTGTCACTGCAGGGGATGCTGCTCGGTGGGGGCATCGCCACCGGATCCCTGGCATCCGGAGCCCTGATCTGGTGGCACCCGCTGCGGAGCCACCCCGCCCTGTTGCTGCCCTACCTGCTCTTCGCCGCCCTCAACCTCGTCCACGTCATCGCCGTGCTCACGCTGCTGCGTGAGCCGCACCCGCACGTCGACGCGACGGGCCTGCAGCGAGCGGTGGCCTCGACCCGGGAGGCGCCGACGGTCGTGCGCGACGGCCTGCGGATGCTGCGCGACAACCGGATCCTGCGGGGCGTCGTCCTCGTCGAGGTCTTCTGGTCCATCGCCATGGTCGTGTTCGAGACCTTCCAGCCGATCCGGCTGTCCGAGCTCGTCGGCGGCGAGGCCGCGGCCGGAGCCATCATGGGTCCGGTCGCCGCCGCGGGCTGGGGGGTGTTCGCGGGCGGCTCCGCCCTGGCCGGGCTGCTCGCCCCGAGGATCGGAGTCACCCGTACCGCCATCCTGTCCCGCATCCTCAACGGTCTTGGCGCCGCCGTCATGGGTCTGGTCGCCGGCCCGGCAGCGCTGATCGCGGCATACCTGGTGACCTACGGGCTGCACGGCACGGCCGGCCCGATGCATGCGACCCTGCTGCACCGGGAGGCGCAAGCCCGCAACCGGGCCACCGTGCTGTCGATGAACTCGATGGTGGCGTTCGCGGCGTACAGCGTCGCGGCGCCCACCCTCGGCGTGCTTGCCGGCGCGACGTCGACCCGGGTGGCCATGGTCTGCGCCGGAGCGCTGAGCGTGCTCGGGGCGTGGTTCTACCTCCCGGCCCGCCGTCGCGAGCGCGCCGAGGCGGGCACGGTGCCGGTGGCCGAGGACGGCTGACCCGAGGTCGGCGCCGTCTCATGACGGTGGCGCCAGGCGCACGACGATGACGCCGCCGTTGTCGAAGACCACCGTCCCGAAGTCGGCGAGATGGTCGGACACCGGGCCTGCGGAGCGGTCGGCGAGGACCCAGCGCACCCCCCGGTCCTGCCAGGCGGCCCGGATGACCTCAGGTGTCGGGCTCTCGACAACCGCGCGGGCGGCCGCCAGACGGGCCGGGTCCCAGAAGGGCACGGCGCGGTACCCGCCCGGGACGTCCCACGAGGCGGCGACCTCCCGGTCGGCGTATCCCCAGCCGCCGACGTCGGTGCGGCGACCGGTGAACGCCGCCACCGAGAAGTCCCGCGGGTCGCACCGGAGCGCTGCCGTCACGGCCGACCAGCCCTGGGCGCACATCCGGTTGGTGGCGACGACGTCGTCCGCCGCCGCCTGCTCCGCGACGACGCGGCCGGCCCGGACCAGGGCCGCCGTGTCCGCAGGACGGGACGAGTGGGGGTTCGGCCGGTATGCCGCGAGCCGCACCGCCACGCTCTCGCCGTCGCCGTTCGTGGCCGCCTCCCAGGTCGAGACCGCCCCGCCGGCGACGAGCGCGAGCGCCCCGGCGGCGGTCGCCCAGCGCACCGGGCCGGAGGCGGACGCGCGGCGGAGCCGGCCGGTCAGCGCCAGCGCCCCGCCAGCGACGGCGATGGCCCCGCCCCGAGCACGGCAACAGGCGCGGACCAGGCGAGCAGCTGCTCTCGGGCGCCTAGCCAGGCACCCGGTACGACACCCTTCGGGGCGTGCGCCGCCCACACCGCGTGCGGGCTCGTCGTGCCCGCCCAGGCCGCTACAGCGGCCGTCGCCACAACACCCAGCCCGGCGACGACGAGGGCCGGCCGCATCAGCCGACGCCACGGCAGCCGGTCGGCCAGTCGGGCACCAAGGGCCGTCCATCCGGCGGCCGAGACGGCCAGGACCAGCGGGTAGGCGGAGACGACGAAGAACAGCTCGCTGTAGCCGGGGTGCCGCGTCAGGAAGGTCCCGGCGACCCCGCCGCCGGCCAGGCCGACCCCCACCCAGCCCATCGGGTCCCGAGGCTCCTCGCGGACCTGCCACCACAGCCCGAGCACCCGAGGGACGAGTGGGGCGAGCCAGACCACAGCCGCCACCAGCGCCACCCCGAGCGCGACCTTGTGACCATGCAACCCGATCCGGGTCACCAGCGCCGGGGTGTACTGCGCGGCGAGGACGTCGGCGCGGTCGCCCGGCATGAGCCGCAGCCCGTACGACCCGCCCGGGTAGACGACCGACAGCGCCAGCAGGAATGCCCCGCCCACCCCGGTCCCGGCAACTGCCGCCCGACCGACGCCGGTCCAGTCGCGGCGGAGCAGTGCCACGCCGCCGGCGGCAGCCACGCCGCAGAGAAGCACGGGTGGCACTGACGACTTGGCCCCCGCGGCGAAGAAGCCGGTCAGCGCCACCAGCGCGACCACCCCCGCCCCGAGCCTGGGGGCCGGGCGGAGCAGCCGGACCAGGGCGCCGAGGCATGCGACACCCGCGAGCCAGCCCAGGGTCTGCGTGGGGCTGTGCTGCCAGTAGGTGCGCACCGGAGCCAGGGCGCCACCGCCGGCGTCGAACCTCCCCGGGATGCCGCTGCGGACCACCCAGCCGCTGGGCAGAGTGTTGCCGAGCAGCCCGACCAGGGCCGCTCCGACGGCGGCCGCGCTCCCCCGGCCGGCGATGTCGTGCGCGACCGACGCGACGAGGAGGACCAGGCCGAGCACGAGCGTGACCGGGAGCAGCCTGCTGACGACCGAGAGGGTGTCGATGCCGCGACCGAGCTGCGCGGCGACGGCATAGACGAACCAGTGGTACGACATCGGCTCTCCGGCCACCATCGGATAGGTCGGGACGGCCGTGCGGCTCAGCTCCCCCACCATCGCGACGTGGAACATCTGGTCGGGCGAGTACAGGTAGCCCCGTCCGGTGGGCCGGACGGGCAGGGCCGCCAGGCCCGTCGTCGCGGTCCACAGCACCGCCACGAGGAGCGAGAGCGAAACGACCGAGCCGGGGACGAGACCCCAGCCCGGATGGTCCGCACGGCGGGTCAGCCGCCGCCTCCAGACCGGTACCGCGACGACGAGGACGCCGACCAGCACCGGCTGCCACCACGGGCTCAGCCGGGCGCCGATGAGCTGGCCGACCCACCAGGTCAGCAGGGTGAGCATGAGGCCCGCCGGCATGGCCCAGGCAAGGTCGTCGGCCAGCGATGCCGGGCTCCGACGCGCGACCCGGGACAGGGCGGCACCGGGCAGCAGCACGGCTCCGACGAGCACCGCGAGCCACCGGCCCGTGCTGCCGACCCCCAACCCGGTCAACAGCTGTGCGGCTGCCACCGCCACCAGGACCGCACCCGCCGCCAGCAGGGTGCCCCCGCCAGCGGGAGCCCTGCTACGCATCCGGTCCTCCGCGCTCGACTGGGGGCAGTATGCCGGTCCCCGCCGGGAACCTGCCCGCCGACCCTCCCTGAGCAGCTCAGTGCTGGACGAACACCGCCACGGTCCGAGCCGGCACGCTCGCCGTCCCGGTGCCCTGGTCCCAGGTCGCGCCCTTGACGACGTCGTCGGACCCGTGCGCCTGGATGGGTGAGAGCGCGGCCGCCTGGCCGCTCATGCCCGGCACGACCTGGGAGACCGCGTCGGGAGTCGCGTTGATGACGACCACCAGCCCCCGCAGGTGCGGGTCGGCGTCGGGGCCCGCGGTGTCGTCGATCCGCATGGCGATGACGCCCTCGTGGGCGGCGCCGGTGCCACTGGCGGGGAAGGACACCTTGGCGTCGATCGCCGACGCGCTCCCGAGCCGGAACAACGGCGTGGAGAAGCGCAGCCGCAGCAGGTCCTGCGCCTGGGCGCTCGCGGACTGCCGGTCCGCCGCCGTGGGCTGCAGGCCCGGGTCGCCGAGCAACGGCAACATGTAGTCCCACTTCGAGGAGTTGTCGCCCTGGAGCGGCAGCCCGTGGCCGAACCCGTTGTCGGCACCGGTCCAGTGGATGGCGTTGTACCAGTCGCCGCTGTCGTAGCTGTTGCGGTCGAAGGACTTGCTGCGCAGCAGGTCCGCTCCGGCGTGCCAGAACGACGGCGTTTGGGACAGGGCGGTCGTGGCCAGGCTCAGCGTGTTCATCCGCACGCGGTCGGCCATCGTCGTCGACGTCGGCAGCTTGTACGTCAGCGCATCCCACAGCGTCTCGTTGTCGTGCGCGTCGACGTAGGTGACGACCTCGTCCGGCTCGTCGGCATACCCGGCGGGCGACCCGTTGTAGTCGACCTGGTCACCGCGGACGATGTCGCCGGCGGCGTTGCGGAAGGTGAAGGCACGCAGGTTGCCCGCGAGCCCGACCTCAATGAGGTCGGTGTCGTGGGCGAGCGTGGCGGCCTGGGCGCCGGCGTCGCCGTTGGTGGCGTCGCCGTTGGGGTCGGTCCCGATGCCGCTGCCGAACCCCTGCTTACGCGGGTTGTCGTCGAACGGCCCGCCGCCGCGGACCGCATCACGGAGCCGGTCGCTGAACGCGCCGATCCCCGTGCCGCCGAGCTGGCCCTGGGTCGCCTGGGTGAACAACGCGTTGTCGGCGACCTCGCCGAAGTTCCAGCCCTCGCCGTAGAGGTAGATGGCCTTCCCGTCGACGCCGTCCCGCTTCAGGGTGAGCCTGTCGAGCGCGGCTCGGATGTCGACCATGGTGGCGGCCGGCATGTGGCCCATCAGGTCGAACCGGAAGCCGTCGACCTTGTACTCCTTGGCCCAGAGCACGACCGAGTCGACGGTGAGCTTCGTCGTCATCGCGTGCTCGACCGCGAGGTTCTGGCAGCACGTCGAGGTGTAGACCTTCCCCGAGGCGTCGACGCGGTGGTAGTAGCCCGGCACGACCTTGTCGAGGACGGACTTCGGGTCCTGGCCCGAGGCCGCCGTGTGGTTGTAGACCTGGTCGAGGACGACGCGCAGCCCGTCGGCGTGCAGCGCCCCGACCATGGTCCGGAACTCGGC
>CAYPYK010000190.1:0-6918 GCA_964414665.1 uncultured Intrasporangiaceae bacterium | reverse complement strand
GGCGGCGTCGTCAACCGGATCGACGCGGCCTACGTCGCCTTCTTCGTCGCCGTCGCGGCGACCCCCGAGCTCGCGGTGGCGGGCCGGGTCGACGCCGAGCGGGCGCGAAGGGCCCTGGCCACCTGGGAGACCGGACGGAGCTTCCTCAACTTCGCCGAGCGTCCGGTGGACCCGCGCACGGCCTACGGCCACGACGCCTGGGTCCGGCTGACCCGGCTTCGAGACCGGCTGGACCCGCAGGGAGTCTTCCTCGCCAACCACGCGGTCCCGCGCTCGCTCCCGTAGCCGGGCGAGGCAAATCTCACGCACCTCAGCCGTCGGCAACCCTCCGGGGCCTTGCCACACTGGCTTGTGTGACAGGCACCGATCTCCACCGCGACGCCCTCGAGAACCAGTTCGGACTCGCCGACCGCATCGTCGACCCCGACTCCCTCACCCGCAACGTCGACCGCTTCCGCGAGCGCGGCATCCGGCTGCCGACCTTCGCCGAGCTCGCGGACCCCGCGACCTTCGACCATGCGGTGGTCGCAGACGCCGACCCGCAGGGGCCCGACGCCCGCAACCTGTGGCGGGTCCACTGGTACAACGACCTCGCCGGCGGGCGGGTCACGGTGCCCGAGCACATCGTGCTGCCGCCGGAGCTGACGGGCGTGCCGAGCCCGGTCATCGTCGTCTTCGGCGACCGCTTCCCGATGATCACGGCGCACAAGGTGCTCGCGGCATACGCCTGCCTGGCGCCGCGGGTCGTGACCGGCCAGTTCGACGCGACCCGGCACCGGGCGATCTGGCCGTCCACCGGCAACTATGCGCGCGGCGGTATCGCGATCAGCCGGATCATGGCCAGCCGCGGGGTCGCCATCCTGCCCGAGGGGATGAGCCGGGAGCGCTTCGACTGGCTGGCCCGCTGGTGCGAGAACCCCGACGAGGATGTCATCCGCACCTACGGCACCGAGTCCAACGTCAAGGAGATCTACGACGCCTGCAACGAGCTCGCGAAGGACCCCGGGAACTTCGTCCTCAACCAGTTCTCCGAGTTCGGGAACCACCTCGCGCACTACGCCGTCACCGGGCGGGCGCTCGGGCACGTCTTCGAGACGGTGCGCGCCGGCAGCGGGCGCGACCTGCGCCTCGCGGCGTTCACCTCCGCGACAGGGTCGGCCGGCACCATCGCCGCCGGCGACTGGCTCAAGGACGAGTACGGCGCCAGGATCGTCGCCGTCGAGGCCCTGGAGTGCCCGACGATGCTCGAGAACGGCTACGGCGAGCACAACATCCAGGGCATCGGCGACAAGCACATCCCGCTCATCCACAACGTCATGAACACCGATGTCGTGTGCGCCGTCAGCGACGTCGCCACCGACGAGCTCGACGTGTTGTGGAACACCGACGAGGGCCGCCGCCTCCTGGCCCGCAAGGGCGTGACCGAGGACGTCATCGCGGCACTGGCGCACTTCGGCTTCTCCTCGACCTGCAACCTGCTCGCGGCCATCGGGACCGCGCGACTGCTCGACCTCGGCCCCGACGACGCGATCGTCACCGTCGCGACCGACCCCGGGACGATGTACCCGAGCGAACGGGCCAAGACGGTGACAGCCCGGTATGCCGGCGAGTTCACCGGGGCCGACGCCGCCGAGGCGTTCGGCGAGCACCTCGGCCACCCGAGCACCGAGCACATGATCGAGATGACCGAGGCCGACCGCCGCCGGGTCTTCCAGCTCGGCTACTACACGTGGGTCGAGCAGCAGGGCACGCCGTTCGAGCTGTTCGAGCAGCGCAAGAGCCAGGACTTCTGGCGCGGCCTGCGCCGGTTCATCGGCGTGTGGGACGAGATGATCGGCGACTTCAACGCCCGCGTCGCGGCCGGCTGAGGGCGCCATGGTCACCGGGCTTCGCTGCGCCGTCTGCGGCACGCAGGTCGACATCGCCACGCCACTGGCCTGGCGGTGCCCGAACGCGACCGCCGCGGACCCGCATCATGTCCTCCACCTCGTCGAGTCCGGTGCACCCGGCCCCAGGACCTCAGGGGCGGGCCCGGACCTCGGGGCGAACCCGTTCGTCGTCTACGGGCCCCGGCTGGCGTGGTGGGCGTTCGCGGCGGCCCACGGCCTGACGGACGCGCAGTGCGCGGACCTCACCGAGGAGGTGGCCGGGGACTTCAGGTTCACCCCGTTCGGCTCCTCGGACCCGCTGCACGACGCCGTCGGCGCGCACCTCTGGGTCAAGGACGAGACCGGCAACGTCGCCGGCTCCCACAAGGCCCGCCACCTCGCGTCGATCCTGCTGCACCTGCGGGCCGCCGAGACGCTGGGTCTGCTCGACGGCCGCCCGCGACTGGCGATCGCCTCCTGCGGCAACGCCGCCCTCGCCGCCGCCACCCTGGCCGGCCGGGCGAGCTGGCCGGTCGACGTCTTCGTGCCGATGTGGATGGACGACGCCTTCGGCCGCCGCCTCGACGAGCTGGGCGCCCACATCCACCGGTGCGAGCGGCGCGCGGACGATCCCCCCGGCGATCCTGCGATGCTGCGGTTCCGCGAGGCATGCGCGGCGGGGGCGATCCCGTTCTCCGTCCAGGGCCCCGAGAACGCCTACTGCCTCGACGGCGGCCGCACCATCGGCTGGGAGATCGCCGACCAGGCAGCGGCCGCCGGCATCGATCTGGACCGCATCGTCATCCAGGTCGGCGGCGGCGCCTTCGCCGCCTGCGTCGGCACCGCGCTCGGGCCCGGCATCCGGCTCGACGCGGTGCAGACGCAGGGGTGCGCCCCCCTCGCGGCCACCTGGGAGCGGATGTCCGGGCTGAAGCACCCCGAGCGCTCGTGGGCCGAGCTCATGCGACCGTGGCCCGACCCGCACTCGGCGGCCGACGGCATCCTCGACGACGAGACCTACGACTGGGTCGCCGTCACCCGGGCGCTGGCGTCCAGTGGCGGGGGCCCGATCGTCGCCACCGAGTCCGACGTGCTGCGGGCCCACCGGCTCGCCACGGCGGCCGGGTTCGCCGTGAGCGTCACCGGGTCCGCCGGGCTGGCCGGCGTCCTGTCGGCCGGCGCGACGATCCGGGACGACGAGCGGGTCGCCGTGGTGATGTCCGGCGTGGACCGGTCCTGACGCCACACCGTCGGGGCGAGGCCCGGAGCACCTCCCGTCCTCGGCGGGGGTCGGCCACGATGAGCCGCACGGTGACCGAGTCGCCCTCGTCGACCCGCTCGGCGCGGCGCACCGCGTCCTTGAGCGGAACGACATACCCGCCGTCCTTGGGGAACAGCGAGGTCTCCCACTCGGTCTCGCCGATCCGCGCGAGGACGGGGACCATTCCCCAGCCGTAGGTCACGGCCCTCGCGACCTCGTGCAGGTGCCGGCTGTGCGGCTCGGGCACGGTGACGAAGACGTACGGCGCGGGGCCGCGCCAGTGCCAGATCCTCGCCGAGAACTCCAGGTCCACCTCGTCAGGATCGCCCATCTCGTGCCGCCGGTCAGCCCGGACCGCGCGCCGAGCGCCGACCACCTCGGGACGCTGCTCGGTCATGCCCGGGAGGCTACGGTGGAAACCGGACGATAGGCATCCGGAAAGGGGAGCCGCGTGAGCAGCGACGTCAGCCCGACGGCCCGGGCCCTGCTGACCCTGGAGCTGCTGCAGGGCAGCCCCGGCATCACCGCCGACCGGCTCGCCGCGCAGCTCGGGGTCTCGGAGCGAGCCGCCCGGCGCTACGTCGTCATCCTGCGTGAGGCCGGCATCCCCGTCGAGTCCTCGCGCGGCCGCTACGGCGGCTACCGGGTCGGGCGCGGGCTACGGCTCCCGCCGCTGGTGTTCACCTCGACCGAGGCACTGGGGCTGGTCATGGCGGTCCTCGACGGCCACCACGCCGCGGCCGACCCGACCGACCCGGTGGGCAGCGCGCTCGGCAAGATCGTCCAGGCCCTGCCCGCACCCGTGGCCGCCCAGGCCGAGGCGGTGCGCCGGGCGACGTCGCCCGCGCCCGACCGCTCCGCCGCCCGGCCCGACCCGTCGACAACGAGCACGCTGGTCCAGGCCTGCTCGGACCGGCGCCGGGTGCGGCTGGCCTACCGGTCCGAGGCCGGCTCGCAGTGGGACGCCGAGGTCGACCCGTGGGCCGTCGTCGTCCGGCACGGGCGGTGGTACCTGCTCTGCCACTCCTACCGGCCCGGTGCGGTGCGGGCCTACCGGGTGGACCGGATCGGCGAGGTGACGGTGCTCGGGGCCACGTTCACCCCACCACCCCGGCTCGACCCCGTCGCCCTGCTCGAGGACCACCTTTCGCTCGGGTGGGAGTACGACGTCGAGGTCGTCCTCGAGGCCCCGGCCGAGGAGGTGCGGGTTTGGCTCCCACGCTCGCTCGGGCGGCTGGAGGCCGTCGGAGCGCGGTCGTGCCGGCTGGTGGCGAGCACGAGCAACCCCCGCTGGTATGCCGCGCAGCTCGCCGAGCTGCCTGCGCCGTACCGCATCGTGGCCGGGCCGGAGCTTCGGGCGGCCGCTCGCGCCGTCGGTCAACGCCTGCTCGACGCCAGCGCCGGCTGACCCCGCCATCGCAGCACGCCGGCGCTGGGCGTCAGGGGATGGCGTCGCGTGCGCCGACGGCGTCGTAGGCGGCCCGCGCCCGACCGTGTCGGGTCGGCAGGGTGAGCCCGTGATGAGCCGCCGTGGCCGCGACCAGGGCGTCGTAGACGCTGCCTCCGCTCAACCCGGCGCCCGCCACCGCCCGCACGACCCCGAGATCGGCGGTGGCGGGAAGCGCCAGGACCTCCAGGCCCAGGGCGTCCAGCACGGCCGCGGCGTCGGCCGCCGCGACCCGGTGCGGGGCGCGAAGCCGGGTCAGCACGCTGTAGCACGGGACGACCACGTGAGCGGGAAGGGCAGTCACATCGTGGGCTAGCGCCCGGCGGGCCGAGTCGTGACCGGGATGCCAGGACACCAGAGCCGAGCCTCCAGCGCCGCGGTTTCGTGATGTACCATTTGGTACATGTTGACCCATACGGCGACGAGCGCCGCCTCCCCGGCGCAGGTGTGGACCGTCCTCAGCGACCTGGCCCAGTGGCCGGCCCGACTGCCGACCGTTGACGCGCTCACCCCCCTCGACGGACCCGAGCCGGCCGTGGGGCGCCGCTACCGGCTGCGTCAGCCGGGTCTGGCCACGGCCACCTGGCGGGTGACCCGCTGGGAGCCCGGCCGCGGCTTCACCTGGGTGAGCCGGATGCCGGGCGTGACGACGACGGCGACCCACGACCTCACCCCCACCGGTGGCGGTGGCACGTCGATCTCCCTCGGCATCGCCTGGGACGGGCCGCTCGCTGGGCTGGTCAGGCGCAGCTTCTCCACCCTGACCCAGGAGTACCTCGCCACCGAGGCCACCACCTTCACAGCCCTTGCCGGCGACCGGTGACCCATCTGTGACCCCCCGGGACGCGCTGTGCGCCAGGGCGGTCGCCTGGTTCGCGGAGAACGGGATCGGTGACACCAGCCTGCGGACGCTGGCCGCCGGGATCGGGACGAGCCACCGGATGCTCCTCTACCACTTCGGGTCCCGCCAGGGCCTGCTCGCGGCGGTCGTCGAAGCCGTTGAGCGGTCGGAGCAGGCCGTTCTGGCCGAGACGATCGCCGGAGACGCCGCCGACCCGGGCTGGGAGTTCTGGACCCATGTCGCCGACACCGCACAGACCTTCGCGCCGCTGTTCTTCGAGCTCTCCAGCCACGCGATGCGCGCCGAACCGCACGCCGGCGCCCTGCGGACGTGGCTGGCGCGGGGCTGGGTCCCGGAGCTCGCCGCCGGGTTCGAGCAGGCCGGGTGGGCCGCGGACGACGCCGCGACACTCGCGCACCTCTCGGTCGCCACCGGGCGAGGGGTGCTCTTCGAGCTCGCCGTCACCGGCGACCGCGCCGCCGCCGACCGGCAGATGGCGGCATACGCCGCCCTCGTCCAGGCCCACCTCGACACCGGCCGGCGGCTGCCGCTGGACGGCTCGCCGCCTCGGCCGGCACCCTGACGACGGGGGGGACCGACCGAGGTGGCGCCCGGCCCGCAGGCTCAGCGTGGCTGCCAGCCCAAGGGCACGGCGTTGCCGAGGATCTGGTGCGGGTTCGAGCCGTCGGCCTTCATCACCCACAGCCGGCTCGTCGCGCCGAACGTGGTGATGTTCCGGCTGGCGAAGGCGATGCGACCGCCGTTCGGTGACCACACCGGGCGGCTCCGCTCGACCGAGAAGCTCGGCTGGGTGAGCGCCACGTCGGGTGAGCCGTCGCCGCTCGTGACCTGGATGGCGACCCAGTCGGGTTCGTAGGCGTCGAGATCCCACTGGTAGGCGACGTGCACGCCGTCCGGGGCCCAGGACACGTGGTGCGCGGACAGTCCATAGCCGGGCAGAGCGGCACCGGTCGTCGTCGAGATGAGCGCCGTCGTGGCCCATGCCGGGTAGTAGCTCGTCACGCACCACACGGAGATGAGCAGGGTGGCAGCGGTCGGGTTCCACTCCGGAGCGTCGACCGGCTGGCTGTCACAGTCGGAGCTGAAGAGGGGCCACGTGGGGTCGCCGGACCGGGTGAGCTGGCGGGCGACGCCATACGGCTTGGGGTAGTGGAGGGTGAAGACGTTCGTCGTCCCGGTGCGGTCGGAGAGGAACGCGATGGTGGAGCCGTCGGGCGACCAGGTGGGTTTGGTCTCGTCGGCGGAGCTCGTCGTCACCCGGGTCACGCCAGCGCCGGACGCGCGCATGACGTAGATGTCCCAGCTTCCCGCGCGGGAGCTGGCGAAGGCGATCTTCCTCCCGTCGGGCGACCAGGCGCCGTCGGCGTTGTCGCCGGTGCGGGTCAGCCGATGGACGCTCGTGCCGGCGGCGGTGGCGGTGTAGATGTCGCCGCCCCGGAGGAAGGCGATTCGGCCGTTGCCGCCGACGAAGGTCGCACTC
>CAYPYK010000189.1:0-6938 GCA_964414665.1 uncultured Intrasporangiaceae bacterium | reverse complement strand
TGGGCGGGCCCGCGGCAGCGGCCGCGGTGACCGGCCCTCAGCTCGCCCTGCCGGTCCTCGTCGGCGTCGTGGGCGTCTGGGGTACCGCGAGCTGGTGGAGGCGCGCGGAGGTGGTCTGACCCCGTCGACCGGGCCGGGGCCTGGCCGGCGATGGGTAGCCTGCGTGGGTGACCTCACCCCTGGTCGAGCGGATGCGCGGGTTCGGGACGACGATCTTCGCCGAGATGTCGGCGCTCGCCGTGCGGACCGGCGCGATCAACCTCGGTCAGGGCTTCCCCGACACCGACGGACCCCGAGAGGTGCTGGAGGCGGCCAAGGCGGCGATCGACGGCGGGCGCAACCAGTACCCACCCGGGCCGGGTGTTCCCGAGCTGCTCGAGGCGGTGGCCACGCACCAGGAGCGCTTCTACGGGCTGCGCCTGGACCCCGGCTCACAGGTGCTCGTCACCGTCGGCGCCACCGAGGCCATCGCCGCCACGATCCTGGCGCTGTGCGAGCCCGGCGACGAGGTGGTGACCTTCGAGCCGTACTACGACAGCTATGCCGCGTCCATCGCGCTCGCCGGGGCGGTGCGACGGACGTCGGCGCTGCGCTTTCCCACCTTCGCCGTCGACGAGGCGTCGCTGCGGGCCGCCTTCTCGTCGCGGACCCGCCTCGTCCTGCTCAACACCCCGCACAACCCGACCGGGAAAGTGTTCTCGCGGGCCGAGATCGACCTCGTGTGCGCGTTGGCGCGCGAGCACGGCGCCTGGGTCGTGACCGACGAGGTGTACGAGCACCTGACGTTCGACGGGGCGGAGCACGTTCCGGTGGCGTCGCTGCCCGGGATGTTCGAGCGGACGCTGACGATCTCGTCGGCGGGCAAGACGTTCTCGACCACCGGCTGGAAGGTGGGGTGGGTCACCGGGCCCGCCGAGGCCGTGACGGCGGTGCGGACGGTCAAGCAGTTCCTCACGTACGTCGGCTCCGGACCGTTCCAACCGGCGGTGGCCGTGGGGCTCGGCCTCGGCGACGACGTGTATGCCGGCATCGCGCGCTCGCTGCAGGACAAGCGGGACCTGCTCGTGGCGGGGCTGCGGGAGGCCGGGCTGTCGGTGTCGGTTCCGAGCGGGACGTACTTCGTCATCGCCGATGCGGCGCCCCTGGGGGCGCGCGACGGCCTGCAGCTCTGCCGGGAGCTGCCCTCGCGGGCGGGCGTCGTCGCGGTGCCCGTCTCGGTGTTCCACGACGATGCCGAAGCGGCGCGCACGTTGGTGAGGTTCGCGTTCTGCAAGAGGGACGATGTCCTCCACGAGGCGGTGCGCCGGCTGTCCGCGTTGCGGAAGTAGGCCCGAGAGCCGCGTCGTCCACAGGGCGCCGCGGATGGCGGCCGTCGTCCACAGAGCGGCCGGTGGACGTGCCGTCGTGCCCCGAAGCGGACACCCTCGGACCATGCCCACGATCTCGTCCGGAGGCGTCGCCGCGCTGGCCGTCGCGACCCTGCTCACCGGCACCGTCGTCGTCGCACGGCCGTCGCAGCCGGTGACCGACCTCGTCGCGACGGCCGCGACCGCTCCCTCCACGACGCTCGGGCGGCCCGCCTCGCCCGGTCGGGTCGCGCCGGACCCTCCGGACGGGGTCGCGCCGGACCCTCCGGACGGCCGCCAGGGGACCTGGCCGGTCCGAGGCGTACGGGCGGCACCGGCACACCGCTGGGCCTGGCCCCTCTCCCCCACCCCGAGGGTGGCGCGGCGGTTCGCCGCGGCGGTCACGGCATACGGACGGGGTCACCGCGGAGTCGACCTGGTGCCGGCCGCGGACGGCGCCGTGCGCGCCGTGGCCGCCGGTACGGTGACGCACGTCGGCGTGGTGGCGGGCCGGGGCACGGTGACCGTCCTGCACGCCGGTGGGCTGCGCAGCACCTACGAGCCGGTCAGGGCAGGGGTCGTCCTCGGCCAGCGCGTCGAGCGCGGTGAGGTGATCGGTTCGCTCTCGGGGCCGAGCCACTGCGACCCGGAAGCGACGTGCCTGCACCTCGGTGCGCTGCGCGGCGAGATCTATGTCGACCCGATGCACCTCATCCTCGGCGGCCCGGCCGTGCTGCTACCGATGGGTGCCGCCGCGCTCAGGCCACCATCGGGTAGGGGTTGATGACGCAGCCCTCCATGCGCAGGGTCTGCTGCTGCATGGTCGGCGCCTTGTCCCCGGCTGCGGGGCAGTGCTCGTGGCCGTGGCCGAGGCCGTGGCCGACCTCGTGGTTGACCATGTAGGTGCGGTAGAGGCCGAGGTGCCCCGCGTAGAACGTGACCCCGTCGAGCCACCGGCGGGCGTTGAGCACCGCGCGGTGGTTGGCGAAGCACGAGGTGAACCCGTTGGTGGCCAGCGGTGCGCACAGGGCGTCGGTCGTATCGGGGCTGGCGAGGCGGATGGTGATGTCGACCGCGCCGCTCCTGGCCTCTGCCGCCGTGACGAAGCGGAACCGGAGGTGGTCCTTGGGCTCCCATCCCCGCTTGTCCAGCAGGGTCACGGCGATCTTCTGGGCGACCGGCGCCGGGTCGATGCCCAGGCCGCCCTCGATCTGGAAGGCGATCCGCAGGATCCGGGCACCCGACGGAGCGGCGGTGTTGCTCAGCCTCGGTAGGGCCACGGTCGTGAACGAGCCGCTGCCGCGCACGACGACCGTCGGCTTCGCCGTGGGGGACGGGGTGGGGGTCGGGGTGTGCGTCGGCGTCTGGCTGGGCGAGGGGGTGGTGTCGGCACTGGCCTCGGTGGCGTGGCTGGGCTCGGGGCTCACCTGTGCGGTCGGTGCGGCACCGCTCGCCTCGTGGGCGCGGACGTACATGCTGCCGGTGCCGAGGAGCAGGACCGCCGCCGTCGCGGCGAAGGTGCGGTGCAGGCGCACCCGACGGCTCGGGCCGCGACGCTGCGCCGAGCCGGGGCGGTGGCGCCCCCGGTCGCCGGGCCGCCGGGACGCGGCACCGACGGCTGCCCCAGAAGCCCGGTCGACCTCGCCGGGACCGTCCGCGCCCGCGCGCTCCCGGGCGGCGCGTACCCCACGGCGGGTCAGCGGGTCGGCCGCGGGCCCTGCGCCGGCGTCGGTGAGCGCATCGGCGTCCCCGGGTGGACGGCGCTCGGACACCCAGCCGGGGATGTCGTAGTCCTCAGGCACGGGGATGGGCCTGGGTGAAGGACCGCTTGAGCCGGTCGATGGACACATGCGTGTACAGCTGGGTGGTCGACAAGGAGGCGTGGCCGAGCAGCTCCTGGACCATGCGCACGTCGGCACCCCCTTCGAGCAGGTGGGTCGCGGCGCTGTGCCGCAGACCATGTGGTCCGATGTCCGGGGCGTCCGGGACGTGGGACATCATCTCGTGGACGAGGCCGCGTACCTGCCGCGGGTCCAGCCTGCCACCTCGGGCGCCGAGGAAGAGCGCAGGTCCGCTCCCGTCACGGACCAGCCGGGGCCGACCCCGGTCGAGCCAGTCGAGCAGCGCGGACCGGGCAGGCCCCCCGAATGGCACGGTCCGCTCCTTGGCGCCCTTCCCCAGCACCGTGAGGACGTTGGCGCCGAGGTCGATGTCGTCGACGTCCACCATGGTGAGCTCACCGACCCGGACGCCGGTGGCATAGAGCAGCTCGAGGACGGCGCGGTTGCGCAGATGGACGGGGTCGTCGTCGTCCGAGGCCACGGCAGCGACGTCGAGGAGGGCCACGACGTCGCGCTGGGCGAGCACCGGCGGCAGTGACTGGGTCCGCTTCGGGGCGGTCAGGCGCAGCGACGGGTCGGCGGGGACCCGACCGGTCCGGGTGGCCCACCGGAAGAACGTCCGCACCGCCGCCGAGCGCCGGGCCAGCGTCGCCCGTGCCGCGCCACCGCGGGCCAGGGCGCCGAGCCACCCGCGCAGGTCAGCCAGCGTCACCGCCGCGAGCTCCGCGCCCACGCCGGCATACTCGAGGAAGGCCGCCACGTCGCCCTGGTAGGCGCGCACGGTGTGCTCGGAGCGACCCCGCTCCGAGCGCAGGTGTCGCCCGAAGTCGTCGAGTACCGTCGCCGGGGGGCCGACTACCACGGGACCCACCGTCGCAAAGAGGCGCCGCCAAGGCAAACGACCCGCCGTACCGCCGGCCGCCACTGCGCTGAGCGGCCGCCGAAGCACCCCCAGCAGCGGTGGGCCCAACAGGGCTGCGTTCCTGGCCGGCATGACCCCGGCACCGCCGTCCCGGCGCACCACCTCCGGCTAGGACCCGCCCACCACCTCGGCGCGCCGACGTGGCTGGGGGACCTTGAGCCAGGCGTCCCCCTCGCGCCGGACCAGGCCGAGCAGCTCCAGTCGCCCCAGCGCCGCCATGACGGCGCCCACCGGCTGCCCCGTCCGCACGGACAGCGCCGTCGCCGAGGCCACCTGGCGCACCGGGACGGCAGACCACACGAGGCGGTCCTGAGCCTCGAGCCCACCGTCGGGAGTGTCCGGGGCCCGCTTGGCCGGCGCGGCGTCCATGCCCATCCGGCCCATCAGGTCGAGCACCTCCGCGGCGTCGGTGACGAGGGTCCCGCCGTCGCGGATGAGCTCGTGACAACCCGCCGACACCGCGCTCGTCACCGGCCCCGGGACGGCCGCGACGTGGCGGTGGTAGCGCCGGGCGTGCGAGGCGGTGTTGAGGGAGCCGGAGCGCAGCCCCGCCTCGACGACCACCGTGCCGAGGGTCATGGTGGCGATGAGCCGGTTGCGTTCGAGGAAGCGGGCCCGGTATGGGGCGTGGCCGATGGGGATCTCACTCACCACCGCGCCGGTCTCGGCGATCCGGGCCAGCAGCCCGCAGTGGCCGGCGGGGTAGACCCGGTCCAGACCGCAGGCCAGCACCGCGACGGTCGTCCCCTCGGCTGCCAGCGCGCCGCGGTGCGCCGCCGCGTCGATGCCGTAGGCCGCCCCGGAGACGACGGTGGCCGCGCGGGACGCGAGCCCCTCCGCGATCTCGAAGGCCATCGTCGTGCCGTACTCGGTGGCCGCGCGCGCCCCGACCACCGCCACGCTGCGCTCCAGGGCCGGTCCCACCGCCAGCCCGCCCCGGGCATAGAGGCAGGGGGGAGGGCGGTCCAGGACGTCGAGCCCGCCAGGCCACTCGTCGTCGTCGGGCACGACGGCCCGGATGCCGAGCCGGCGCATGACCGAGGCGACCGCGTCGATATCGGTCTCGGCGAGCTGGGCGGCATACGTGGTCCCGGCACCGATCGCGCCGGCTCGCAACGCCTCCAGGGCCTCTACGGCCCCCAGCTCGGTGATCCACTGGTGGACCTGGGCCGTGCCGGGCTCGGCCACCCGGCTCCAGGCCACGCGGGCCCACCGGTCCTCGGACCAGCGGCGGCGGGCCGAGGTCATGCCGCCACGCTCCCATGCCGGCGCAGGCTCAGCCCGAGGCCGACGTCCTCGGCGCTCGGCACGGCGCGGCCGCCGAGGTCGGCCACCGTCCAGGCGACACGCAGCACCCGGTCGTAGCCCCGCAGGGTCAGCCTCCCGGTGTCGAGCGCACGGTCGAGGAAGCCCGTCGTCACCCGGGGCAGGCGCCACGGCGCCCGGCGCAGGACGTGGCCGGGCACCTCGGCGTTGGTCAGCCATCCCGCCGCGGACCAGCGCTCACGCTGCGCGCCCCGGGCGAGCGCCACCCGTCCCGCGACGACGACGCTCGCCTCGCCGCTCTGCTCGGCAAAGGCGGCTCGGCGCACCGGTGGGACGAGGATCTGCAGGTCGACCCGGTCCATCAGCGGCCCAGACAGCTTCGCCGCATACGAGCGCAGCTCCTGGGGCCGGCAGGTGCAGTCGAGCCCCTTGCCCCAGGCCTTGCCGCTTGGGAACGGGTTGGTCGCCAGCACGAGCTGGAACCGCGCTGGAAAGCGCACGACCCCCCGGGCCCGTGCGATGACCACTTCGCCCGACTCCAGCGGCTGGCGCAGGGTCTGGAGCACCGACATCGAGAACTCGGCCGCCTCATCGAGGAAGAGCACGCCACGATGCGCCCGGGACACCGCGCCAGGCAGCACCTGCGCCGAGCCGCCGCCGACGAGGGCAGCCACGGTGGCGCTGTGGTGCGGGGAGACGAACGGCGGGGTACGGTCGAGCCCGGCCACCTGGCCCATCGCGCCGGCCAGAGAGCGGATCGCCCCGCTCTCGAGGGCCTCGTCGCGGGAGAGCCGCGGGAGGATCGTCACGAGCCGCTCGGCGAGCATCGTCTTGCCGGCGCCGGGCGGCCCGTCGAGCAGGAGGTGGTGACCACCGCTCGCGGCGATCTCGAGCGCCAGCCGCGCCTCCTGCTGGCCGACGACCTCGGCCAGGTCGAGCACCCGGCGGCTCACCGCCTCGGTGGGCTCCGCCGGCGCGGCCTCGGGGAGGGGCTCGCCGGCGGCGGTCGCGGCATACCAGCTCACGACCGTGGCGAGGTCGGGGGCCGCGTGGACGACGACCTGGTCCACGAGCTGGGCCTCGGCCGCGTTGGCGACCGGTACGACGACGTGGCGGACCCCGTGCCGGGCGGCCGCGAGGACGGCCGGGAGCACCCCCCGCACCGGCTTGACCCGCCCGTCGAGGCCGAGCTCGCCGAGGTGGACGACCGCCTCGGCCACCGGCGGCCGGATCGTCCCGGCGGCCGCAAGGATGGCCACGGCGATGGGCAGGTCGAACAGCGACCCCTGCTTGGGGATCGAGGCCGGCGAGAGGTTGACGGTGACCCGGTGCGGCGGCACCGCGAAACCGCTCGTCGCCGCCGCCGAGCGGACCCGCTCGGGGGCCTGGGCACAGGCGGCGTCGGGCAGGCCGGTGACGGTGACATGCGGCAGTCCTGGCGCGACATGGGCCTCGACGTCGACCATCGCGCCGTCGATGCCCTGCAGGGCCACCGACCGGGTGCGGCCCAGGCTCACTGGTCTACCTTCCTCAGGTCAGCGTTCTCCGAAAGGGCGTTGATGC
>CAYPYK010000188.1:0-7006 GCA_964414665.1 uncultured Intrasporangiaceae bacterium | reverse complement strand
CCCTCGGGGGCCGCCCCATGCGCAACGTCCGCCAGATGGTGAACCGGGTCCGGCGCCAGGGGTACGAGACGGCGGTCTTCCGGGCGGGCGAGGCGCCCGAGGAACAGCGCCGCCAGGCGACGGCCGACGCGGCGGCCTGGCGCAGCAGCGGCACCGAACGGGGCTTCTCGATGGCCTCGGGGCGGGTGCTCGACGAGGCCGACCCCGACGCGGTCATCGTCACGGCCACCAGGGACGGCGTCGTACGCGGGTTCCTACAGTTCGTGCCCTGGGGCCGCGACGGGATGTCGCTCGACGTCATGCGCCGCGACCGCGCGGCCGACCCGGGCGTCAACGAGATGCTCATCGTCGACGCCCTCGCCGGCGCCCCCGCGCTGGGGGTCGACCGCGTCTCGCTCAACTTCGCGATGTTCCGGTCGACCCTGGAGCGCGGCGAGCGGCTGGGCGCCGGGCCGGTGCTGCGCGGATGGCGCTCGGTGCTCGTCTTCGTCTCGCGCTGGTTCCAGATCGAGAGCCTCTACCGGTTCAACGCCAAGTTCCAGCCGCAGTGGTACCCGCGCTACATCGTCTACCCGAGCACCCGATCCCTCCCCCGGGTGGCCCTGGCGATGGGGGAGGCGGAGGCGTTCATCGTCTGGCCCCGGCTACGGTGGTTCGGAGGCGGGGCATGAGCCCTCGACGACCCGGAGGAGGGACATGAGCCGTCCCGTGGTCATGGGGGTCGTCAACGTCACCCCCGACTCGTTCAGCGACGGGGGCGAGTGGTTCGACCCCGACGCCGCGATCGAGCACGGCCATGCGCTCGTCGCCGCCGGGGCCGACCTCGTCGACGTGGGCGGCGAGTCCACCCGCCCGGGGGCCGCGCGGCCCAGCGTCGACGAGGAGCTGCGTCGCGTCCTCCCGGTCGTCACCGCCCTGGCCGCCGCCGGGGTGCGCGTCTCGATCGACACCATGCGGGCCACGGTCGCCGAGCGTGCGCTCGCCGCGGGCGCCTCAATGCTCAACGACGTGAGCGGCGGGCTGGCCGACCGGGCCATGGCGCCACTGGCCGCGTCGGCCGGCGTGCCCTTCATCGCCATGCACTGGCGCGGCCACAGCGCCGACATGCAGTCGCGGGCCATCTACGACGACGTCGTCGCGGAGGTGTGCGGCGAGCTACGCGCTCGGGTCGATGCGTTGCGCGACAACGGGATCAGTGACAGCAACCTCATCCTTGACCCCGGCTTCGGGTTCGCCAAGACGGCGGACCACAACTGGTCGCTGCTCAGGGGGCTCGACGATGTCGTCGCGCTCGGCCACCCGGTGCTCATCGGCGCCTCCCGCAAGGCCTTCCTCGGCCGGGTCGGCCGGGTACCCGGCTCCGAACGCCCCCCTCACGACCGCGATGTCGCCACGGCCACGACGAGCCTGTATGCCGCGCTGCACGGCGTGTGGGGGCTGCGGGTCCATGACGTCCGCGGGACGGTCGACGCGCTCGACGTCGCCGAAGCCATCGAGGCGGCGCCGTGAGGGGGCGAGGCCCCGACGTCGTCCGCCTGGCCGGGGTGCGCGCCCGCGGCTTCCACGGGGTGCTCGAGCGCGAGCGCCGCGAGGGGCAGGACTTCGTCGTCGACGTGGAGCTCGAGGTCGACCTGGCCCGGGCCGGGGCGAGTGACGACCTGGCCCACACCGTGAGCTATGCCGAGGTCGCCTCCGACGTCGTCGCGCGGGTCGAGGGCGAGCCGTTCGACCTCATCGAGCGACTGGCCGAGGTCATCGCCGGCGACGCGCTGGCCCGGCCGCTCGTCGAGTCCGTCGTCGTGACGGTGCACAAGCCGCAGGCGCCGGTGGGCGTGTCCTTCGGGGACGTCGCCGTGCGGGTCGAGCGGCACCGGCCCTGGGTGCCGGTCGTGGTAGCCCTGGGTGCGAACCTCGGCGACCGGGAGCGGACCCTGTCCCGTGCGCTCGCCCGTCTCCGCCGCAGCGGAGGGCTCCGTCACCTCAGGGTGTCGCAGGCGTTCGAGACCGACCCCGTGGGCGGACCGGACCAACCGGCATACCTCAACGCCGTCGCCGTGGGCCAGACGCGGCATACGCCGCTGCGCCTGCTCTCGCGTCTGCACGCGATCGAGGACGACTTCGGGCGGACGCGTGAGATCCGTTGGGGCGCAAGGTCTCTCGACCTCGACGTCATCGCGTATGGCAACCCGGATGCTGGCGACGAGATCCGCAGCGAGGACCCGGAGCTGACCCTGCCACACCCGCGTGCCGCCGGGCGGGCGTTCGTCCTCGTGCCGTGGCTCGACGCCGACGCGGGCGCGCGGCTGCGGGTGGGCGGGGGCGTCGTCGCCGTCGCGGACCTGGTCGCCGATCTCGACGCCTCCGGGGTGCGGCCGGTTGGGCCGCTGCCGCCGACCGCAGGAGGGTGGCACTGATGGGCTCCGGTGTCCGGCTGCGCCTGGCGGTCCTCGTCGGGCTGGTCGTCGCTCTGTCGAGCGGTCTGCTGTGGAGGTTCTACACGCGGACCGGCGACCTCGTGCCCCGTCCACCCGTCCTCGCGATGATCCTGCTCGCGGTCATGGCGGCGTTCGTGGCGGCCTGGGCATGGCCGGTGCGGCGCTACCTCCACGGCGACGCCACCCGACCCCTGGACCCGCTGCGTGCGGCCCGTACGGTGGTGCTGTCCCAGGCGGCCGCGCTCACCGGGTCGGCGGCGGCCGGATGGTATGCCGGCCAGCTCGTCGTCGTCGTCGGCCGTCTCGACCTCATGGCCAACCGCGGCCGCATCCTGCCCCTGTCGCTGGCGGCCGCAGCGGCGCTCGCACTCGCCGTGGCGGGCATGCTCGGGCAGCGATGGTGCCGGGTCGACCCGCCCCGGGACGACGACACCGGCCCCGACGACTGGGACCGCTGAGGCAGTCGCCCGCCAGGGTCCCACCGCGGTGCTGGCAAACCGCGGTATACGCTCCCGACCTGCGGCGCCCCGGGCGAGGGAGGTCGGGAGGGGGAGCCGGGCTACTTGTCGACGTCGCCGACGACGAAGAACATCGACCCGAGGATCGAGACCATGTCGGCCACCAGGTTGCCCGGCAGCACCCGGGTCAGCACCGCGACGTTGTTGAACGACGCCGAGCGCAGCTTCATCCGCCACGGGGTCTTCTCGCCGCGTGAGACGAGGAAGTAGCCGTTGAAGCCGAGGGGGTTCTCGGTGGCGAAGTAGTGCTCGCCCTCGGGGACCTTGAGGACCTTGGGGAGGCGCTGGTTGACCGGACCCTTGGGGAGCGAGGCCAGCACGGACAGGCATTGGTCGGCGATGTCGAGGCTCACCCGGACCTGCTCGATGAGCACCTCGAGGCGGGCGAGGCTGTCGCCCTCGGTCCGGGTGACCACCCGGCCGGCCCCGCCGGGTGCGAACACCTCGCGGTACGCCGCATACGGGGCGTCGCGGCGCAGGTCGATGTCGAGACCGGAGGCTCGCCCGATCGGCCCGCTCACCCCGAACGCCGCGGCCGTCTCGGGGTCGAGCACCCCGACGTCTCGGGTGCGGGCGATGACGATCTCGTTCCCGACGAGCAGCGACTCGAGCTGGGGGAGGCGGTGGCGGACGGTGGCCACGGCGGACTCGACCCGGCCGAGCCAGCCCGCGGGAACGTCCTCCTTGAGGCCGCCCACCCGGTTGAACATGTAGTGCAGGCGCCCGCCGGAGGCCTCCTCGAGTGCCGCCTGGATCTCCTCCCGCTCGCGGAACGCGAAGAACACCGGGGTGACCGCGCCGAGCTCGAGGGGGTAGGACCCGAGGAAGACGAGGTGGCTCAGCACACGCTGCAGCTCGGCGAGCATGGTCCGGATCCACACGGCGCGGACCGGGACCTCCATTCCGAGCATCTCCTCGACGACGCTGACGACGCCGAGCTCGTTGGAGAACGCCGACAGCCAGTCGTGGCGGTTGGCGAGCACCGCGATCTGGCGGTAGTCGCGGACCTCGAAGAGCTTCTCGGCCCCGCGGTGCATGTAGCCGATGACCGGGTCGGCCGAGACGATGCGCTCGGCGTCGAGGACGATGCGGAGCCTGAGCACGCCGTGGGTGGCGGGATGCTGCGGGCCGATGTTGAGCACCATGTCGGCGGTCGCCAGGTCGCCGGCACCGACGCCGACGGTGAGCCTGCGGGTGCTGCTCGGGTCGGTGGGAGCGATGGGAGCGGAGAACAGGGCCACGGGCCAAGTGTGCCGCACCCGCCCTCTCAGGTCAGCAGGAGGTCGCCCCGATCGGCCTGGTCGTGCGGTGAGCGGGCCCGAGCCGGTCAGCAGCCCGGCAGGTTCTGGGCGGACACGAGCCACCCGTGGGCGTCGAGCCCGACCACGACGAGCCGGTCGTTCTTGCCCGCGTGCGCGAGGTCGGCGAGGGTGGCCGACTTGGCCTGGAGCGGCTCGTTGGCGGCGACGCAGTGCCGGTAGACCACCAGCGGGGAGTCGGTGACGGGGATGCGGAAGGTCACCTTGGTGTTCTGGTTGATGTAGGGCCTCTTCGCGGCGCGGTAGCGCGCGATCGGTATGCCGTGGGCCGCCAGCTTGGCGTCGGAGAGCTTCTTGACGGTCCAGCGGTCGAGGACGACGACATCGGTCCCGTCGACCGTGTCGATGGCGGTGATGACCCCGAAGTCGTAGCTGCGGCCCACGTCGGCGCTCTTCAGGGCCGCCGACGGGGCCGTGGTCGACGACGACGCCGGCGGCGGGCTCGACGCCGAGGACGTCCCGCCCGTGCCGCCCCCGGCACATCCGGCGAGCGCCCACAGCAGGGCCGGCGCGGCCACGGCGGCGGCGAGCCGCGTCGGGCGTCGTGGCATCCTCGGGGTCCTTCCGTCAGGCACCCCAGTGTCGCCAACGAGGCCGGACCTGCCAAACCCGGTCCGGCTTCCGGGCGCAGCCGCGCGGTCCTCCCACCGGCCCGGGCGGCGGTGGGTGGCGGGTCGCCGGACTGTTCAGGAGGGGGCGGCGACCCGCCGCAGGACCCACCAGAAGCCCCCGAGCCCCTGGGGGTCGGCCAGCGCAGCGACGGTCGAGGCGCCGGCCAGGGCGGCGAGGTAGGCCGCAGGGTCGCTGCGGGCGAGGGATCGCTCGGGCCTGGCTCCGGACAGGCCGAGCAGGCGCAGGGCGTCGCGCTGGGTCTGCAGCTCGTCGTGGGCGAGGGAGTCGACGGCCACGTGGGCGGTGATGTCGCACGAGCCGTCGGGCACGGCGGGCACGAGCGTCCCGCCGCGATATGCCGTGAGCGTGCCGGTGGGGGGCCGGGTCGCGCGGAGATGGCCGTAGTCGACGGCGAGGACGACCCCCGAGCGGACCCTGGAGACCAGGTCGTCCCAGGCGTGGTCCCGGGCGGCGCCGACCTCGACCCGGTCTCCCGGCTCGGCGTCGTCGAGCGGCCACCAGTCGCGCACCCAGTCGGCGTCGGTGCCTCGCAGGAACCCGCCCGGCGACTCCTCGCCGGTCTGGGCGTCGACGAGCACCTCGACGAGCGTCCCGTCCTCGCCCACCTCGGCCACGGTGCAGGGCACGACGTCGAGCCACTCGTGGGCGATGACGAGCACCCCCTCGAGCTGGCGTAGCCCCTCCGGCATTCCCCCGGACGTCTCGGGGAAGGAGCGGAGCCAGCCGATCGGCTCGGGCAGGTCCGCTGGGCGGTCGACGACATCGACGCCCACCAGCTGTAGATCGGGCCGCCGGGCGTGCAGGTGGGCGAGGAGCTCCCCGCGGCCGCAACCGATGTCGAGCACGCGGCATACACCCTCGCGGTCGGCGACGGCCGCCACCGCTTCGGCGAAGACCCCCCCGAACGGACTGTGCGTCGACGTCGTGAAGTGGCCGGCCGGCCCCTCGGGGCGGCGGTAGAAGCCGGCCGGGCCGTAGAGCGCCTCCTGCCACGCGTCGCGCCACGGGATCATGGCAGCGAGGCTAGCCGCGCGGCTGGTGGACTGGTGGGCCGGGCCGCTCCTGGACGGGTAGCGTGCTCGGGTGACCTCCGCGAGCGAGCATCCGGCCCGGCTGCGCGTCGGCGTCGTCGGCGCCGGGAAGGTCGGCGCGGTCCTCGGCGCCGCGCTGGCGCGGGCGGGCCACGAGGTGGTCGGGGCGTCCGCCGTCAGCGAGGCCAGCCGGGCGCGCGCCGAGGCCCTGCTGCCGGGGTGCCCGGTCCTTCCCGTGCCCGAGGTCGTCGTCGCCGCGGAGCTCGTGGTGCTCGCCGTCCCCGACGACGCACTGGCCGGCCTCGCCGCCGGGCTGGCGGCCACCGGCACCTGGCAGGCCGGCCAGATCGTCGCCCACACCTCGGGGCGGCACGGGGTCGCCGTCCTCGCCCCGGCACTGGCGCACCACGTGCTCCCGGTGGCCCTCCACCCCGCCATGACCTTCACGGGGACGGCCATGGACCTGGACCGGCTGGCCGACTGTGCCTTCGGGGTCACCGCGCCCTCGGAGCTGCGCCCGATGGCCGAGGCCCTCGTCCTCGACATCGGCGGCAACCCCGTCTGGGTGGCCGAGAGCGCTCGGCCGATGTACCACGCGGCTCTCGCCCACGGCTCCAACCACCTCGTGACCCTGATCGCCGAGGCCATGGACATCCTGCGGGCCGCCGGGGTCGACCAGCCCCGCGTCGTGCTCGGCCCGCTCGTCCAGGCGGCCCTCGACAACGCCCTTCGCCTCGGCGACGCCGCCCTGACCGGTCCGGTGGCCAGGGGCGATGTCGGTACGGTGGGGGAGCACCTCCGCCAGCTCGACCGCCTCTCGCCCGAGATCCGGGCGACCTACGTCGCGCTGGCCCGTGCCACCGCGGCGCGCGCCCTCGAGAGCGGGCGGCTCGCCCCGACCGCAGCCGAGCCGCTGCTGACGATCCTCGCCGACCAGGAGCATCCGTGACCGACGTTGCCGCCGCCCCGGCGGTCGCCAGCACCAGAGACGAGCTGCGGGCCGCGTGCCGGCGGCTGACGAGCCGCGACGTCGCGGTCGTCATGACGATGGGAGCCCTCCACGACGGCCA
>CAYPYK010000187.1:0-7093 GCA_964414665.1 uncultured Intrasporangiaceae bacterium | reverse complement strand
CGTCGACTTGCCGACGTTGGGGAGCCCGACGATTCCGATGGTGAGTGCCACGAGACGGTGAGTCTAGCCGTCGGGCTCGGACGGGTCAGGGGTGGCGGGTGAGCTCGCTGTTCTCGAGGTATGCCGGGTGCTCCAGGCCCTGGACCACCTCCAGCATCCGCGTCGTGTAGGGCGCCAGCCGAGACCGGGCCGCGTCGAGGGTGCGCCAGTGGGCGGCCTTGATCTCGCGGGGCAGGAGGTTGGCCTCGTCGAGCAGCGCCGCCGGGGCCACCCCGAGGTCGAAGAGGAACAGCATGGCGTCGTCCCAGCCACGCCAGGGCGGGAGCCAGTTGACGGCCAGGAGCCGCTCGACGCGGACCGCGACGCCGAGCTCCTCCTCGATCTCTCGGGTGACGCAGGTGGCGGGCGACTCGTGAGGGTCGACGACGCCACCGGGCAGGTCCCACTCCCTCTTGTACGTCAGCTGGCAGAGGAGGATCTCGCCGGACTCGTTGCGCAGCAGCCCCTGGGCGATGAGCCGGGTCCTGGGCAGCCGCGCGTTCAGCATCCGGATGGCGGCCAGCCGCCCGGCGTCGGTCGTCAGGTCGGGCCGCTCCTCAGCCATCGGCGGGCCATCCGCGGCGCGCCCCGGCGGCATACTCCTCGAGGGACTCGGGCATGGTCGTGAGGCTACTCGACACCGGTGGGACCGGAGGGGTCCGCCGACGACCGCTCCGGGTATGCCGCGAGCACCCGCTCCGCCTGGTCGCGCACCTGGTCGGCGAACTCGGCCGGGTCGACGACCTGGATCTGCGGAGCCCACGCCATCACGAAGGCGAGAGCGCTGCCGTGCGCCCGCATGGTGGCCCGCCACCGCTCCCGGCCGTCGACGTGCCCGATATGCTCGATGCTCGTTCCGGCCGCCAGCTGACCCTGCAGGATCACCCGCGCCTCGGGGTGAGCGCCCGCCGCGACGGCGAGCTCGAGGACGACGGGGGCCGCGCGCTCCCTCTCGAAGCCACGCCGCAGCTCGTCCCAGACGGTTGCCAGGTCCCGGTCGTCCGGTCGCCGCGCCGGGTCGGGGAGGACGACGACGCGGACGATGCGCGAGACCCGGTAGGTCCGGGGCTGCCCGCGGTGGGCGGCGACGAGGTACCACCGCCCGGACTGGTCGACCAGGCCGTAGGGGTCGACGGTGCGGGTCCGTGGGCGGTCGTCGCGCATCCCCTGGTAGGACATCCGGACCCGGCGACCCGTCACCGCGGCCTCGCGCAGCACCGGGAGCTCTGGGACCTTCTCGGCGTCGGCGAACCAGCGGCGCCGGTCCGAGACCAGGACCGACCCCAGGGCCTCGGCCCGCTCGACGACGCTCGAGGAGGCACTGGCCGCGATCTTGGCCAGCGCCCCCGTCAGCTGCGCGCCGAGGCCGAGGTCGGACGCCGCATCGCGGCTGGTCCACGCGAAGACCGCCTGCGCCTCCGCCGCCGTCAGGCCGCTCGCGTCGGTCGTGAACCCCTCGAGCAGCACGCAGCCCCCACCGCGACCTCGCTCGGTGTAGACCGGGACCCCCGCGACCGACAGGGCCTCCATGTCGCGCAGGACGGTTCGCTCGCTCACCTCGAGCTGTTCGGCGAGCCACGGCGCGGTGGCCCGGCCATGCCGCTGGAGCAGCACGATGAGCCGGAGAAGTCGGTCGGCCCGCATGTCCCGACTCTGCCCGATAAACCTGACAGAGGGCGTCATGTTCAAGAGATGGACTGGTGGTCTCAGCACCGAACGAAGGGACCGACCATGACCACCAACCCGACCGCGGGCCGCACCGCCGCCCCGACGACCGTGACCGGCCACCCCGCCGCCCCCACCGCGGGCGCGGGGGGCCCCGGCGTCGGCGATCTCCGTCCCCTGCTCGCCCGTGCCCTCGACCTGGCCGGGACGCTTGTCACGACGACCGACCCGGCTCACGGCACCCTCCCCACACCGTGCGACGCGTGGGACGTCACCACCCTCGTGGGCCACCTCCAGGCGGTGGTCCGCCGTATCGGGGCCGTCCTCGACGGGCGGCCGCCGATGTCGGTGCCGGTCGTCCTGGCGTCGGCGGACTGGGTCGCCGACTGGGGCCAGGGGCGGACGGACACCGACGCCGTACTCGCCGACGCCGCGAACCTCGACCGCGTCGTGACGGTGCCGTGGGGCACGGTCACCGGCCGAGAGGCCATCGCCATGTATGTCGGCGAGCTCGCCACGCACGCCTGGGACCTCGCCGTCGCGACCGGTCGCGCCGCCGAGCTCGACGAGTCGCTCGCGGCGGCCGCCCTGCCCGGCGCTCGCGCGAAGATCCCGGCGCAGGGCCGCGACGGCATCCCGTTCGGTCCGGTCGTCGAGGTCGGGAACGACGCGACGGCCTACGAGCGCCTCGTCGCGTGGGAGGGGCGCGACCCCCGCTGGACGCCCTGAGCGGCGGGCCCCCCGAGCGGCGGCCCATCGAGCGGGTCTGCGGCCCCTTCCAGGCCGCCGCCGGCCCGCTGTCGGTGCCCCCTGGCACGGTGGGCACCATGAGCCCCTTCCTGACCGCCGTCGCGGGCCTGCTCCTCGGTGCCGGCCTCGCCGTGCCGCTGACCCGGCTGGTCAACGCCGCGCGTGCCGCCGCCGTCACGGCAGAGCGCGACCTCCTGCGCGAGCGGGTGCTCGACCTGGAGGCCTCGCTCGCCGAAGACCTCGAGACCGCAGCCCTGCTCGCCCCCCTCAAGGACGCCCTCGGCCGGGTCGAGCGCCAGGTCGGCACGCTCGAGCGCGACCGCGTCGAGCAGTTCGGCTCGCTGCGGACCGTGCTCGGCCGGGTCGAGGACGAGACCCAGGCCCTGGGCCGGCAGACCCGCTCGCTGGCCGGGTCGCTCCGCTCGTCCACCGTCCGGGGGGCGTGGGGCGAGGTGCAGCTGCGCCGGGTTCTCGAGGGCGCGGGGATGCTGCCGCGGTGCGATTTCGACGAGCAGGTGAGCGCCGTGTCCCACCATGGCCGCGGCGTCCGCCCCGACGTCGTCGTCCGGCTGCCCGGCGCGAAGGTCCTCGTCATCGACGCGAAGGCACCCATGGCCGCCTTCCTCGACGCGCAGGCCGAGGACCTCGACGACGCCGCCCGCGGACGGCTCCTGCTCGAGCACGCCGTCTCGCTGCGGCGGCACGTGGCCGCCTTGGCCGCCAAGGAGTACTGGTCGGCGTTCGACACCACCCCCGAGATGGTGGTCTGCTTCGTGCCGAGCGACGCCATGCTGGCAACGGCGCTGGCGTCGGACCCCGGCCTGCACGAGGCCGCTCTGGACCGCCGGGTCGCCCTCGTCGGGCCGGCCAGCCTGATGGCCCTCGTCCGCACGGTCGCCTTCACCTGGCAGCAGGACGCCCTGACCGACAGCGCCCGCGAGCTGATGGCGCTCGGCCGTGAGCTGCACCGCCGGCTCGGCACCCTCGGGTCGCACACGGCCAAGATGGGCCGCTCACTCACCTCGGCCCTCGAGTCCTACAACCAGCTCGTCGGAGCTCTCGAGTCGCGGGTGCTGGTCACCGCCCGGCGGATGAGCGACCTCGGCCTGGTGGCCGACGACCTCCCGAGCCCCGCCGTCGTCGACGCCGGTCCGCGCACCCTGACGGCGCTGGAGCTCATCGAGGCCGCCACCGGACAGGAGTCCCGGCCCGAGATCGACCTGGAGGGGGCGACCGGAGCCGGTTCCTCGCCCGGCCCGGCCCGGCCGGCTCAGCACCGCTCCGCCTGAACGGCCGCCGGCCGCCAGCGAGCCCAGCCCTGCTCAGCCTGCCCCGTGGGGGCGAGCCGCACCGCCCGGCCGGCCCGCCCTCAGTGGAGAGAACCGGACTCCTCGAAGCTCGCGTCGTGGCGCATCTCGTCGCTCAGCCCGGCTGCCTTGAGGTCACGGCGGACCTCGTGGGGCAGGGCGAACATGAGCGACTCCTCGGCCGCGACCACCGGCCTCACGTCGCCGTACCCACGCTCGGCGAGGTAGTCGATGACATCGCGCACGAGGATCTCTGGGACAGACGCGCCGGACGTCACGCCGACCGTCGACACCCCCTGCAGCCACGCGTCGTCGATCTCGTCGGCGTAGTCGACGAGGTGCCCGGCGGCGGCTCCGTGCTCGAGCGCGACCTCGACGAGGCGCACCGAGTTCGAGGAGTTGCGGGAGCCGACGACGATCATCAGGTCGGTGTCGGGCGCCATCTGCTTGACCGCGAGCTGGCGGTTCTGGGTGGCATAGCAGATGTCGTCGCTCGGCGGGTCGATGAGCCGGGGGAACCGCACACGCAGGGCCCGCACCGTCGCCATGGTCTCGTCCACGGAGAGCGTGGTCTGCGAGAGCCAGACCACCTTCGCGGGGTCGCGGACCTCGACGTTCGGGACGTCCGCCGGGCCGTCGACGAGGGTGATGTGCTCGGGCGCCTCCCCGGAGGTGCCGACCACCTCCTCGTGGCCCTCATGGCCGATGAGCAGGATGTCGTAGTCGTCGCCGGCGAAGCGGACCGCCTCGCGGTGCACCTTGGTCACCAGCGGGCAGGTCGCGTCGATCGTGCGCAGCGACAGCGCGCGGGCCTCCTCGTGGACGACGGGGGCGACGCCGTGGGCCGAGAAGATCACCGTGGCGCCCTCGGGCACCTCGTCGGTCTCGTCGACGAAGACGGCCCCGCGGCCCTCGAGGGTCGAGACGACGTGCCTGTTGTGGACGATCTGCTTGCGGACGTAGACGGGCGGGCCGTAGAGCTCCAAAGCCTTCTCGACCGTGACGACGGCCCGGTCGACCCCGGCGCAGTAGCCGCGGGGGGCAGCGAGAAGGACACGTCTGGTCGGGGTGGACACGAGCCCCATGGTAGGTGCCGGCCCTGGGTGGGTGCCGTCCGGCCGGGCCGGATCCCACGACGGGCCCGATCAGGCGACGGGCCCGATCAGGTGACGCGCCCGATCGGGCGACGCGCCCGTTCAGGCGAGGCGAACGACCTCGGCGCACTCCCAGCGCGTCGTCGGCTGCCGGCGCTCGCTCGCACAGGTGAGCCGCTGCGGCTGGGTGCGCGTGGCCCGGACGAGCACCCGCCAGAGGTCCGGACCCACGGCGAGGGTCGCGGCGACGTACTCGCCGACCCGCTCCTGGTCGACCAGCCGCACTCCACCGAGGCGCTCGAGCCGGAGGTGGCGGCGCAGCGCGATCTCGGTGGCCTGGACCGGCATCGGCCAGCAGGTCCGTCCCCGCAGGTGCTCCAGGTCGAGGCGCCCGGCTCGATGGGCCGATGTGACCGCGCGAGCCGACTCACCGTCGAGCCCGCCGTAGTAGAGACCGTCGCCGAGGACGAGGAGGTTGGCCGCGAACCGGTCCCCCCCGATGTGGGACACCCCCCAGGTCGCCTCCGGCTCGACCACTCTCAGGGCCTCGACGACGGGGCGGCCCCACTCGGCGCAGCAGGCGTCGTGCCGTCCGTGGGTGCAGACCGCGAACACGGGCTCGCCCCAGGGGTCCAGCCCGGCCGACCGGCCGCGCCCGAGCGCGTCGAGGTCAAGGTCGAGAACCTCGCGCGGGTCGGCGAGCGAGCCGGCCTCGAAGACCCCCGGCGTCCCCGCCCCCACGAATGCAGCGAACACCCGGCGCCGGCCCGCCTCACCGCGACGTTCCCGGCGGATGAGCAGCGGCCGCACGCCCGCGGCGGCCGCACGGCCGAGCACCTCGGCTCCCAGGCCGCTCGGGAGCCGAGCGTCGGTCCAGGCGCGCACCCCCCACGGGCCCGGCTCCTCCAGGAGGAGGAACGCCCGCACCGTCGAGGCCGTGCCGGCCAGGGCGTCGCCGCGACCGCGCGCGGCGGCCGAACAGCGAAAGCCCGTCATGGCGCGATCCGGAGCAGCCCCTCGCGGACGAGCCGACCGCACAGGATGAGGCGGCTGCGCGGGTCCAGGAGCTCGTCCAGGTCCCGGGGGGCGAGGCGGTCCGAGTGGCGGATGCGGTCGAGCGCCGGCCGGAGGCGGCCGGGCACGTCCAGCACCCGGTCACCGAGCAGGACCTCGAGGCGGTCGCCGTGGGACCGCAGGGAGCAGGGGTGGCCCGGGCGCCGGATGAGGACGGTCTCGTCGGCCAGGCCCGGGAGCGCTGACCGGTCCAGCAGCCCACCGCCGAGCCGGGAGGGCCGGGTGGCCAGAGCACGCCGGCCCTCAGCAGCCACGGCCTGCGCGGGGTCGATCCCGCGGATCCGAACCGCGAGCGCCTCGAGCTCGGCGGCGACATCGCTGGTCAGCCCGGCGGGGTGGTCGAGGAACCCGGCCGGCAGGTGGCGGTCCGGAACCGCGTCGAGCTCGGCGGCGACGGTCCGCCGCACCAGGCCGCGCAGGGTGAGCTGGTTGACCCCGATCGTCACATGCAGGCTGAGGGTGTCCTGGGCGCGCGCGGCGTGGCGGGTGCCGGTCGGGAGGTACGCGACCAGACCGGGCTCCAGGAGCAGCTCCTCGACGCCCTGGTCGGTGTGGATCTCCCA
Source organism: uncultured Intrasporangiaceae bacterium (assembly GCA_964414665.1). Lineage (GTDB taxonomy): Bacteria > Actinomycetota > Actinomycetes > Actinomycetales > Dermatophilaceae > CAVSJJ01. The sequence goes on along the minus strand of CAYPYK010000187.1, from coordinate 601 downwards.
CTGCTTGGTCCCGGCCGTCTGGAACACGAACACGTCGTGGCTGTCGGCGTGGGCCTCGAACCCCTGGGCGCCAGGTGGTGTGAGGTAGGCGTTCGCCTGGCAAGGGTGCCCGATCTCGAGCTCAAGGCGGGAGACCAGGTCGGTGAGCGGTGGCCAGTACCGCTGCAACCCTTGGAACACCACCGTGGCGCCCTCGTCGAACAGCGCCAGCACGCGCCGGGCGTCGACGAGCCCCGTGACCGGCCGGCCGGCCAGGGTGGCGTGCTGCGCGTAGCGGGACTCGGGCAGCACCGTCCCGTCCCTGGCCACCCGGATCGCCGGGGTGCGGATCCCGGACGAGGTGAGCAGCCGGTCCGCGTCCTCCAGCGAGAGGTATGCCGTCAGCCTGCCCCGGTCGGCCCGGTGGCGGTGCACGCGGGACGCCCAGGCCTGCTCGCGGAAGGCCCGGGCGTCACCCGTGAGGAGGTCGAGCGCGCCGGTCAGCGCGCGGTCCCGTCGGTGCCGTCCGCGTCGGCCCCATCGGTGCCGTCGGTGCCGTCGGTGCCGTCCGTGCCGTCGGTGCCGTCCGTGCCGTCCGTGCCGTCCGTGCCGTCCGTGCCGT
>CAYPYK010000186.1:0-7117 GCA_964414665.1 uncultured Intrasporangiaceae bacterium | reverse complement strand
GTTCGCGGGCGCGGTCGGCATCGAGCTGGGCGTCCCGTCGGTCGAGTCGCTCTTCGCCGAGGAGCTCGGCGTGCTGCTCGGCGTGCCGGCGGACCGGGCCGGCGAGGCCGAGGGCATCCTCGCCGACCACGGGCTCGGTGACCTGACCACCCTCGTGGGGCGCGCGGCGCCGGACCGGCTGGTGCGGGTGCGGATCGCCGGCCAGCCGGTTCTCGAGGAGTCGGTGCGCGACCTCGCGCAGGCCTGGGACGAGGTGTCCTGGCGGATCGCGGCGCTGCGCGACAACCCGGAGTGCGCCGACGAGGAGCACGCGGCGGTCGGTGCCGACGAGGACCCTGGGCTGGAGGTGTCGACGACGTTCGACCCGGCCGACGACGTCTCCGCGCCCTATGTCCGCACCGGCGTGCGGCCTCGGGTCGCGATCCTGCGCGAGCAGGGGGTCAACTCCCACGTCGAGACGGCCTTCGCGTTCGACCGGGCCGGGTTCGACACCTACGACGTGCACATGACCGACCTGCAGACCGGGCGGGCGGACCTCGCCGACGTCGTCGGGGTGGTCGCGTGCGGCGGGTTCTCCTACGGCGACACCCTGGGCGCGGGGGAGGGCTGGGCTCGCTCCGTGCTGTTCAACCCGCGGCTGGCGGAGGCCTTCCACGACTTCTTCCACCGCGATGACACCTTCGGGCTCGGCATCTGCAACGGCGCCCAGATGTTCGGGGCGCTGGCCGAGCTCATCCCGGGCGCCGAGGGCTGGCCGCGGTTCACCCGCAACCGTTCTGAGCAGTTCGAGGCGCGGCTCAGCCTCGTCGAGGTACTCGCCTCGCCGTCGATCTTCATGGCGGGGATGGCCGGCAGCCGGATGCCCATCGCCGTCTCGCACGGCGAGGGGCTGGCGGACTTCTCGGCCCAGGGCGACCCGTCCACCGTCGCCAGGGTGGCCCGGTTCGTCGACCACCACGGCGCGCCGGCGACGGCATACCCTGAGAACCCCAACGGCAGCCCGGGTGGCCTCACCGCGGTGACGACGCCCGACGGACGGTTCACGGCGATGATGCCGCACCCGGAACGGGTGCAGCGCAACGTCCAGATGTCGTGGACCTCGGGCGACCTCGCCCAGCCGAGCCCGTGGCTGCGGATGTTCCGCAACGCCCGGGTGCACGTCGGCTGACGGTCTGCGACCCGTCTCCCGTTCCCGGTCGGCCCGGCCGGCTCGCTGGGCCACGTGGGGCCTGTCCGCTCGCTTCGCACGGGAAACCCGAGGATCGCCGGGGTAGATAACCCATGCGATCCTCGGGTTTGCCGGATGGGGCGGAAAAGCTGAGGCTGGGGTGGCGGGTGGGGTCAGCGGAGGACGGCGAGGAGCACGACGAGCGCCGCCGCGAGCGCGCCCAGCGCCGGGACCTGCATCACCCGGGCCTCGGCGGGATGCCGCCCGGCGAGCAGGGCGGCGACGATCTGGTGGTGCCGTTGCCACCCGATCAGGCCGACGACCGCGGCGACGAGGGCCAGTCCGACCGCGGCCATCGTCAGAGCGGTGGCGTGGTCGACGATGCCGGACCGGCCCAGCAGAGCAGCATTCGCCGCAAGGGCCAGCGCCGTTCTGGCCCAAGCCAAACCGGTGCGTTCGGACTGCAGCCCCGGGTCGAGGGGCCCGTCCGCCGCACCCGGTGGCGGAGGCATGCCGTCCCCCCGGGCGCCACCGCTCACAGCGCGCCGGCGAGGACGACGACCACGACAACGACGGCGGCCAGGGCCAGGAGCCCGGAGACCCAGGGCATGAGCACGGACTTGGGGAGGGTCTGCTGGCGGCGCATCGCCAGCTCGACCCCTACCCAGTGCCGGTAGGCGTTGACCGCGATCGCGAGGCCGAGCCCGGCGAGGACCACGCTGAGACCGGTGTGCAGGACCGGGATGGAGAACTGCGGCACGAGCTGCTTGAGGGCGACGGCCCCGGCCAGCAGGGCCAGGGCCGTCCGGATCCAGGCGAGGAAGGTCCGCTCGTTGGCCAGCGAGAAGCGGTAGTCGGGGTCGACACCGTCCTCGGACCAGTGGACGCTCTTGCCGGACAGGTTCTGCCAGAAGGACACCAGCCACTCAGCCTCTCTGGCCGGCGAGCTGGGCGCCACATCGCTGGCGCACCTCACCAACACCGCCGGACCCCACGAGCGTAACGGGCGTGCCGACGGCGTCGAGCAGGCTGGCGGCGATCGCGGCCCGGTGCCCGTTGGAGCAGACGAGCCACACGGGCTCGCCCTGCGGCCCCGCCTGCACCTCGCCGATCCGACCGGGCAGGTCGGCGACGAAGATCGTCTGGCTTCCGGCCAGCGTGCCCCAGCCCCACTCGAGCTCCTGTCGGACGTCGAGGACCCGTGGCTCCTGGCCCGTGGCTATCGCCTCGCACAAGGCCTCCGGGCCGACGGCCGCGTAGGACCTGGTCTCGCCGCCGACGGCGGACCAGGCCTGCATACCGCCGGCGAGCAGGCCCTGGGGCGCCCGCCAGCCGATCCGGAGCAGCTGGGTGGTCGCCTCGGCGGCCGACTCGTCGACCGGGTCCGGCAGGACGAGCAGCACGGGGGAGTCGAAGGGGAGCATCCAGCCGACGTAGCTCCCGAAGCCGGAGTTGAGCTCGATGTTGAGGGCCCCCGGTATGTGGCTCGCCGCGAAGGCGTCGCGGTCGCGGGCGTCGACGACCGGGACCCCGGACTCCACGGCCGCCCGGAAGGCGCCGGCGTCGAGCCGGGGGACGTCCGGAACCCGGTGCAGCACAGGCACGCCCACCCGGTTGATGGGTGCCATCTTGGGGTAGTACGCGGGGTAGGCCATGAGCTCGCCGCTCAGCTCCTCGGCGAACTCCTCGGCGTTGCGGGCCAGCAGGAGGTCGTTGCCCTTGCGCTCGTCACCGAGGGTGCTCGTGCGGGCCGTCGACGGCATCGCGGAGACGCAGAAGCTACCGGCGCCGTGGGTCGGCAGGAGCCGGGTCGTGTCGGGCAGCGCCGCGAAGCGTTGCACCGTGGCGAACTGCGCCGCCGTCAGCGCAGGGGTGTGGTCGGGACCGAGCAGGTCGGTCCGGCCGGTGCTGCCGACCAGGAGCGAACCGCCGCTGAAGACGGCCGCCGGGATGTCGCTGTCGCCCTCGTAGACCAGCCAGGCGATGTGCTCGAACGTGTGCCCGGGGGTGTCCATCGCGACGATCCGCAGGTCGCCCACCCGGACCTCCTCGCCCTCGCGAGCACCGCGGTGCGCGAACTCGTAGCCGCCGTCGGCCGGCAGGACCAGCTCGGCTCCGGTGACGTCGCGGACCTCGTGGGCGCCGGACACGTAGTCGTTGTGGACGTGGGTCTCGAGGACGGCCCGGATGCGCGCCTTGCGCTGCTCGGCCGCCGCGAGGAACCGCCACGCGTCGCGCTGTGGGTCGACGACCGCAGCCTCGTCGCCGGAGACGACGACGAAGGTGTTGTCCCCGAGCCCGGGGGTGACGAAGACCTCGATGTCCATGCTGTGCTCCTTCGCTCGTGTGGGCCGTCCGGGCCGTTGACGGGCGGAGTCGGGACCGGCGGCGGAGCCGGCGACCCGCCGCCGTTGGCGGGGTCGGTGACCAAAAAACTTCAATCAATCAATTGAACGAGTGAATTTCATCACATATGGTGCCGTCATGGTAGGTGTACCTAAATCGGCCCTGGGCGACGTCGCCCGGCGCTTCGCCCTCCTCGGCGACCCCACCCGGCTGCGGATCCTCGGCGAGCTCCACCGGGCGGGGGAGGCCACCGTCGGGGAGATCGCCGAGGCGGCCGAGGTCAGTATCGCCAACGCCTCCCAGCATCTCGGCCGTCTCGCCATGGGCGGCATCGTCGGTCGTCGGCCCGAGGGCCGCACCGTCGTCTACCGGATCATCGAACCGGCCATCGAGCAGCTCTGCGCCATCGTGTGCGCGAGCCTCGAGGTCGCCGTCGAGGCTCGGCCCGAACCCGACACCGACGCCAACGTGAGCTGATGGAGGCCCCCGAGTGACCGCTACCCACCTGCCCATGCCGTCGGTCCGCCCCGAGCGGACGCCGGGTCCGGGCCGCATGGTCAAGGTCGTCGACCAGACCAAGTGCATCGGCTGCCACGCCTGCACGACGGCGTGCAAGTCCGAGAACGACGTCCCGGTCGGCGTGACCCGGACCTACGTCAAGAGCGTCGACGTCGGGACCTTCCCGCAGGCCCGGCGCGCCTTCCAGGTCACCCGCTGCAACCAGTGCGAGGACGCGCCGTGCGTGGCGGCCTGCCCCACCGCGGCGATGCACATCCGGGCCGACGGGATCGTCGACTTCGACAAGGGCTCGTGCATCGGGTGCAAGGCGTGCATGGCCGCCTGCCCCTACGACGCGATCTTCATCAACCCCGAGGACCACTGCGCCGAGAAGTGCAACTTCTGCGCCCACCGCCTCGACGTCGGCCTCGAGCCCGCCTGCGTCGTCGTCTGCCCGACCGGCGCGATCATGGTCGGCGATGCCGACGACCCCGACAGCGCCGTCGCCCAGGTCATCAACCGGACCCCCGTCGCCGTCCGCCGCCCCGAGAAGGGCACCCGTCCCAAGCTGTTCTACCGCGGAGCCAGCCAGAACACCCTCGACCCGCTCGCCGCCAGCGCGCCCGACGGCGACTCCTACGCCTGGGCCGAGAAGCCGCGCGGTGTCCACATCGTCGACCCGGGCCACCCCGACGGCCACAACTCCAGCGCGGCCGCCGTCCTCAGCTACGACATCGCCCACCGGGCGCCGTGGGACTGGCGGGTCAGCCTCTACACCTGGACCAAGGGGATCGGCGCCGGCGCCTACCTCGTCGCCGTCCTCCTGGTCCTGTTGGGCAGGCTGAGCAGTGGCGACACCCTCTGGGTGTGGACGGCGCCGGTCGTCTCCGCCGTCTTCCTCGCCGTCACCGCGGCCGTGCTCATCTGGGACCTCGAGCACCCCGAACGGTTCATCTACATCCTCACCCGGCCCCAGTGGCGGTCCTGGCTCGTCCGCGGCGGGGTCATCCTCAGCCTGTATGCCGCGATGCTCGGCCTGCACCTGCTCGCCGGCCTGGTGGGGGCGTCCTGGCTACGCACGGCCGCGGCATTCCCGGGGCTGCCGCTCGCGGTCGGAACCGCCGTCTACACGGCATACCTCTTCGCCCAGGCCAAGGCGCGCGACCTGTGGCAGAGCCCGCTCCTGCCGCCGCACCTCGCCGTCCAGGCCGTCCTCGCCGGAGGTGCCGCGCTCATCCCGTTCGCCGTCGCCTGGTCGCCCTACGCGGTGCGCCCGCTCGCCTGGACCGTCGCCATCGCCGCCGGGGTCCACCTGCTGCTCGTCGGGGGCGAGGTGAGCGTCGCCCACCCCACCGCCCACGCACAGCTCGCGGCCCACGCGATGACCCACGGTCGGTACGCCCGGTTCTTCTGGGCCGGTGTCGGCCTCGTGGCCGTGGGCCTGCTGGCACCCATCGCCGTGCCCGGGTCCTCCTGGCTCGCCCTCGCCGCGCTCGTCGGGCTGCTGGCCCACGAGCACGCCTACGTCCAGGCCGGCCAGTCCGTCCCCCTCGCGTGAAGGAAGCGCCCATGACCATCAGCGAACGTCCATCGCTCACCGGGCTCGGCGAGCGGGTCAGCGCCGCCCGGGCCGAGACGACGGAGCGGGGCGAGACGTTCTACCCCGGCCCGAGCCGGGTCCACCTGGCCGCGCACCCGCCCAAGGAGCGGTGGGACGACTGGGTGGAGCTCGACTCGCGCGCCTGGCCGAAGCGGGTCGAGCACCGCTCGATGCTCGTGCCGACCACGTGCTTCAACTGCGAGTCCGCCTGCGGACTGCTCGCCTACGTCGACCGCGAGACCCTCCAGGTGCGCAAGTTCGAGGGCAACCCCGAGCACCCCGGCTCGCGGGGCCGCAACTGCGCCAAGGGCCCGGCGACGGTCAACCAGATCACCGACCCGGACCGGATCCTCCAGCCGATGCGCCGCGTCGGCGAGCGCGGCGAGGGCCGCTGGGAGCAGGTCGACTGGGACACCGCCCTCGACGACATCGCCGCGAGGATCCGGACCGCCATCACGCAGGCCCGCCCGAACTCGGTCATGTACCACGTGGGCCGTCCCGGCGAGGACGGGTTCACCGAGCGCGTCATGGCGTCGTGGGGCGTCGACGGCCACAACTCGCACACCAACGTCTGCTCCAGCGGCGCCCGGTCCGGCTACCACTACTGGACCGGCATCGACCGGCCCAGCCCCGACCACGCCAACGCCAGGGTCATCGTCCTCATCTCCAGCCATCTCGAGACCGGCCACTACTTCAACCCGCACGCCCAGCGGATCATGGAGGCCAAGGCCAACGGCGCCAAGCTCATCGTCCTCGACACGCGACTGTCGAACACCGCGACCCACGCCGACCACTGGCTCTCGCCCTACCCGGGCTCCGAGGCCGCGATCATGCTCGCCGTCGCCAACAACCTCATCGCGACCAGGCGCTACAACCGCGACTTCGTCCGCCGCTGGTGGAACTGGAAGGAGTACCTGCGCTCGGTCCACCCGGGTGTGCCGGAGACGTTCGAGGCGTTCGAGGAGATCCTCGCGACGCTGTATGCCGAGTACACCCCGGAGCTGGCCGAGGCCGAGTCCGGGGTCGAGGCGGGCGTCATCGAGCAGGTCACCGAGATCATCGCCGGGGCCGGGACGGCCCTGTCGACGCACAACTGGCGGTCGGCCGCGGCCGGCAACCTCGGCGGGTGGCAGGTCTCGCGGACCATCTTCCTCCTCAACGCCCTGATGGGTGCGGTCGCCTCCCCGGGCGGAACCCACCTCAACGCCTGGAACAAGTTCGTCCCGCGGCCGATGCGCGTTCCCGGCCACCCGCACATCTGGAACGACCTCACCTGGCCGCTGGAGTTCCCCCTCGCGATGAACGAGCTGTCCTTCCTGCTCCCGCACATGATGCAGGAGGGCCGCGGCACCCTCGACGTCTACTTCACCCGGGTCTACAACCCGGTGTGGACCAACCCCGACGGCATGGTCTGGTCCGAGGTGCTCCGCGACCAGGACCTGGTCAAGATGCATGTCGCGCTGACCCCGACGTGGAACGAGACGGCTTACCTCGCCGACTACGTC
>CAYPYK010000185.1:0-7119 GCA_964414665.1 uncultured Intrasporangiaceae bacterium | reverse complement strand
GGCCTGATCTACCAGCTCTACTTCGACGAGCGCACCCTCGACGGTGACCTCGTCCGCGACTTCGACGGTGTCGAGGTCGTGGTCGACCGGATGTCCAGCCCGTACCTCGAGGGCGCGACGATCGACTTCGCCGACACCATCGAGAAGCAGGGCTTCACCATCGACAACCCCAACGCGCAGAGCTCCTGCGCCTGCGGGGACAGCTTCAGCTGACCCACCGGTCGGCGGCGCTGCCCGCGGCCGACGCGGCAGGACGCGGGTCGGCCCCCACCGGGTGGGTGGGGGCCGACCTGCGCGTGCGGAGGGGGCTCAGCCGCCGTAGGACGAGATCCCGTCCACCAGCCCGGAGGCCGAGTCGGGGACCGCGATGTCGCGGTGCGGGAAGGCCCAGAGGTGGGCCGGGTGGACCTCGAGGGGGACCTCGGCGCCGTCCTGGGCGAGCTCGTGGACGTCGCCGTTGTCGAGCCCCTCGCGGGGGCTCACGGTGATCGGTTCTTCGGTCATGGCCTCACCGTAGGTGGCCGCGGGCCGCCGACACGCCGCTACCCCGGAGTAACACCGGCGAGTAGCCGGATCAGCCCCTCTCGGCCGGTGCGGCCACCCCGGAGCGGTGGCGCAGCAGCCGCCACGGCTGGGAGGCGAGGAGGAAGACCCCCACGGGAACCAGCGCGTACCACCCGCTGCCGGATGCGCCGGCGCTGATCCCGCCGCCCTGGTCGACCCGGGCGAGGAAGTCCACCCCGAACCACGGCAGCACGCTCGTGTGGACGTCGGTGCCGACGACCCCGGCGGCCCGGACGCTCTGCAGCACGGTGGCCGAGGTGTAGAGGACACCCAGCCCGAGCATCGAGAAGGTGAGCACGCCCCACAGTGCGCCGAGCGACCATCTGGGCCGGGCCGGCTCGGCCGGGGCGCTGTCGTAGGCCAGCTGCTTGGGCGAGCCGATGCCGAACAGGGCGGCCGTGACGCCGACCTCCGCTCCGGCCTGGGCGAGGTTGTCGCGCAGTTCGCGGCGCAGCTCTCTGCGGCGGCGCCAGGACACGCCGCGCAGCTCGAGCCAGAAGTCGAAGGTCTGGACGGCGTTCTCGACGCGGACGCGGTCGACGATCGTCATGACGGTGCCCCCTGGCTGGTCGGTGCTGCGGTGCTGGACGTGGTGGGCGGCAGGGACACGGCGCTGCCGGGCAGGGCGGCGGCATCGAGGACGGTGGCGACCGAGCGGACCAGCTCGGCCCACGAGTGCGAGCGGCTCTGCAGCTCGGCGCGTCCTGCGAGCGTGGTCCGGTAGTACTTGCGGGCCGGACCGGCGTCGGAGCGGACAAGGTGGGACTCCAGGTGGCCGGCGCTCTCGAGCCGGGTGAGGGCCGGGTAGACCGTGCCCTCAGCCAGGTCGGTGAAGCCTGCCTCGCGCAGCCGGGTGACGATGCCGTAGCCGTAGCCGTCCTCGGCGCTCAGCACGCTGAGCAGGAGCAGGGCGAGCACTCCCTTGAGCATCTGCGGGTCGTGGTGGCTCATGCCAGAGATGATAATGCCTAGTACATGATAATACAAAGTACTAGACATAATGTGTCGCCGGTCCGCGGTGACGGGCGGGTAGGTTGCCTGGGTGCGCATCGCTGTGACGGGGTCCATCGCGACCGACCACCTCATGACCTTCCGGGGCCGCTTCGCCGACTCCCTCGTCGTCGAGCAGCTCGACAAGATCTCGGTGTCCTTCCTCGCCGACACCCTGGAGATCCGGCGCGGGGGAATCGCCCCGAACATCTGCTTCGGGATGGCCTCGCTGGGGCAGCGGCCGCTGCTCGTCGGGGCGGCGGGCGAGGACTTCGAGGACTACCGCAGCTGGCTGACCCGGCACGGGGTCGACTGCGACCACGTGCACATCTCCGAGACCAGGCACACGGCCCGCTTCATCTGTACGACTGACGACGACATGGCGCAGATGGCCACCTTCTACGCGGGGGCGATGGCCGAGGCCCGGATGATCGAGCTCGGGCCGATCCTGGCCGACGGCCCGCTCGACTTCGTGTTGGTCGGGGCCAACGACCCCGACGCCATGCTGCGACACACCGAGGAGTGCCGGGCACGGGGGATCAAGTTCATCGCCGACCCGTCCCAGCAGCTCGCGTTCGCCGACGGCCCGTTCATCCGACAGCTCATCGACGGGGCCGCATACCTGTTCACCAACGAGTACGAGTCGCACCTCACCGAGGCCAAGACCGGCTGGTCCGGCCACGACATCGCCGAGCGCGTGCACACGCGCGTCATCACCAAGGGCAAGGACGGCGTGATCATCCTCACCCGGGGCGAGCCGCCGATCGAGGTGCCGGTCGCCGCAGCGGTCGACCGGGTCGACCCCACCGGCATCGGTGACGCCTTCCGGGCCGGGTTCTTCACCGGGCTGGTGGCGGGCCTGGACCACGAGCGGTGCGCCCAGGTGGGATCCGTGCTCGCGGCCTACGTCCTGGAGACCGTGGGGACCCAGGAGTACCACCTGACCAAGTCCGGGTTCCTCGACCGGGTGGCCCGCGCCTACGGCGACGAGGCGTCGGCCGAGATCGACCCGCACATCACCTGCCCGAACCCGTGAGACGAGGTCTCGAGCGGTGACCGGCCCGGTCCCCTTCCCGCCGGTCGAGCCCGAACCGAGCGGGTGGAACCTCGCCGAGGCCGCCCCCACGCCGGGAGAGGACCTCGTCGCGGTCGGAGCCGACCTCGCTCCCGGGACGCTGCTCGCCGCCTACCGCATCGGACTGTTCCCCATGGGGACCGGCGAGCGCGGCAGCAGCCCGCTCGGCTGGTGGTCGCCGCAGACCCGCGGCGTCCTGCCACCGGGCGCCCTGCGGGTCTCGCGCTCGCTGCGGCGCTCGGTGCGGCGCTTCGAGGTGCGGGTCGACACCGCGCTGCCCGAGGTGATCCGGCGGTGCGACGCGCCGGGACGACCCGGCCGGTGGATCACCGACGACATCGAGCGCGCCTACGCCCGCCTGCACGACCTCGGCTGGGTCCACAGCATCGAGACCTGGCAGGACGGTCGGCTGGTCGGTGGGCTGTATGGCGTGGCGGTCGGCGGCGTGTTCGCCGGCGAGTCGATGTTCCACGAGGTGAGCGACGCCTCCAAGGTCGCGCTGGTCGGGCTCGTCGAGCGGTTCTTCGCCGACGGCGACCCGCGCCGGCTCGTCGACGCGCAGTGGGCGACCGACCATCTGGTCAGCCTGGGCTTCCAGCAGTGGCCCCGCCGGGCCTACCTCGGTCGCCTTGCCTCGGCGCTCGGCGCGCCCCAGGTCGACCTCGCGCGGGCCGTCCGGCCGGAGCCGGGCTAACCCGGGCGGACCACCTGGGCCAACCGTTCGCGTACCGCCTCGACCGCCGGGCCCAGCTCGCGGACGAGCCGCTCGACGCCGTCGACGAGCCCGGGCGCCGCCGCCGGGACGGGCAGCACCACGCGCAGGTTGCCAGGGCGCTGGCGCCCCGGGAGCGGGATCCCCATCGCGGCCAGGACGTGGCTGGGGTGCAGCGGGCTCGCCGAGCAGGCCGACCCCGACGCGACGGCGATGCCGCGGCGGTCGAGCTCGTCGGCGAGCAGCTCGCCGTCGAGGCCCTCGACGACGAGGGTCAGCACGTGCGGGAGCCGCGCCGACGGCTCGCCGGGGGTGGTGACGCCGGCGATCGCCACCGCACCGGCGCGGAGGCGGACGACGAGCTCTCGGGTCAGCGCCTCGTCGGCGTCCCGGGTCGCCGCGACCTGCTGCCAGGCCTCCGCGGCGGCCAGCGTCAGCGGCACCCAGGGGGCCGACAGCGCCCGGCCCTGCTCGGCCTCCCGCACCGGGCCGGGCAGCGCGAAGGTCGCCCCCGGCCGCACCGCCAACAGACCCAGGGGCGGCCCGGAGAACGACGCCGCGTCGCCGGCCAGCGCGTCGAACGCCGTGGGGACCGGGACCCGGCCCAGGGACGCCGTGGCGTCGACGAGCAGCGGGACCCCGGCGGCGCGGGCACCGACGAGCGCCTCCTCGACGGGCTGGAGGGTGCCGACCTCGCCGTTCGCGTGCTGCAGCGCCGCCACCGCCACACCGGGCTCGGCCACCGCCTCGGTGAAGGCGCTCAGGTCGACCCGGCCGTGCGCGTCGACGGCCACGGTGTGCGCGGCCGGGTCGGTGAGCAGGATCTCGAGCTCGACGGCCGAGGCGACCAGGCACTCACCGCCGCGCCGGCGCGGATGACGCAGCCCGGCCAGCCCGGTCGCCAGGGCGTCGGCGCCGATGAGGTGGAAGGACAGCTCGTCGGGCCGCACGCCGAGCCCGCAGGACAGCACCTCCCGGGCCTGGTCCAGCAGCCGGCGGGCGCGACGGCCCTCCTGGTGCAGCCGCCGCGGGTCGGCCCAGCCCGCGTCGAGAGCGGCGAGCAGGGTCTCACGCGCCTGCGGGTGCAGCGGGGCGCGGACGGCGTCGAGGACGACGCGGTCCTTCGGGGCACCCCCAACGCGGGGAGGGCCGGGCGCCCCCGAGGGGGTGCTGTCCGGGAACGGTGGTGCGGTGGGGACCGGTGGCGGCACGTCTCGACGGTAGCCCGACCCTGCGATGTGAACTAGGTCTCAGTGCAGTAGGGTTGCGTCCGTTCGATGCCCGTGGACAGGAAGGGTGCACCGGTGCTTCAGCACTGCCTCACGCGGCCGACATCTCGTCGGCGCCGCACTGCGACGTGGAGCGGGCTCGCCCTGAGCAGTGCCGTGGCGCTCTCCGGCTGCCAGTACTCCGTCAAGGACGGCTTCCTACCCAAGGCCGTGACCGAGGGCGGCGTACGGGTCACCAACCTGTGGGTCGGCGCCTGGATCGCCCTGCTGGCCGTCGGCGTCCTGGTCTGGGGGCTGATCATCTGGGCCGTGGCCGCCTACCGGCGCAAGCAGGACGACGACGAGCTGCCGGTGCAGGTCCGCTACAACGTCCCCATCGAGATCCTCTACACCGTCGCCCCGGTGCTGATGATCGTCGTCTTCTTCTTCTACACCGCGCGCGACGAGAGCGCCCTGACGGACACGACCAAGCCCGCCGACGTGACGATCAACGTCATCGGCAAGCAGTGGAGCTGGGACTTCAACTACGTCGACGCCAACGTCCACGAGGCGGGCACCCAGGCGATCCTCACGGGCAGGCCGGGGGCCGAGAAGACCCTCCCGACGCTCTACCTGCCGGTCGACAAGCGGGTGAAGTTCGTGCTCACGTCCCGCGACGTCATCCACTCCTTCTGGGTCCCCTCCTTCCTCACCAAGCTCGACCTGATCCCCGGGCGGGTGAACACCATGGAGGTCGTCCCCACCCAGACCGGCACCTTCAGCGGCAAGTGCGCCGAGCTGTGCGGGGCCTACCACTCCCAGATGCTGTTCAACGTCAAGGTCGTCTCCCAGGCGGACTACGACCAGCACCTCGCGGACCTCGAGAGCCAGGGCCAGACCGGGCTGCTCCCCAACGGACTGAGCCGCGAGGAGATCATGCCCAGCCAGCAGGGCCTCGTCCCGTCGAACGCAAGGAGCTGACGATGAGTGCGGCGACCGAGTCGACGATGCTCCGCACGGCGGAGGGCGCCCCGACCCGACGGGTGGCCAAGGGCGCAACGGTGGTCAAGTGGATGACGACCACCGACCACAAGGTCATCGGCAACCTCTACTTCTTCACCTCCTTCGCGTGGTTCCTGCTCGGTGGCCTCATGGCCCTGGTCATCCGGGCCGAGCTCGCCGCGCCGGGTCTGCAGATCGTCGACAACCCCGACCAGTACAACCAGCTGTTCACGATGCACGGCACGATCATGCTGCTGCTCTTCGCGACGCCGCTGTTCGCCGGGTTCGCCAACGCGCTCATGCCGCTGCAGATCGGCGCGCCCGACGTCTCGTTCCCCCGGCTCAACATGTTCGCCTACTGGCTCTACCTCTTCGGCGGCCTCATCGCCGCCGCGGGCTTCCTCACCCCGACCGGTGCAGCGGCGTTCGGCTGGACCGCATACGCCCCCCTGTCCAACGCGGTCAACAGCCCCGGCATCGGCGGCGACCTGTGGGTCTTCGGGCTGGCACTGGGTGGCTTCGGCACCATCCTCGGTGCCGTCAACTTCATCACGACGATCCTGACGATGCGGGCTCCCGGGATGACCATGTTCCGGATGCCGCTGTTCACCTGGACCGTGCTCATCACCTCGATCCTGGTCCTGCTCGTCTTCCCGGCCCTGGCGGCCGCGCTGTTGGCATTGGGCGCCGACCGTAAGTTCGGAGCGCACATCTTCGACCCCGCCAGCGGGGGCGCCATCCTGTGGCAGCACATCTTCTGGTTCTTCGGGCATCCGGAGGTCTACGTCCTGGCGCTGCCCTTCTTCGGGATCATCTCCGAGGTGCTGCCGGCCTTCTCGCGCAAGCCGATCTTCGGCTACAAGACCCTCGTCTACGCGACCATCGCCATCGCCGCGCTGTCGGTCTCGGTGTGGGCCCATCACATGTACGTCACCGGCCAGGTGCTCCTGCCCTTCTTCGCGATCATGACGATGCTGATCGCCGTGCCCACCGGGGTGAAGTTCTTCAACTGGATCGGCACGATGTGGGGCGGCAAGGTGACCCTCGCCACCCCGATGCTGTGGGCGGTCGGCTTCCTCACGACCTTCCTGTTCGGCGGGCTGACCGGCGTCATCCTCGCCAGCCCCGCCCTGGACTTCCAGCTGTCCGACACGTACTTCGTGGTGGCCCACTTCCACTACACCGTCTTCGGCACCGTCGTCTTCGCGATGTTCGCCGGCTACTACTTCTGGTGGCCCAAGCTCACCGGGCGGATGCTCGACGAGCGGCTCGGCAAGATCCACTTCTGGCTGACCTTCATCGGGTTCCACACCACGTTCCTCGTCCAGCACCTGCTGGGCATGTGGGGGATGCCGCGCCGCTACGCCGACTACCTGCCCGAGGACGGTTTCACCATCGGCAACCGGATCTCGACGGCTGGGGCGTTCATCCTCGCCGTGTCGATGCTGCCGTTCCTCTACAACGTGTGGAAGACCTGGCGGACCGCACCGCTGGTCGAGACCGACGACCCGTGGGGCTACGGCGCGTCGCTGGAGTGGGCGACCTCGTGCCCGCCGCCGCGGCACAAC
>CAYPYK010000184.1:0-7123 GCA_964414665.1 uncultured Intrasporangiaceae bacterium | reverse complement strand
CGCTGCGGTTCAAGGTGACGTGGGCGAACAGGGGGTGCCCCTTGAGCGCCTCGATCACGGCGGCCACGCCGTCGTGCCGACCCACCCTGAGGTTGTCGCGCTGGGCGACGTCATGGGTCAGGACCACCCGCGAGTTCTGGCCGACGCGCGACAGGACGGTGAGCAGGACGTTGCGCTCGAGGCTCTGCGCCTCGTCGACGATGACGAAGCTGTCGTGCAGCGACCGACCACGGATGTGGGTGAGCGGCAGGACCTCGAGCATGCCGCGGTCGAGGACCTCCTCGACGACCTCGCGGGAGACCAGGGCGCCGAGCGTGTCGAACACCGCCTGGCCCCACGGGCTCATCTTCTCGGTCTCGGTGCCCGGGAGGTAGCCGAGCTCCTGGCCGCCCACGGCATACACCGGACGGAAGACGAGGACCTTGCGGTGCTGGCGCCGCTCCATGACCGACTCGAGCCCGGCGCACAGGGCCAGGGCGCTCTTGCCGGTGCCTGCGCGCCCGCCGAGGCTGATGATGCCGACGTCGGGGTCGAGCAGCAGGTCGAGCGCGATCCGCTGCTCGGCGCTGCGCCCGTGCAGGCCGAACGCGTCGCGGTCCCCGCGGACCAGCCGGACCTGCTTGTCGGGGCCGACTCGGCCGAGGCCGCTTCCCCTGGGCGAGAGCAGCTTGAGGCCGGTGTGGCAGGGCAGCTCGGCCGCCTCCCGGCTCTCGAGACGCCCGTACTCGTAGAGGTGGTCCATCTCCTCGACACCGACCTCGAGCTCGGCCATCCCGGTCCACCCGGACTCGACGGCGAGCTCGGCGCGGTACTCCTCGGCCTCCAGGCCGACGGCCGACGCCTTGACCCGCATCGGCAGGTCCTTGCTGACGATCGTCACCCGCTTGCCCTCGTTGGCGAGGTTGCGCGCGACGGCGAGGATCCGCGAGTCGTTGTCGCCGAGGCGGAAGCCTGCGGGCAGCGCCGCGGGGTCGGTGTGGTTGAGCTCGACGTGCAGCGTGCCGCCCTCCTCGCCCACCGGGACCGGGGCGTCGAGGCGCCCGGCCTGGACCCGCAGGTCGTCGAGCAGGCGCAGGGCGGTGCGGGCGAAGTAGCCGAGCTCGGGGTGGTGCCGCTTGGCCTCGAGCTCGGTGATGACGACGACCGGCAGGACGACGTCATGCTCCTTGAACCGCAGGATGGCCCGCGGGTCGGACAAGAGGACCGAGGTGTCGACGACGTAGGTGCGCCGGGCCGCGCCGACCTCGGCGGGGTCGGCCGCGGTGGTGGGCGGTCGCGAGGTCTGGGCCACGTGGATCCTCCGTACACGCTCTGCGAGAGACGTTCACTGGGGACGGTACGTCGGTCCGGTGAACGCCCGCCCCTCGCAGGCTGGCGTGTCGAGTCGGTTTCTCGGTGATTCCGCACCAACCCGTGACGCCTGGGGCTCTTGTGGCCTGTGTGACGAACCGGGCCTCAGAGATACCCGGCCCTCGGCCTCAGGTGCCGAACCGGCGCTTCCGCTCGCCGTACGCGCGCAGGGCGCGCAGGAAGTCGACCTTGCGGAAGTCGGGCCAGTAGGCCTCGCAGAAGTAGAACTCGCTGTGCGCGCTCTGCCAGAGCAGGAACCCCCCGAGCCTCTGCTCCCCGGAGGTGCGGATGACGAGGTCGGGGTCGGGCTGGCCCTTGGTGTAGAGGTGCTCGGCGATGTGCTCGACGTCGAGGATCTCGGCGAGCTCCTCGATCGAGGTGCCCTGCTCGGCGTGCTCGTGCAGCAGGGCACGAACGGCGTCGGCGATCTCGCGCCGGCCCCCATAGCCCACCGCGACGTTGACGATCATCCCCTCGGCGTCGCGGGTCCGGTCGGCCGCTGACTTCAGGCGCTCGGCCGTGGCGGCGGGCAGCAGGTCGAGGGCGCCGACCGGGTTGAGCCGCCAGCGATGGGTGTCGGCGAGGTCGTCGACCGCGCGCTCGATGATCCCGAGGAGGGGGCGCAGCTCGGTCTCGGAGCGGTTGAGGTTGTCGGTGGACAGCAGCCACAGCGTGACGACCTCGACGCCGACATCCTCGCACCAGCCGAGGAGGTTGACGATGTTGTCGGCGCCCGCCTGGTGCCCCTCGGAGGTGCCCGCGCCCCGGGCGCGGGCCCAGCGACGGTTGCCGTCGAGCATCACCCCGACATGGCGGGGGACGGAGTCCGGACCCAGCCGCTTGGCCAGGCGGCGGGCGTATGCCGTGTAGACGACATCGCTGAGCGCCATCGGCGTTTCTCCTCGGGTGGAGGGGTCGAGGTCGGGCAGGTCGGTCGGCGAGACGCGCCCGCCCGGCGGGGGGCGGCCACCGGGTGAGCCCACCGTACCGCCCGACCTCGACCGTTTCATGTGTCCCCCACGCCCTCAGCCGTGGCGCCCGCGCGGGGGTCCGCGCGGCCGCGGCCGAGTCGAAACCTACGGTTGCGTAGGTTACGCTGGCCCCGATGAGGAACGCCGGCCCTCAGCTCCCACCGGAGCACTCGCCCCTCGACGCCATCGAGCAGCATGTCGAGGCGATGAAGGTCGCCGTCAAGCCCAAGCTTCGCGGGTGGCTGCACGCCGGGATGTCCCCCGTGGCGTTCGTCGCGGGGCTCATCCTCATCGTTCTGTCGAGCAGTCTCGAGGCACGGGTCTCGGCGGCCGTCTTCACGCTCACCGCAGTGCTGTTGTTCGCCACCTCGGCGATCTACCACCGGGGCACCTGGTCACCGCGGGTGGCGGGGGTGCTCAAACGGTTCGACCACTCGAACATCTTCCTCGTCATCGCCGGCAGCTACACGCCGTTCGCGCTGCTCCTGCCCGACCCCCAGGGCCGCACCATGCTCATCATCGTGTGGTCCGGCGCTACCCTCGGGGTGCTCTTCCGGGTCATCTGGGTGGGCGCCCCGCGCTGGCTCTACGTCCCGATCTACGTCGCTCTCGGCTGTGTCGCGGTGTTCTACATCCGGCCACTCGCGATCTACGGCGGCGCGGCGATCCTCACCCTGGTCATCGTCGGCGGGGTGCTCTACAGCCTCGGGGCCCTCGTCTACGGCATCAAGCGGCCGAATCCCTCACCGCGCTGGTTCGGGTTCCACGAGGTCTTCCACACCCTGACGATCCTGGCCTTCACCACGCACTACATCGCCGCCTCGATGGCGCTCTACACGCACCAGTCCTGAGTGCCGGGTCAGGCCGGGGGACCGTCGCCCCCCGCCTCCTCAGGTCCCTCGGCCACGTCACTCTCGTCGGCCTGCGGGTCGTCCTTCCCCCGGTGGGCGGCGCTCTGGCGGTATGACATCCGGCGCATCCGGGCGTTCATGTTGCGCATGAGCAGCCACAGGACGACGGCGAGGACCAGGAACCCGAGGAACGCGAAGAACCCGGGGTCCGTGCTCGCATAGACCAGGTCCGCCCTGACCGGTAGGGCGGCATCGAGGGTGCTCACGTGGTGCGCTCCTTGCGTGCGTCGAGAACGAGGGCGAGGCCGGGGGTGGTCGCCAGGGCGTCGGCCGCGGCGACGTCGTCGGGCAGCCCGGCGAACAGGTCGTCCTCGCCGTCGGCGACCGGGACATAGGACGCGGCGATCTCGTAGTCCTCGGTCGGCCAGAGGGCCGCCTGGGTCTCGCGGGGGACGAGGAAGAACGAGCCGTCGGGGTCGATCTGGGTGGCGTGCGCCCGCAGCGCCGCGTCCCGGCGGTCGAACCAGTCGGCACACGGGACCCGGGTCGACAGGATCCGCGCGGGCCGGTCGCGCCAGCGCTCGAGCCAGTCGGCGTAGGGGCTCTGCTCACCCATCGCGAGCAGTGCCTCGTGGAAGGCGAGGATGCGCTCCTTGGTGAAGCCCTGGTTGTAGTAGACCTTGAGCGGCTGCCACACCGGCCCCGCCAGCGGGTATGCGGCGGAGTCACCGGCCGCCGCGAACGCCGCCATCGTCACGTCGTGGGTCATGATGTGGTCGGGGTGCGGGTAGCCCCCCTGCTCGTCGTAGGTCGTCACGACGTGGGGTCGGAAGCGCCGGATCTCGCGGACCAGGGCCTCTGTCGTCACGGCCAGCGGCTCGAGCGCGAAGCACCCGTCCGGCAGCGGAGGCAGCGGGTCGCCCTCGGGTAGGCCGGAGTCGACGAACCCGAGCCAGCTCTGCTCCACGCCGAGGATCTCGCGGGCCCGCGCCATCTCGTCGCGGCGGACCTGGGCCAGGTCGCGGCGGACGTGGACGTCGTCGGCGAGCCGTGGGTTGAGGATGTCCCCGCGCTCGCCTCCGGTGCACGTCACCACGAGAACGGGGTGGCCGCCGTCCACGTACTTGGCCATCGTCGCCGCGCCCTTGCTGGACTCGTCGTCCGGGTGCGCGTGGACGCACATCAACCGGAGCCGGTCGGACAACGTGAGACCCTTCGATCGTGCGATGGGGCTACCCCCGAGAATGGACCCGCACATCTTCTCATCCGCCCGCCGCGGGCTCGACCCCCAAGGACCGGCATGCAGCTGCCTCGCCCCGCCCAGGGCACCCTGAAGTGGTGGCTCATCGGCGGTCTCTGGGTCGTCGTCGCGTGCTCGGCCATCGTCTGGGTCGCGCTGGTCCGGGTGCCCCAGCAGGTCTCACCCCAGGTGACGGGCTTCTCGGTCCTGCCCGACGGCTCGGTCGTCGTCGACTACGACCTGCGCCGGCCGGCGGATACGACCGTCGAGTGCCTTGTCACCGCCCTGGACTTCCACCACGGGCGGGTCGGCGCGGCGACCGACGCGGTCCCCCCCGGACCGAGCGCCGGCACCGTCCACCGAACGGTCACCGTCCGGACGAGCGCGCCCGCGGTGACCGGCCTCGTCGACTCCTGCGTGCGCCGCGGGTCCTGACCTCGGACGCAGTCGATGGGGGGCTCCCGGCCCATCCGTGTCAGGCGCGGTCGGACAGGGCCGGGTGAGCTCGGCATGAGCCGTGACCCGGGCTGCGCACCCGGGGCGGTTTGCTACCCTGGACCTTTGCACACGATCGGGTCTGGACCCCGACCGTCTCGACATGCTCGGGACCGGGTCCGGACCCGTCGCCGTAGCACCACCCCCCACCCGAGACGCCGCACGCGCCCGGGACGGGTCATCAGCAAGGAGAACTGACGTGACCGAGACCGCCGGCAAGGCGACCTACCTCACCCAGGAGGCGTACGACCGACTGACCGACGAGCTCTCCGAGCTCTCGGGCCCCGGCCGCACCGACATCGCCAAGAAGATCGAGGCGGCCCGGGCCGAGGGGGACCTGCGCGAGAACGGGGGCTACCACGCGGCCAAGGAGGAGCAGGGCAAGATGGAGGCCCGGATCCGTCAGCTGACCCAGCTCCTCGACAACGCCATCATCGGCCACACCCCCGACGACGACGGCGTCGTCGAGTCGGGCATGGTCGTCACCGTCGAGATGTTCGGCGAGGAGGAGACCTTCCTGCTCGGCTCGCGTGAGATCGCCGACGCCTCGATGCAGGTCTACAGCGAGGCCTCCCCCATCGGCGCCGCCGTCGACGGCCACCACGTGGGCGAGACGGTGACCTTCGTGGCTCCCAGCGGGAAGACCGTCGACGTGACGATCGTCCACACGGCGCCCTACGGGAGCTGATCCTCCGCCCGCGGACCGCGTATGCCGCGCCGCGGGCTCCCGACGAGGCTGCGGCCGGGCCAGCACGCCCTAGCCGCGGCCTCGCGCCTGCTGCAACGATGCGGGCATGCCCGAGACACCGACGTCCGACCTCGTCAACCACGTCCGCCAACAGTCGCTCGGCGACGTGCCCCGCCGCACCGCGGCGCGGATGCCGGACCGGACCGCCATCATCGACGGCGACACTCGGCTCACCTTCGCCGAGCTCGAGGAGGTCGTTGCGGGAACCGCGGCCGCCCTCGCCGACGCCGGTCTCGGGATGGGTGACCGGCTCGCCCTGCTCAGCCACAACTGCTGGCAGTTCGCCGTCCTCGACTTCGCCACCGCGCGCCTCGGGATCATCCTCGTGCCGGTCAACTTCATGCTCGGCCCCAACGAGGTCGCCTACATCCTCGACCACAGCGAGGCGAGCGCCTTCGTCGTCGAGGACGCCCTCGTCCCGGTCGCCGAGCGGGCGATGGCCACCAGCGGCGGCTCGGTCCGCCTCCGGGCGAGCATCCGGCATACCGGCGAACCCGCTCCCGACGGCTGGCTCGACGCCCAGGCGTGGTTCGACCACCGCGGCACCCCTCCCGACGTGGTCGTCCCCGACGACGCGCCGCTGCGGCTGATGTACACCTCCGGGACCGAGTCGCGACCCAAGGGGGCGCTGCTGTCGAGCCGGTCGCTGCTCTGGCAGTACGTCTCCTGCGTCGTCGACGGGCAGATGGAGACCGACGACGTCGAGCTGCACACCCTGCCGCTCTACCACTGCGCCCAGCTCGACTGCTTCCTCGGCCCGGACGTCTACGTCGGGGCGACATCGATCATCCTGCCCGCCCCCGACCCGGCGGCCGTCCTGGCCACGATCGAGCGGGAGCGGGTGACCAAGTACTTCGCCCCGCCGACGGTATGGATCGGGCTGCTGCGCTCCCCGGCGTTCGACTCGACCGACCTGTCCAGCCTGCGCAAGGGCTACTACGGCGCGTCGGCCATGCCCATCGAGGTGCTCCGCGAGATGCGCGAGCGGCTCCCCCAGGTCTCGCTGTGGAACTTCTACGGCCAGACCGAGATGGCTCCGCTCGCGACGATCCTGCGCCCCCACGAGCAGCTCTCTCACGCGGGCTCGGCAGGCCGGGCCGGGCTCAACGTCGAGACGCGGATCGTCGACGACCTCGACGAGCCCGTGCCGCCGGGCACGACCGGCGAGATCGTCCACCGCAGCCCGCACGCGACTCTCGGCTACTACAAGGACGAGGAGAAGACCGCTGAGGCGTTCCGCGGCGGCTGGTTCCACTCCGGCGACCTCGGCTACATCGACGACGAGGGCCACCTGCACGTCGTCGACCGCAAGAAGGACATGATCAAGACCGGCGGCGAGAACGTCGCGAGCCGCGAGGTCGAGGAGGCGATCTACACCCTCGACGGGGTGGCCGAGGTCGCGGTCTTCGGTGTCCCGCACCCGCGCTGGGTCGAGGCGGTCACCGCGGTCGTCGTCCCCAAGCCCGGG
>CAYPYK010000183.1:0-7133 GCA_964414665.1 uncultured Intrasporangiaceae bacterium | reverse complement strand
GACGAGTACACGACCGTCGTCAACGACAACCTCTATACGAACGTCATGGCGCGCTTCAACCTGCGCTGTGCGGCCCAGGCCGTCCGCGAGCTCGACGCGACCCGGCACGACGCCCACGCCCAGATGGTCGCCCGGCTCGGGCTGCGCGCCGACGAGGTCGTCGAGTGGGAGCGGGCGGCCGATGCGATCGCCCTCCCGTGGGACGAGAGCCTCGGGATCCACCCTCAGGACAGCCAGTTCCAGGAGCACGAGGTGTGGGACCTGCCCAACACCCCGCCCGAGAAGCGTCCGCTGCTCCTGCACTTCCACCCGCTCGTCATCTACCGCTTCCAGGTGCTCAAGCAGGCGGACGTCGTCCTTGCGCTCTTCCTCCAGGGCAACGAGTTCACCCTCGCCGAGAAGAAGGCCGACTTCGAGTACTACGACCCCATCACCACCGGCGACTCGACGCTCTCGGGGGTGGTCCAGTCGATCATCGCGGCGGAGGTCGGCTACCACGAGCTCGCGCTCGGCTACTTCTGGGACTCCCTCTACACCGACCTCGGGGACCTGCACGACAACACCCCGGAGGGCATCCACGTCGCCTCGGCGGGGGGCATCTGGGCCGCGCTGGTCTATGGCTTCGGCGGGATGCGCGACGCCGGCGGCGAACTCACCTTCGACCCCCGGCTGCCGGCCACCTGGGGGCCGCTGAGGTTCCG
Source organism: uncultured Intrasporangiaceae bacterium (assembly GCA_964414665.1). Lineage (GTDB taxonomy): Bacteria > Actinomycetota > Actinomycetes > Actinomycetales > Dermatophilaceae > CAVSJJ01. Next base: position 6,432 of record CAYPYK010000183.1, on the reverse strand, counting down.
GGTGACGATCCGCGGTACGCGGCTGCTCATCACCGTCGAGCAGGACGCCATCACCTTCGCGGTCGAGGAGGGGATGGGAGCGCGGGTCAGCGTGCGCGGCCGGGCCGTCGACGTGACGCCCGCGGGGCCGGTGCGGGTCGACCTCCCGGACCAGGGCCCGCGCATCGACGGCGAGCCCGAGCCGGTCGCCCTGCGACCCCATATGCGCGCCGACGGGACGCTCATCACGGCGTCGGTGCCGCACCACTCCGGCCTGAACAAGTAGGGCGCCCACCGGCATCCGTCGGTATGCCGTGCGCCGCGTTCAGCCGTGGTGGAGCTGGGTGGTCTTGGGGCTGAGCGCGTTCGCCGCCTCGTGGGCCACCCGGTCCAGGTCGGACCCGACGCCGGCCTGGACGGCTGCCGCGACCAGGCCCTCGACGAACGGCGCCGCGCTGAGCCGGATCTCGTAGTCGACGTCGCCGAGGAGCTCGAGGGCGAGCTCGGTGCTGAGCAGCGCGCTCCCGAGGTCCATGAGCACCAGAACGCCGTCGGGGGAGGCCACCTCGGAGATCGCCTCGGCCACCCCGGTCGCGTCGGTGCCCGTCGCGCCACCCGCCGTCCCGGCGGCCACCGCGATCCGGGCACCGGAGCCGGGCAGCATCTGGGATGCGAGCTCGACGGCGGCCGCCGCGAGCGCGGGGGAGTGCGAGACGACGACGATCCCGACCATGTCCGTCAGCCGCCCCCCTCGGGTGTCCCGGCGAGCGTCTGCGCCAGGGCCCTGACCAGCAGGGCCGACGAGGTCGCGCCCGGGTCGAGATGGCCGGCGCTCCGCTCGCCGAGATAGCTCGCGCGCCCCTTGCGAGCGACCATCGGCACCGTCGCGTCCCGGCCGCGCTCGGCTGCCTCCGAGGCGGCGCTCGCACCCTCGGCGGGAGCGGCGCCGGAGGCTGCTGCCTCCTCGAACGCCGAGACCGCCGGCGTCAGCGCGTCGACCATGGTCTTGTCGCCGGGCTCGGCCTTCCCTCGGGCCACCACACCCTCGAGCCCCGCTCGCAGAGCCGCCGCCAGCGCGGTGGCGTCGAGCCGGTCCACCGGCCCCGCCGAGGTGGCCATGCGCAGGAGCAGGGTCCCGTAGAGCGGCCCGCTCGCCCCGCCCACCGAGGTGACCAGCGCCATCCCGGCGCCCTTGAACAGGGCGTCGGCCGTCGTCGGAGGGTCGGTGGCGACCTTCTCCAGAACGGCCGTCATCCCCCGGTCCAGGTTGGTGCCGTGGTCGGCGTCGCCGATGTCGGAGTCGAGCTGGGTGAGGTAGTCCCTGTTCTCGGCGACGAGAGCCGCGAACGCCCGCAGCCACCCGATCAGAGCGCTCAGTGGCACCGTGTCACCCGCCACGACTCAGGCGCCCCAGCGCAGCCCGGGCGTGTTGACCGGGGCGTCCCACAGACCGAGCAGCTCGTCGTCGGCCCGCAGGAGGGTGATCGAGCACCCCGCCATCTCGAGCGAGGTGATGTAGTTGCCCACGAGGGTGCGGGCCACGGTGACACCCCGGGCGCTCAGCAGGGCGGCCACCTCGGCGTACATCACGTAGAGCTCGATGAGCGGGGTGCCACCCATCCCGTTGACCATGGCGATGACCGGCGCCCCGACGAAGTCGAGGTCGTCGGTGACCGGCACCACGAGCTGCTCGGCGATCTCGGCGGCCGTCCCGAGCGGGCGGCGGTGCCGCCCGGGCTCGCCGTGGATGCCGATCCCGATCTCCATCTCGTCCTCGGGCAGGTCGAACGTCGGCTTCCCCGCCGCCGGCACGGCGCACGGCGTCAGCGCCATCCCCATGCTTCGACCGCTCTCGTTGACCCGGCGGGCGACGGCCGCGACCCCGGCCAGGTCCCGGCCCTGGTCGGCGGCGGCCCCGGCGATCTTCTCGACGAGGACCGTCACGCCGACGCCCCGACGACCCGCCGTGAAGAGGCTGTCCTGGACGGCGACGTCGTCATCGGTCACGACCGACTCGATGGCGAGGTCGCCCTGCGCAGCGGCCATCTCGGCGGCCATCTCGAAGTTCATCACGTCGCCGGTGTAGTTCTTGACGATGTGCAGCACGCCGGCGCCGCCGTCGACGCCCGAGCTCGCCGCGAGCATCTGGTCGGGGGTGGGCGAGGTGAAGACCTCGCCGGCGCAGGCGGCATCCAGCATCCCCGGCCCGACGAACCCCCCGTGCAGCGGCTCGTGGCCGGACCCGCCACCCGAGACCAGGCCGACCTTGCTCTGCACCGGGGCGTCTGCGCGGTAGATGACCCGGTGCTCGTGGTCGACCCTGAGCCGCTCCGGGTGGGCCGCCTCCACCCCCAGTAGCGCATCGGCGACGACGCGCTGCGGGTCGTTGATGAGCTTCTTCATCCGAGACTCCTCCTCGTGAGAACCGGCGCTCCCCTCGATCATCCACCCGGCAGACCGCTCCGGGCGTGCACGGGGTGCCCGCCGATCAGACCTGGGCGGACTCGATCGTGCCGAGCCGGTGGCCGTCGACGATCTTCGGCTCACTCGACGGAGCGGTCATCGCATAGAGGGTGCGGCCGTCCGGACCGCCGATCGCGCACGAGTAGGCGATCTGGCTGGTCTCGACCGTCCCGGTGACCTCGCCGCCCTCGGCGTACCGGACGACGGCGTTCCCCAACGCGGCGGACACCCAGATCCCGCCCTCGGGGTCGGCGCAGATCCCGTCGGGGGCCACCATCTGGGGGGCGGTCGAGGCCCACACGCGGCGGTTGCTCAAGGTGCCGTCGGCGGCGACGTCGTATGCCGTGAGCTGCAGCCGCAGGGTCTCGGCGAGGACCAGCGTGCGCCCGCCGTCCTGCCACGCCATCCCGTTGGGGAAGCGGACCCCCTCGGCGGCGACATGCACCGACCCGTCGGGGTCCACCCGGGCGAGCCGGGTCGCACCCGCGCTCTCGTCGCCGAGGATCGTCGGGATGTCGCGCTCGGCCATGTCGGCGTGCAGGTCGTAGCCGAAGTTGCCGACATACGCGCGCCCGGTGTCGTCGGTGATGAGGTCGTTGAGGTGGTAGTCGGCCAGGTGGGACAGGTCGGCGTGCTCGACGAGCTCGCCGCTCGGCTCGAGGCGGAGCACCTTGTGGTCGCGCATGCTCGACACGAGCAGGCGGCCGTCGGGGAGCCAGCCCAGACCCGACGGCTGCTCGGGGACGTCGACGACCTTGGTCTCGGTGCCGTCCGGGTCCAGGGTGTAGACCGCCCGCCGGTAGAAGTCGCTGAACCACAGCCTGCCGTCGCGCCAGCGCGGCCCCTCGCCGAAGGCCAGCCCGTCACGCAGCACCGTCGCCGTCGTCATTGCACACCCCAGTCCTCGTTGCCCGGATCCTCCGGTTTCTCCGGAGGAGGCTCACTGTGCCACCGGCGAGGCACCGTGTGGGACCTCGGCTCAGGCGTTCTCGCGCCACTTGATCGAGCAGCCCATGCTGGGCCGGTGCGGCTCGGGGACGCCCGCACCGGCCGCGACCGCGGTCATCGCCGCGTCGAGGAGGTGACCGCTGGCCGGGACGCCGTTGCCCGGGGTCGACTCGTCCATGGCGCCGCGGTAGGCAAGGCCGCCGTCTGCGGCATACAGGAAGAAGTCAGGCGTGCACGCGGCGCCGAACGCGCGGCCGACCTCCTGGTCGGCGTCGACGAGGTAGGGAAAGGTCCAGCCGGCACGGGCCGCCTGCTCGGCGAGGTGGGTGGGGGCGTCGTCGGGGTAGGCGGTCGCGTCGTTCGTGCAGACGGCCACCACCTGTGTCTGCGGATGCCGCGCGACGACCTCGCCGAGGACCTGCTCGACGTGCTTGACGTAGGGGCAGTGGTTGCAGACGAACGCCACCAGCAGGGGCGCGCCCGCCAGCTCGGCGCTGCGCACGGTCCTTCCGGCCAGGTCCGCGAGCTCGAAGGCCGGCATCCGGGTACCGAGGGCGACCATCTGCGAGCTGACGGCCATGGGTGTCTCCTCGTCGGTATGCCGGCGCTGCCGCCTCGTGCGGCGGCCCGGCTGCGGTTGATGTGGGTGCGGCGTCCGGCGCCGCCCTCGCCGTCCACGCTAGTCGGGGGTCCCCCCGGGCGCTCGCCACGACCACCAGTCGGCGAGCAGCTGCGGCACCTCGGTCTCGTCGAGCGCGGGCAGGCCGTACTCGTCGGTCGCGTCCGTCTCGACCGACCCGACGACCTCATCGAGAGCCCGCGCCACCGCGGGATGGGCGGTGAACCACTCGTGAGGGACCCGCAGGACCGAGGCAAGGAGGTCGCCTGGGTAGAAGTCGCCCTCGGCCAGCGGGTCGGTGCGCAGCATCCCCACGGCCAGCGGGACGAGGACGTCCAGGCCGACCCGCTGCCCGATGAGCAGCCGCAGGCCTTCCGCGCCGAGCTCAGCCAGGGGGACGGTCCGCAGCTGATGTGCCGTCCGGACCAGGGACGAGGCGTCGTCGGGAGCCGGACCCCACCGGTCGTTCTCGATCTCCTCCAGCGTCGCCACACCGAGCGCCTGCAGGGTTCGGGCGGTGTCGTCGTTCATGGCGGCTGTGTCGTCGTTCATGGCTCCTCTGTCGTCGGACTCCGACGGCCCACCGGACATCATCGCCGGGGGACGAACTGCTTGGAGTAGTCGAGCAGCCGGCTCGCCTCGGACAGCTCGGCCTGGGCGGCGGCCCTGTCAGCGGCGCCGACCCGGGCGTCACCGAGGAGCCGCTCGAGCTGGGTGATGCGTTTGATGAGCCTGGTCTGGGTCTCACGCACCTCTTGGACGTGGTTCCACGGCTCGCCGCTCGGCTTGCGGGCGACGACCTCACCCTTCAGCTCCCGCCGAGCCGCGTCGAGGTCCCTCTCGGTGAGGTGCCGCTTGGCGCGGTCGGTGGGTGTGCCCCGTTGACCCGCGGAGCCGGGTTCGGGCTCCGTCGCGCGTGACTCGAGCACCTGTACCGAGTCTGGGCCTGCGGCGTTCTGGGCAAGGGCCCCAGCTCCCACGGCCGTCATCCCGGCACCCGCGGCGATGACCCCCGCAGCCGCAATATTGATGGGGACGCCGACGACGGCACCGACGCCTGTGGCGTCGAGCAGACCGCCTCCGACCTCGCCGCTACTCCCCGCCACCATGACCAACACGCCGCCGAGCATCATCAGTGTCTCGTCGGGATGCTGGATCATCGCGTTACCGAAGGACGCCAGCCCGTTCACCGCGGCGATGCCCACGTCCTGGGCGGCGTCCCACGCCGACTTGCCGAAGTCGGCGATGCCCGAACCCACCTTGTCCCAGAAGGACGGCTCCTGCGGAGCGGCGGCGAAGGCCTGCTCGACCGCGAGGGCCGCGTCGTTCCCGGCGCCGTCGAGCTGGCGGCGTGCCTCCGCGAGAGTCTCTCGCGCGGCCTCCCGATCGGCCTCTCCGGGGTCGCTCCAGACCGGGCAGCTCGGAGGGACCGAGGTTCCGGTCGCCTGGCTGCGCGACTCGGCCTCCTGCTCGGCTCGCTTCACCGCGTTCTCGTGCGCTGTGCGAGCCGTCTGGGTGCGACGATCGCCCGTGGCGTACCGCTCGATCGCGGCTCCGGCCTGCTGCTGGGCCCACGCGAGCGTCGACGCGTAGCTGTCGACGGCTTGCCCGGCGGTGCGGAAGGAGTCCGAGGCCTCCAGCCATCGGCGCGGCTGCCCGTCATAGCGCGACCTGAACGCGTCGGCCGCCTCGCCGCGCCAGCCGTCCTCGGTCGAGATCCGACGCAGCCCCTCACCCGCCCCCTCGAGGTTCGTCCCGTACTCGTCGAGGGCGTATGCCGCGACCGTGACGCCGCCGACATCGCCGGGGACGAGGGCCATCGGGTCGGTCGTCGTCCCGAGCTCGGCCGTCATGAGGCTGCCGGGTCGATGCCGGTGGCGCGCCCGAGCACACCCTCGAAGCCGTTGGCCCTGGCCTCGTCGGTCTCCAGGTAGGCCACGGCTGCCTCGGCGAGCGTGGTCGCGACGGCATCCACGTCCTTCATGAGGTTCGTGACGCCGATCTGCCAGCGGGCACCGAAGTGGTGCAGGCGGTCGCCGAGCCGGGCGTGGCCGACGATCCCCGCACTCGGAACGGTGCCCTCGACATCGACCGTCGCCATCTGGTCCATCGTCGAGATGATCCCCTCAGCGGCCGAGCGCAGCGCTCCCATGTCGACGAAGAAGCCGTCCGCCATCTCGTGCCCCTCCTGCCCCGCGGCCGAGATCGCCTGGTGGTCGCAGCCGTGGGTCCCCGGCGGCGTCGAGCGATCACGCACCACGATACGAGAGTCGAAAGGTCGCGACCAACCGAAGCACGGACCCAGCACCTGACTCCCCGGACCCTGAGGGCTCGGGGAGTCCCGGGGGCCCTGAGCCATCACACTGGTGCGAGAGGGGGATTTGAACCAGTGGGATTCGTGCCTCAGCCAGGCGATGTCGCCC
>CAYPYK010000182.1:0-7140 GCA_964414665.1 uncultured Intrasporangiaceae bacterium | reverse complement strand
GTGGTGCCGGTTCGCCCGGAAGAACTACTTCTACCCGGACATGCCGAAGAACTTCCAGACCTCCCAGTACGACGAGCCGCTGTCCTCCAACGGCCACCTGGAGGTCGAGCTCGAGGACGGGGCGGTCTTCCGCGTCGAGATCGAGCGCGCCCACATGGAGGAGGACACGGGCAAGTCCCTCCACGTCGGCGGCGCGACGGGTCGCATCCACGGCGCGACGCACAGCCTCGTCGACTACAACCGGGCCGGCATCCCGCTCATCGAGATCGTCACCAAGCCGATCACCGGAGCGGGGGAGCGGGCGCCGGAGCTGGCCAAGGCCTACGTGTCCGCGCTGCGGGACCTCATCAAGGCGCTGGGCGTCTCCGACGTCAAGATGGAGCAGGGCTCGATGCGCTGCGACGTCAACCTCTCGCTGCGGCCCAGGGCGGCCGAGGGCGAGGACCAGGACCGGGTGCCCCTCGGGACCCGTTCCGAGACCAAGAACGTCAACTCGCTGCGCTCGGTCGAGCGCGCCGTTCGCTACGAGATCGGGCGGCACGCCGCGATCCTCGCGCACGGCGGGTCGGTCGTCCAGGAGACCCGGCACTGGCACGAGGACACCGGCGTCACCACGAGCGGGCGGGTGAAGTCCGACGCCGAGGACTACCGCTACTTCCCCGAGCCCGACCTCGTCCCGGTCGCACCCTCCCGAGAGAGCGTCGAGGCGCTGCGCGCCACCCTCCCGGAGCCGCCCGCCCAGCGCCGTAGGCGCCTCCAGTCCGACTGGGGCTTCAGCGACCTCGAGATGCGCGACGTCCTCAACGCCGGTCTCGTCGAGCTCATCGGCGAGACCGTCGCCGCCGGGGCGACCCCGGCCGGGGCACGCAAGTGGTGGTCGGGCGAGATCGCCCGGCGCGCGAGCGAGGCGGGCGAGGACGTGCCGACGTATGCCGCGTCGCTCGGGGTCACGCCCGCCCACGTCGTCGAGCTCGGGTCGCTCGTCGTCGGCGGCCGGCTCAACGACGCGATGGCTCGCCAGGTCTGGGACGGCGTCCTCGACGGCGAGGGCACCCCGACCGCCGTGGCCGACGCCCGCGGGCTCGAGCTCGTCCAGGACGACTCCGCCCTGGAGGGTGCCGTCGACGACGTCATCGCGGCCAACCCGGACCTCGCCGACAAGATCCGCGACGGCAAGGTCCAGGCGGCAGGCGCGCTGATCGGTCAGGTCATGAAGGCGACCAAGGGCCAGGCCGACGCGGCCAAGGTGCGCGAGCTCATCCTCGACAAGCTCGGCGCCGGCTGACCGGCATACCGGCATACCCCGTCCCGCCGTCCGCCGCCCCGACCGCTGCGGGCGCCCGCCACCTTTGGCGGCGCAGGGACCTTGCGTAGGCTGAGCGGCCATGACGCTCGTGTCCTTCCCTGACCAGTCCTGGCTCGACTCGGTGGGCCCGATCGACGGCGTCGAGGCCCTCGTCTGGGACCCGCGCGAGCCGACGCCCGACCGGCCCGTCGAGGTTGTCATCGCCCCCTACCTGCGCTCGGCGTCCGAGCTCGAGTCGGTGCGAGGCATGCCGTCGGTCCGTCTGGTCCAGCTCCTCACCGCCGGGTACGACGGTGCCCTGACGGCGGTCCCGGAGGGCATTGCGGTGGCCAACGCAGCAGGGGTGCACGACGCGTCGACCTCTGAGCTTGCTGTCGCCCTCATCCTGGCCTCGCTGCGCGGCATACCCGAAGCGGTGCGCGACGGGACCCAGGGGACATGGCCCAGGCTGACGACCCGTCCCTCGCTCGCCGACCGGCGCGTCCTGGTCGTGGGATACGGGTCGGTCGGCCGCGCGATCGCCCGGCGGCTCGCGCCGTTCGAGGTGTCGTTGACCGGTGTGGCGAGCCGCGCCCGCGCCGGGGACGGCCTCGTCGACGAGGTCCACGGCGTTGACGAGCTCCCGGCGCTGCTGCCACGGCACGATGTCGTCGTCGTATCGGTCCCTCTCACCGACGACACCCGTGGGCTGGTCGGCGAGGACTTCCTCGCCGCGGTCCCCGATGGGGGGCTCGTCGTCAACGTCGCCCGCGGCGGCGTGGCCGACACCGACGCGATCGTCCGGCACGCCGGACGGCTCTCGTTCGGCCTCGATGTCACCGACCCCGAGCCTCTGCCGCCCGAGCACCCGCTGTGGAGCGCTCCGGGGGTGCTCATCACCCCACATGTCGGTGGGGCCTCCTCGGCCTTCCGGCCGCGGGCCGTGGCGATGCTGCGCGAGCAGCTGGCCCGGCTCGCGGCCGGCACGGAGCCCCGGCACGTCGTGCGGTACGCCACGCCGCCGACCGGCTGACAAGCACCGTCCGGGTGGAGCAAGATCGAGCCATGACGACCGCATCGGAGGACCGCATCCTCGTCCTGCTCCGGCATGCCAAGGCCGAGCATGGTGGCTACGAGCGCGACCACGACCGTGAGCTCACGGCTCGCGGGAAGCGGGACGCCTCCGCGGCCGGGCACTGGCTCGTCAAGCACGCCATCGGCCTCGACGAGGTCATCTGCTCGACCTCGGCGCGGACCCAGCAGACCGCCGAGGAGCTGTGGGTCGCCGGTTGCCCCGAGGCGGAGGTCCACTTCGACCGGCGCGTCTACAACGCCTCGCCCGGGACCCTGCTCGAGGTGCTCCGCGAGAGCGACCCCGAGGCGTCCGTGATCATGGTCGTGGGCCATGCGCCCGGGATCCCCGCCCTCGCGTCGATGCTGGCCGACGGCGAGGGCAGCTGGGAGGCCCACCAGGCGATGTCCCAGGGGTTCCCGACGTGCGGCCTCGCGGTCCTGCGCTACTCCGGTCACTGGGCCACCCTCGGCGAGAGCATGGCGGTGCTCGACCGGTTCCACGTCGCCCGCGGCTGACGCCACCGGGGCGCCCTCGGGCGCACGTCCGGGGTGAGTACTCCGTTCGGCCTGGATTGCCCCATCCGCCCCACCAGGCGCACCAGGCCGACCTAGACTCACGGCCATGACGCTCGACCCCTGGCCGGCGCCGGGCGCCGCCTTCGAGTGCGACCGCCTCGTCAAGGCGTTCAACGCACGCGTGGTGGTCCACGGGCTCAGCCTCGCCGTCCCCCAGGGCTCGCTCTTCGGCCTCGTCGGGCCCAACGGGGCCGGCAAGACGACCACCTTGTCGATGGCCACCGGTCTGCTCCGCCCGGACGGTGGGACCGCGCGCATCCTCGGCGTCGACGTCTGGGCGGACCCGCCCCACGCGAAGTCCCTCATGGGCGTCGCGCCCGATGGGATGCGCCTGTTCGAGCAGCTCTCCGGTCGGGAGCTGCTGGAGTACGTCGGGGCGCTGCGCCGGATGCCCGCCGAAACCACGGCACAGCGGGCCGAGGAGCTGCTCGACGTCCTCGGCCTCGCCGCCGACGCCAACGTCGTCGTCGCCGACTACTCCGCCGGCATGGTCAAGAAGGTCACCCTGGCGACCGCGCTCATCCACGCGCCGCGCGTCCTCGTCCTCGACGAGCCGTTCGAGGCGGTCGACCCGGTCTCGGGCCAGACCATCCGCACGATCCTGCGCCGCTTCGTCGAGGGCGGCGGGACCGTCATCATGTCGAGCCACGTCATGGAGCTGGTCGAGGGCCTCTGTGACCGGGTGGCGGTCATCGTCGACGGCCAGGTCCGTGCCACCGGCACGCTGGACGAGGTTCGCGGCGGTGCAACCCTCCACGAGCGGTTCCTCGAGCTCGTCGGCGCGCGCGACGCCGGACAGGGCGGGCTGACGTGGTTGGGCTCCTAGTCCACCTCCGGCTCACCCTCTGGCGGCACGGTCTGCGGCGTAGTCCGGCCCAGCGGGCCTCCACGATCATCGGCGGCGTGGCGGCCCTGGTCGGCTGGGGTGTGCTCGTCCCGACCCTCGTCCTGCTCCGCGGCGGGTCCGTCGGCCTCCACGACGTCACCGTGCCGGCCTTCGCCACCCTGACGATGCTGTGGAGCGTCATGTCCCTCATCGCGGCCGGGGTCGACAACACGCTCGACCCGGCACGGTTCGCGGTGCTCCCGGTGCCGGCCGCGGCTCTGGTCCCGGGGCTGTTCGCGGCCGCGTTCGTCGGCATCCCGGCGGTCTTCCTCGTCGGCCTCGCGGCGGCCCAGGTCGTCACGTGGTCCGGTGATCCGGGGACCGCGGCGGCGGCGGCGCTGGCCGCGACCCTCGGCGTGTCCACCGCGGTGCTTGGCTCGCGGGTCCTCACGACGGCCCTGGCCCGGATCATGACCTCCCGGCGGGGGCGCGAGATCGGGGCGTTCGTGATCTCGATGGTGACCCTCGCACCGATGGGGCTCAACCTGCTCATCGCCCGCGGAGGACGGAGCGTCCGGCCGGACGACATCGACGCGACCCAGGCCGCCCGTCTCGCCGGGTGGACCCCCGTGGGCTGGGCCTGGGCGTTGCCCGACGACGTGGCCCGGGGACTGTGGCTGCGCGCCCTCGTCCACGGTGTGCTCGCCGGACTCCTCCTCGCTCTGCTGTGGTGGGCGTGGGTGCGGCTGCTCGCGCGCGTGCTCACCTCCCCCCTGGTGACCGGCGGGGGGCAGCGCATCGGGGCCGGCCGCATCCTGCCCCGCCTGCTCGGCACCCGCCCCGCCGCCGCCATCGCGACCCGCCGGATCCGGGCGTGGCGCCGGGACAGCCGGCTGGTCAGCATCGCCCTGCGAACCCTGGTGCTTCCCGTCGTCCTCATCGCGCAGGGACTACTCACCCGTGAGGCGAACCCCATCGCGCCCATGGGCGCGGTGATGCTCGCGATCTTCTCGGGGCTCACCCTCATGAACGACCTCGCCTTCGACGGCCCGCCGTGGTGGCTTCACCTCGCCACCGGGGTGAGTGGACGGGACGACCGGCTCGGCCGGGTCCTCGCCTCGACCGTCGTGTTCGCCCCGGTCACCGCTGCGGCGTATGCCACCGCCGTGGCGCTGGGGCTGGTCGCCCACCCCGTGCCGTGGCTCGCGGTCGTGCTCAGCGCCCTGCTGTGCAGCATGGGTATCGCCGCATTCGTCGGCGCCTACCTCCCCGGCACCGCGCCCCGCACCGGGGGCAACCCCTTCGGCGCCCAGTCGGGGGCTGCAGCGCAGGGCTGCGTGACGGCCATCATCTCGTTCGTCGCCCCGGTCGTCCTGCTCGTCCCCGTCGTCGTCGTGGCGGTTCTGCTCGCCGGCACGTCCTGGAGCTGGCTGTCGGTCCTGGTCGGCCTCGGCTGGGGTCTGGCCGTCGTGGCCGGGGGCATCGAGCTCGGAGGCCGGCGGCTCGACGCCAGGGGCCCGGAGATGCTCGGCCTGCTCGCCCGGGCGCAGTTGTAGGTGCTGCCGCCGGGCCGAGGCCCGGGTCGGGGCTCCGGGGGGAGGGCAGACCCCCAAGGTCCCGGATCGTGGGATCACCCGTCTGCCTGATTGACACCCCAGGCCGCGCGCGGGAGAGTTCTCGCGTGGCCCGAGTCCTCGTACTTCCCCAGCGCGCCGGCTGACCCCAACGGTCCTCCGCCGAGCGCGCGCCCTCCGGCGTCCCACACCATCGGGACAGGGGGGTTTTTTCATGGGCTGACCCGGCCCGGCCACCGGCGTCCTCCGTCTACCGCGCGACCGCGCAGGGACGAGGGACGAGAATGCAGGAACCAGTTGTGAACCCAGGAAGCGGTGACGACGTGAGCAACACCCAGACGGCGGCTCCCTCGAGCACGCCCACGCCGGCCCAGATGCCCCAGCAGGCCCGGACCAAGGCCCCGGTCGATGTCACCGGCGCCCAGAGCCTGGTGCTCTCGCTCGAGGCGATGGAGGTCGACACCGTCTTCGGCATTCCCGGGGGGACGATCCTGCCGGCCTACGACCCGCTGCTGGACTCGGTCAAGGTGCGCCACATCCTTGTCCGCCACGAGCAGGGCGCCGGCCATGCCGCCGAGGGCTATGCCGCAGCGACCGGCAAGGTCGGTGTGTGCATGGCGACCTCCGGGCCGGGTGCGACCAACCTCGTCACGGCGATCGCCGACGCCTACATGGACTCGGTGCCGATCGTCGCCATCACCGGCCAGGTCACCTCGAAGTCGATCGGGACCGATGCCTTCCAGGAGGCGGACATCCGGGGCATCACGATGCCCATCACCAAGCACAACTACCTCGTCACCGACCCGGCGGACATCCCGCGGACGATCGCCGAGGCGTTCCACATCGCCGGTACCGGCCGCCCGGGCCCGGTCCTGGTCGACATCCCCAAGGATGTTCTCCAGGCCCGGACCACCTTCGCCTGGCCGCCGCGGATCGAGCTGCCGGGATACCACCCGGTCACCCGCCCGCACAGCAAGCAGATCCGCGAGGCGGCCCGGCTCATCGCCGAGGCCAGGCGCCCGGTCCTCTATGTGGGCGGCGGTGTCATCCGGGCGCGGGCCGCGGAAGAGCTGCGCCGGTTCGTCGACCTGACCCAGATCCCCGTCGTGACGACGCTCATGGCGCGTGGCGCGCTGCCCGACAGCCACCCGCTGCATCTCGGCATGCCCGGCATGCACGGCTCGGTGTCGGCGGTGACCGGGCTGCAGAAGGCCGACCTCATCGTCGCGCTCGGCGCCCGGTTCGACGACCGGGTCACCGGGCAGCTGTCAACCTTCGCCCCCGAGGCCAAGGTCATCCACGCCGACATCGACCCGGCCGAGATCAGCAAGAACCGCAGGGCCGACGTGCCGATCGTCGGTGACTGCAAGGCCGTCATCGCCGATCTCATCGACGCCGTCGACGCCGACATCGACGCAGGTCACGCGGGCGACTACGCGGCCTGGCGGGAGCGTACCCGGGGGTGGCAGAAGACCTTCCCGGTCGGCTACACGCCGCCGTCGGACGGCACGCTCGCCCCGCAGTACGTCCTCGAGCGGCTCGGTGCCCTCGCCGGACCGGAGGCCGTCTATGTCGCGGGCGTCGGCCAGCACCAGATGTGGGCGTCGCAGTTCATCCGGTACGAACGCCCCAACGCCTGGCTCAACTCCGGTGGCCTCGGGACGATGGGGTATGCCGTTCCGGCCGCCATGGGTGCCCAGGTCGGTCAGCCCGACCGGCAGGTGTGGGCGATCGACGGCGACGGATGCTTCCAGATGACCAACCAGGAGCTCGCGACCTGCGTCATCAACGACATCCCCATCAAG
>CAYPYK010000181.1:0-7179 GCA_964414665.1 uncultured Intrasporangiaceae bacterium | reverse complement strand
TCATGGCCGACGTCATCGGCATCCGCGACGACATGTACATCGGCAAGGGCCACACCTACATGGCGGAGTTCGCCCACTACCTCCAGGAGGGGTATGCCGCCGGCGTCCTCGAGCAGCGCCCCACCCTGGTCAGCCTGCAGAGCGACATCGACCACCCGACCCAGTCGACGGCGGACCTGTTGCATCTCGTCCACGAGTTCGGCGGCCTGGAGGGCCTGCGCGGCAAGAAGATCGCGATGAGCTGGGCCTACTCCCCCAGCTACGGCAAGCCGCTCTCGGTGCCCCAGGGCATGATCGCCCTGATGACCCGCTACGGCATGGACGTCGTCCTCGCCCACCCCGAGGGCTACGACGTCATGGCCGAGACCCGCGAGATCGCCTCGAGGAACGCCGCTGCCTCCGGGGGCAGCTTCGCCGCGACGACGTCGATGGAGGACGCCTTCGACGGCGCCGACATCGTGTGCCCCAAGAGCTGGGCCCCCTACGCGGCCATGGAGGAGCGGACCGCTCTCTATGGGGACGGCGACCAGGCCGGCATCGCGGCCCTCGAGCAGCGCCTGCTCGCCCAGAACGCCGAGCACAAGGACTGGGCGTGCACCGAGGCGATGATGGCCCGCACCGCGGGCGGACGGGCCCTCTACATGCACCCGCTGCCCGCCGACATCACCGGCGAGAGCTGCGCCGAGGGCGAGGTGGACACGTCGGTCTTCGACCGCTATCGCGACCCGCTGTACAAGCAGGCGAGCAACAAGCCCTATGCCATCGCGGCCATGATCTTCCTCCAGAAGGTCAAGGACCCGGCCGCCAAGCTCGAGGAGCTCTGGGAGCGCGAGCAGCCCCGCCGGCAGTCCTGACCACCCACCCCGTTGAGCCTGCGACCCGACGCACCCGACGTCCGCACAGCAAGGAGAAGCAGATGAGCACCGACGTACAGATCGACTACGAGGGGGTCAAGGCCGCCGCCGAGGGCTACCGGGAGGACATGACCCGCTTCCTGCGTGCCCTCGTCAAGGCCAAGGGCACGAGCTGCCAGGAGGAGGAGAAGGCCAAGCTCATCCAGGCCGAGATGACCAGGCTCGGCTACACCCGGACCGAGCTCGACGGCCTCGGCAACGTGCTGGGCTGGATGGGCACCGGCGACACCGTCGTCGGCTTCGACGGCCACATCGACACCGTCGGCGTGGGCAATGCCGCGAACTGGTCCTTCGACCCGTTCGACGGCATGGAGGACGACACCGTCATCGGCGGCCGCGGCACCTCCGACCAGCTCGGTGGCGTCGTCTCGGCGGTCTACGGCGCCGCGATCGCCAAGGACCTGGGGCTGCTGACCGACCGCTACACCTTCCTGGTCACCGGGACCGTGCAGGAAGAGGACTGCGACGGCCTGTGCTGGCTCTACATCATCGAGGAGTCGGGGATCCGGCCGGCGTTCGTGGTCTCGACCGAGGCGACCGACAACGGCATCTACCGCGGGCACCGCGGCCGGATGGAGATCCGTGTCGAGGTCTCGGGCGTCTCGTGCCACGGCTCGGCGCCTGAGCGCGGCGACAACGCCATCTACAAGATGGCCGACATCCTCCTCGACGTCCGCGACCTCAACGACACGCTCCCGCAGAACGACTTCCTCGGCAAGGGCACCGTCACGACCTCAGAGATCTTCTTCACCTCCCCGTCCCGCTGCGCCGTGGCCGACAGCTGCGCCATCTCGCTCGACCGCCGGCTCACCGACGGCGAGACCTGGCAGGGCGCCATCAAGGAGATCGAGTCCCTGCCGTCGGTGCAGAAGCATGGCGCCCAGGTGTCGCTCTACGACTACGAGGCCACGGCCTGGACCGGGTTGTCGTACGGCCAGGAGTGCTTCTTCCCGACCTGGGTCATCCCCGAGGGCTCCCCCGAGGTGCAGGCCGCCGCCGAGGCGCACCGCGCGATGTACGGCGAGCCCAGGATCGACAAGTGGACGTTCTCGACCAACGGCGTCGCGATCGCCGGCCGGCACGGCATCCCCGTCGTCGGCGTCGGGCCGGGCCGCGAGGACCAGGCGCACGCCCCGAACGAGATCACCTGGAAGGACGACCTCGTCAAGTGCGCGGCGATCTACGCCGTCATGCCGAGGCTCTACACCGCCAACGACTGACCCAGCGCCCCACCGGGTCCGGGACGACAGCGTCGCTCGCCCCGGGCCCGGCTCCCGTGAGGAGGGACCTCGATGCACCGCATTCTCATCTCCCTCGGCGGCAACGCCCTCGGAACCGACTTCGACGAGCTCGTCGCGTCGGTGGGGATCGTCGCCAAGCCCATCGTGGACCTCATCGAGGCGGGCACCCAGGTCGTCATCTGCCACGGCAACGGCCCGCAGGTGGGGATGATCAAGTCCTCGATCGACCGCGGCAAGGCCGACTACCACCACCCCCTTATGCCCCTCTCCGAGACGGTGGCGATGAGCCAGGCCTACATCGGCTACCACCTGCAGAACGCCATCGAGAACCAGCTGCACGGCCACGGGATCGACATCGAGAAGTCGGTGTGCACGGTCATCTCCCGCACCCTCGTCGACGACCTCGACCCCGGCTTCTCGCGCCCGACCAAGCCGATCGGTGCGTTCTTCTCCGCCGCCGAGGCCGAGGAGCTGCGAGCGGCGGGCAAGACGATGGTCGAGGACGCCGGGCGCGGCTACCGAGAGGTGGTGCCCTCACCGCTACCCCTCGACATCCTCGAGAAGGACGTCATCCTCGACATGGTCCAGAGCGGCCACGTCGTCATCGCCGGCGGCGGTGGCGGCGTCCCCATCGTCTTCAAGGACGGCTGGTACCGCGCGATCGACGCCGTCATCGACAAGGACTGGGTGTCCGTGATGATCGCCGAGTTCGCCGGCTGCGACGCCCTGGTCATCCTCACCGGTGTCGAGCAGGTCGCCCTCGACTTCAACACCCCTCAACAGCGCAACCTCGCCACGATGACCGTCGCCGAGGCCGAGAAGTACGCCGCCGACGGGCAGTTCCCCGAGGGCTCGATGCTCCCGAAGGTCCAGGCCGCGATGGCCTTCACGCGCTCCGGTCCGGACCGTCGTACGCTCATCACGTCCCTCGACAAGCTCATCGAGGGGCTCAACGGCGAGACGGGGACCTGGGTCGTCCCCTGACCGTCCGCGCGACCTGCGGCCGCGGCCGGACCACCGGCCGCGCGGCGTCCGCGAGCCGGCACCGTGGCTGCCGGAGAGAGGGGCACTCATGGACCTGCACCGGATCCGCTGCTTCCTGGCCGTCGTCGACAGCGGCAGCGTGACCGCGGCCGCCAAGTCGCTCTACCTCGCCCAACCGGCCCTGAGCCGCCAGCTGCTCACCCTCGAACGCGAGCTCAAGCTCTCCCTGTTCATCCGGCGGCACAACCGGCTCGTCCTCACTCCGGCGGGAGCCGAGTTCGCCCAGCTGGCCCGCCCGCTGCTGATCCAGGCCGACGCGCTGGCCGACGCCGCGAGGACGCTGTCGAGCGGCGTCGTCCACCTCGTCCTCGGCACGACGCCCGCCACCCTCGAGGGGATCGTCGCCCCCTTCATCGGCTCCCTCGGCCCCGGCGACCCGCTCATCGTCACCCGGGTGGCCCTGCCCTACGAGCTGGCCGACATGCTCCGCAGCGGGGTCGACCTCATCGTCTCGACCGCCGCCCCCGAGCGGGAGTTCGTCCACCGCCCCCTCGGCGGTATCCCCGTCATGGCCTACGTCCCCACCGGCCACGCCTGGGCCGACCGCTCGATGCTCGCCCTGTCGACCCTGGCGACCCAGCCGGTCGTCCTCCCCTCGACTCGGGCGACCAGCCGGCGCGAGTTCGACCTGCTCGCCAGCCGTGAGGGGCTGTCCTTCGAGGTGGTCGGCGAGTGCGACGACGCCGACACGATCCACGCCCTGGCCGCCGCCCACCGCGCGGTCACCGTCGGCACCGTCCCCGCACCTGCCGGGGTGGTCGGACTTCCGCTGGTCGCGGGGGGCGAGGACGCGCCCCGGCCGGTGATGATCACCCTGCACGCCGCCTGGGAGGCGAGCCACTATGCGGCGGAGCTGCTCAGCGACCTGGCGGCCCGGCTCGAGCAGTGGACCACGCGGTGGCGCGAGGGCCTGAGCGCCGCGCGCGAGTGACCCCGTCCCCTCCGCAGTCTCAGCCGCGCCGGCCGTTGAGGCGGTGGTAGAGGCCCTTGAGCGTTCCGTAGAGGCGGCGGAACTCCCCATACCCGCTGTCGTATGCCGCCCGGTGGGCTGCCGTCGGCTCGAACCGGTGCCGCACCCGGACCATCGCGCCGGCCTCCTCCAGACGCAGCTCGCCCAGGCACACCCGGGCCCACAGGGCCACCCCGCGCAGCTGGGCGTCGCGCGGGTCCTCGACCTGCTCGACGGGCACGCCGAGGATGTCGGCGTGGATCTGGCACCACAGGTCGCTCTGCGCGCCGCCGCCGAGGATCCGCACGCTCGGGACGGTTCTCCCGACGAACTTCTGGTACGGCTCGAACAGCCAGCGGGCGTTGTAGGCCACGCCCTCGAGCACCGAGCGCACCATCGCCGCGCGGTCGGTCCGAAGCGAGACGTTGAGCCACCCGCCGCGCAGGAGCTTGTCGTCGACCGGGCTGCGCTCGCCGCTCAGCCAGGGGGTGAACAGCAGACCCTCGCTGCCCGCCGGGGCGGTCGCCGCCAGCGCGGTGAGGTCGTCGAACGACGGGGCGGCCGCCTCGGGAGCGAGCCCCCTGTCGCCGATGCCGCTGCCTCCCCCCAGGAGGCCGTCGGGCGGCGCGATGACCTGCTCGCGCAGCCACTGCAGGGCCGCCCCGCCGGTCTCGTGGTTGTTGGCGACGATCGGGTGGCGCTCGTCCAGCCCGGGCACCGTGGCGATGGAGTGGATGGCGTCGGTCTTCTTGAACGGCACGCGAGCGCCGATCCACGCGGTCGTCGAGATCGAGACGTGCGTCTGGTAGAGCCCGACGGCGCCGGACCCCACGACGGCCGCGTGCAGGTCGGGTATGCCGGTCACCACCGGTGCGTGCGGGGCCACCCCCAGCTCGTCCGCGACGGCATCGAGCATGGGCCCGAGGACGGACCCTGTCGGCACGAGCTCCGGCAGCCGGCCGGCGTCGCGTCGGGCGCGCGAGACCATGTCGGCGGAGTACCCGAAGGGCGCGCCGATCCGGTTGTCCGTCAACCAGGACGCGAGCATCGAGGCCGGCGTCGCCGCCACCCGCCCCGTCAGGCGCAGCCCGAGGAAGTCCACCGGCTCGAGCAGCGCCGAGGTGCACGCGTAGACCTCGCCCATCCGCTCGCGCAGCAGCAGGGCGTGCCCGGTGGGGTCGGCGCCGTTGGGGCTCGGCACACCACCGGTGACCCGGATGAACGGCAGCACCTTGTGGGGGGCGAAACCGCTGACGCTGATCGGCCCGCCGACGACGGGCCGGACGAGGTCGCGGGCCCGGCTGTCGGCCCACAACAGCGCGGGGCCGACGACGCTCCCGTCCGCCCCGACGGGCACCGTCGAGCCGTACTGCCCGGTGATCGCCACCGCGTGCAGCGCCCGCCGGTCCACGCCCGAGACCTCGATGGCCTCCCTCGCCGCCTCGAGCAGGGTGGTCCACCACTCGTCGGCGTCCTGGCTGGCCTCGCCCTCGCGGCTGACGGTGAGGTGGACCGCGCGCAGGGCGGTGCCGTGGATCTGCCCGTCCAGGCCGACGACGGCGACCTTGGGGCCGCCGGTGCCCAGGTCGACGGCGAGCACCCAGCGCTCCCCCGAGCCCCCGCTGTCGGGGGTGCCGGGCTCGACCGGCACCTCAGGCGCCAGGGGTCTCGGGGGCGACCTCGTGCATGGCGTCGAGATAGCCGCTCATCAGCACCTGCAGGGTCTGGTGGCCCTGGGGCTGCTCCCCGAACCCGTAGAGCGCGCCCGACCGGGCCGGCTCGCCACGGTGGGCCACGGCATACGCCACGGCCTGTCGCAGCGCCCCGAGGAACCGCTCGGCCACCCCGGAAGCGGTGTTGGGCCGGGTGACGCAGAAGTGCAGTGCCGGGGGGAGCTGGAGGGCGTTCATCCGCCAGCCCTGCTCGATCAGGGCGTCGTTGACGAGATAGATGTCGATGCCGCGCGGGTCGTCCTGGTCGCTCGGGTCGCCGGCGGCCTTGAACGCCACGAGGAAGGTCGGGTCGCCGATGACCTCGAGCTCGGGGATCGTCTCGCGGATGCCCTCCTGGACGGCCACTGCCGTCCGCATGATGTCGGCGGCGGCGGCGAGGTAGCCCGACTCCCCCGTTGCCAGCAGGGCCGCCCAGGTCGAGGCGATCAGCCCTCCGCTGCGGGACCCGGCCAGGCCGGGTGAGATGTAGAGGCCGCCCGGCCAGTTCGTGGACGTGAAGTACTGGTGCTTGCGCAGGTCCTTGTCGCGGTAGAGCAGGACGCTCGAGCCCTTGAGGGCATAGCCGTACTTGTGGGTGTCGGCCGAGATCGAGGTGACCCCGGGGACGCGGAAGTCCCACCGGGGCACGGCATACCCGAGCCGCTCGACCCATGGCAGCAGCCAGCCGCCGAGGCAGCCGTCGACGTGCATCCCGACGCCACGCTCCTCGGCCAGTGCCGCGATCTCCTCGATGGGGTCGATGAGCCCGTGCGCGTAGTTGGCGGCGCTGCCGACGAGCGCGACCGTCTGGTCGTCGACGAGGTCGGCCATGGCGGCGACGTCGGCGACATACCCGTCGGTCAGCGGTGCGTGCCGGACCTCGATGTCCATCCACTGCGCGCCCTTCTCGAGCGCCACATGCGCGGTGCGCGGCAGCACGAGGTTGGGCCGGGCGACGCCACGGGCCTCGCGCGCCCCCTCGCGGTAGGCGTAGAGCGCGGTGATCAGGCTCTCGGAGCCCCCGCTGGTGATGACGCCGACCGGGTTGCCGTGCACCAGGTCCGCGGTCATCGCGATGATCTCGGCCTCGAACTTCGTCGCGCTGGGGTACATGTCGCGCTGGAGGACGTTGGCGTGCGAGAAGAGCGAGAACACCTCACCGAGGAACGCGTAGTGGTCGTGGTCCCCGCTGTAGAGGCTGCCCGAGACCAGGCCCTCGTCGCCCTTGGCGTCCTCGGCCTGGGCCATGCCCGAGACCTCGGCGAGGATCGCGGCGCGCTCGAGCGGGCCGGACGGCACCGCCCGGTGTGCCTCGGTCG
>CAYPYK010000180.1:0-7228 GCA_964414665.1 uncultured Intrasporangiaceae bacterium | reverse complement strand
CAGGTGCGCCGGCGTGATCTCGGCGTGGCCGGCGCTCTGCGCGGCGCGCTGGGCGATGGCCAGTGCCTCAGCCACCTTGGCGGTGGGCTGCAGCTCCATGGAGGCTCCTTGGCTGGACCGGGGTGGGGAACGGAGGATGCCGACCGACCCGGAACGGTCCGGGTCCGGGAGCCGGCATGAGGTACAACTCCCACGAAGTTGAGCGTATTCCGCTCAACATTGCGCCCGGGGATGCCGCCCCCAGCGGGCCTCAGCAGCTGGCGGTCAGGCTGGTCAGGGTGTCGTCGACGGTCGGCGTCGGGCTCGGCGTGGCGCCGCCGGAGGAGGTCGCCGCCGCGGCCGGGCCGGTGCTCGCCTTCGCCTTCGTGGCGCTCAGCGCGTCCTTGACCAGCGAGCGGATCTTCGCGTAGTCGGGGTTGCCGACCCTGACGACCTTGTCGGTGATCGGCAGGCTGCGGATCGTCCCGTGCTGGATCCGGCTGACGAGCTCGACCCACGCGGAGAGCTCGTCCTGGGTGATGTCGGTCGACAGGTTGTGCTTGAGCGCCGCCGCGAGAGCGGCGTAGTGGGCCACCATCGTCGCGGCGTCGACCTGGCTGACCAGGGCGCCCGCCACACACCGCTGGCGCCGCATCCGGCTGAAGTCGTCGCTCGTGGCGCGGGACCGGGCGTACCACAGGGCCTGGTAGCCCGTGAGGTGGTGCATGCCCTTCTCGATCCACTGCACCTTGCCACCGGACCAGATGATCCCGCCGTAGCCGTTGGACTTGCAGCCGGCACAGACCCGCTCCTGGACGTTGATGTCGACCCCACCGATGGCGTTGACGAGGTCCTCGAAGCCGCGCAGGTCGATGACGACGGAGCGCTGGATCGGCTCGCCGAGGATCTCGGAGATCACCTCGCGGGTCGACGTGAGCCCCGGGTTGGGGTCCGTGGGGAACAGGTCCTTGTGGTCCGTGGCGAGGGTCCAGATCCCGTTGAGCAGGCATTGGTCGCCGCAGTTGTAGCCGTTGGGGTAGAGGGCCGAGAGGGGGTTGTTCTTGGGGATGGGGGCGTTCTCGAGGTTGCGGGGCAGCCCGAGAAGGACGGTGTCGCCGGTCTTGGTGTTGATGCTGGCGACCATCATGGAGTCGGTCCGCACGCCGATCCGGTCGGTGCCCGCGTCGGAGCCGAGGAGCAGCAGGTTGACCCGGGGAGTGCCCGCCCAGGGGTCGTCGCTCTGGCTCGTGGCGATCGGTGTGGACCCCACCGAGACGACCGAGGGGAAGATCGTCGTGACGACGGAGCGCTGGACGGTGAGGTCGCGGGTGGCGATGCCGACGGGCACCACGACCACGGCGCAGCAGCCGAGGACGAACACCGGACGGACCACCCGGCCCTGTCCGTCGCTAGGGCGGGTCTGGCCGGCCGTGACGAGGATGGCTCCCGCCCAGACGAGGGCGAGCAGGACCGCCCCGACGATGACCAGGGTGAGCAGCCCGGGGCTGACCGCAAGGGCGAGCCCGGCCTTGACGAGGCCGCCGCGCGCCCACAGGGACAGGAGGGTCACCGCGCCCAGCACGGTCGGCACCGCGAGCAGGACTCCCAGCGCGCGCGACCGCGTCAGCAGCAGCCCGGCCCCGGGGATGACGGTGCTCAACCCGGTGAGGAGGTAGAACCGCCGCCGCAGCCGGGCGGCTCGCTGAAGCCGCGTCGCCCGCGGGGCGGGGTGCTGCTCATCGGCACGCTCGGCAATCGGCACGCAGACAATGATGCACGCGGGACCGCGGTCCGGGGGGGACCGCCGCCGCGACACCCGCAGACGCGTCCTAGTCTGGACCCCAAGCGTGGGAGGGGGAAGGATGCGGGTCGTCGTCCTCGGCGTGACCGGCCTGCTCGGCCGGGCCGTCACGGCCGAGCTCGCGGCGCGGGGCCACGAGGTCGTGGGTGTCCGTCCGTCGGGAGCCCTGTCGGCCCTGGAGCCGGGCGCCGCGGCCGACGGCGCGGGCGCCGAGGGGCGCGGGGGCGGCCCCCGGGCCCGGCCCGACCCTGCGGTGCCGGTCGAGGGGCTGACCCGCTCCCAGTCGATGGACGTGACCGGCGCGACCGCGACAGACCTCGACGCCCTCCTGCACGGGTCCGGTGCGGTGGTCCACACTCTCGGCCCGGACGTCGAGGACCGGCCTCCGGCCCCGGCCCTCGCCCACTACCAGCGGCTCGTCATCGAGCCGACCGTCCGGCTCGTCCGCGCCGCCATGCGCCAGGGGGTCGGCCATGTCGTCGTGCTGGGGTCGGCCTACGCGACCTTCGACCGGATGCACCCCCAGTGGCGGCTCGCCGCTCACCACCCCTACATCCAGGCCAGGGTCGACCAGGCCCGCCGCGCCACGGATGCCGCCGCCGGGTCGGGCACGGCCGTGTCGGTGCTCGAGATCCCGTCCGTCTACGGGGCGCTGCCCGGCGCCGAGGCCCCCCACCGCCGGCTCTTCGACGCGGCGCTTCGTCGCGGGCCGCTCGCCGTCACCTCGGCCGGCGGGAGCGCGACGGTGACCCACGAGGACGTCGCGGATGCCGCAGCGGGGCTCGTCGACGGATCGGTCAGCCCGGGCCGCCACCCCATCGCCACCGACAACCTCACCCATCGCCGGCTCGCCAGGATCATCTCGACCGAGCTCGGGCGGCGCACCGCGACGTTGCACCTGCCGGGGCGGGTCTGGGACCTCGGAGGGCCGCCCGAGAGGGTCGCCCTCCGTCGGCGAGGCCTGTCCTACGGCCTGGACCCGGCCCGGGTCGCACACGACCTCCTCGCTCGGACCCTCTTCCTCGACACCGATACCAGCGGCACGGCGCTGGGACTGACGCCCCGGCCGGTCGACGACGCGGTCCGCGCGAGCCTGCGCGCGGCATACCCCGAGCTGTTCCCGGGGCGGCCCGGCTAGCCGGGACCGACCTGCCCGGCCCGCTCAGGGGACGACGACGGCGCGCGCGGTGAGCTCGCCGTGCTCGAGCCGCTTGTACGCGTCCATGGCCCCATCGAGGGTGTAGCGCTCGATGGTCGGGCGGATTGCGCCGCAGCGGGCCAGGCCGAGCACCTCCTGCAGCTCGGCGATGCTGCCCCACATCGTCGACGTGATGGCCATCTCGTAGGGCGCCGCGCCGAAGCCCCACGGCAGCGTCTCCGCGGTGATCCCGACGACGGTCAGGCTGGCGCGCGGCCTGCCGCAGGCGAGCCCGAACGCCATCGTCTCCCGCGTGCCCACCATGTCGAACACGGCGTCGCAGCCCCGCCCATGGGTGAGGTCGCAGACCGCCTCGACCGTGTCAGGGCCCAGCCGCAGGACGTGGTCGGCCCCAGCGGCCCGGGCGACGGCCAGCGGCTCGATCTGGTTGTCGACGCCGATGACCACGGCGCCGGTGATGGCCCTGAGGATCTGCACGGCGATGCACCCCAGCCCCCCGAGACCGATGACAAGCGCGTGGCTGCCGCAGTCGAGTGAGGGCAGCACCCGCTTGACGGCGTGGTAGGGCGTCAGCCCGGCGTCGGCGAGCGGCGCCGCAGCGGCGGGCTCGAAGTGGCCGAGCGGGACGAGGTGACGCGCGGGCACGAGGACGTAGTCGGCCATGCCGCCATGGCGGCCCAGCCCGATCGCGGTTGCCACACCGGTGCGCCGCTCGCAGTAAGGCACGAACCCGTCGGCACAGGACCGGCAGGTGCCGCAGCCGATGGGGTGGTAGACGAGGTATGCCGCGCCCAGCTCGACGTCGGTGACATCCGGCCCCACGGCGACGGCCCAGCCGGCCACCTCGTGGCCCAGGACGAACGGCGGGTCCCAGGGGAGCACACCGGCCTGGTACTCACGGTAGAGATGGACGTCGGTCTGGCAGCACCCACTTCCACCGACCTTGAGGACGACCTCTCCGGGGCGGGGTTGCGGGTCCGCGAGCTCGACGAGCTCGGGCTCGGCCCGCCACTGCTTGAGCATGAGACCGCGCATGGCTCTCACCTCATCCGCGTCCGTCGTTGGGCGCATCGGTGACCGGTGCTTGTTGGAGGCCGCGCCGCGACCAGCTAGGCCTAACCTCGATGGTAATGGGGCCGCTGGGGCACGGCGAGCCGAACGTGATGAACGTTGCGTGGACTGACGGTGGCTCGGCAGCCGTCGGCGGCCGGTGGGCCGCTCAGCGGGGGAGGTCGAGCCAGGACACCGCCCGGTCGACGAGGTCGTCCGGGCTGAGCCGCAGGTCGAGGACGACGCCGTGCTCGTCCGGCCCCAGCGGCTCGAGGGTGGCCAGCTGGGAGTCGAGCAGGCCCGGCGGCATGTAGTGGCCACGGCGGGCGAGCAGCCGCCGGCGGATGAGCTCGGGCGGTCCGTCGAGGAGCACGAGGTCGACCCCGTGGGCCGGCCCGGACCGCAGGACGTCGCGGTAGGCCCGGCGCAGGGCCGAACAGGCGATGACCGTGCTGTGCCCGGCCGCGGCCTGCTCGGCCATCCAGTGGACGAGCGCCCGCAGCCAGGGCCACCGGTCCTCGTCGGTCAGCGGTATGCCGGAGCGCATCGTGGCGACGTTGGCGGGGCTGTGGAAGTCGTCGGCCTCGGCGAAGACCAGGCCCGCACGTCCGGCGATCCCGCGCGCGACGGTCGTCTTGCCGCTGCCCGACGCCCCCATGACGACGACCTGCCGGGTGGGCGGCCGGGGCTCGTCGCTCATGGGGTCAGGGTGCCACGGCGTCTTGGACCGACGGCCCCTGGGGCGGCGAGGCGCCGAGCGCCGGTGTGGCGCGACGTCGGCTGCGCCGCCGGGTCAGCGCCGGGGGCGCCAGATGACCAGGGCCTGCGAGCCGGCATACCGGGGGCGCTCCCCCAGTCGTCCGGCCAGCACGTCGCCACCCGGGGTCACGGAGAAGATCCGCGAGCCGCGTCCGCTCGAGGGGTGCACCCGCTCCAGCTCGGCGAGCAGGTCGACGACCTGGGCCTGTAGCGCGCTCACCTGGTCCTCGAGCTCGAGGATCCGGGCGATGCCCGCCAGGCTGACGCCCTCCTCCTGGGAGAGCCGCTGGACCTCGCGCAGCAGGGCCACGTCGTGGGCGGAGTAGCGGCGCCCGCCGCCGCGGGTGCGCTGCGGGGTGACCAGCCCGAGCCGGTCGTACTGACGCAGGGTCTGGGCGTGCATCCCCGCGAGCTCGGCCGCGACCGAGATGACGAACACCGGGGTGTCGTCGTCGGGGCTGAACTCCACCCGCACGTGCGCACCGTCCGGCATCCCGGTCATGTCCGTCAGCTCCTTCCGGCAGCGTCGTTCACGGCCGGGCCCGATCGAACAGCTCGGCGCGCGGGTCCTGGCCGTCGTCCTCGGCGCGCAGGACCTCGACGGCGTCGCGGGCGGCGTCGCTGAGCCGCTGGGGCACGACGACCGCGACCTTGGCGAGCAGGTCGCCGTGCCCGGTCTTGGTCTTGACGCCGCGGCCCTTGACCCGCAGCACCCTGCCGCTCGGCGTGCCCGGCGCGACCTTGACCTTGACGGTGCGGCCGTCGAGGGTCGGCACGGGGACGGTGGCGCCCAGGGCAGCCTCGGCGAACGTCACCGGCAGCTCGACGGTGAGGTTGTTGCCGTCCCGCCCGAACACGGGGTGCTTCTCGACGGCCACGGTGAGGATGAGGTCGCCGGGCTCGGCGCCGGTGTCGCCGGACGCCCCTCTACCGCGCAGCCGGATCCTCTGCCCGTCGCGCACGCCCGGCGGGATCCGCGTGGTGACCCGATGGCCGTCTGCGGTGGTGAGGGTGACGGTCGAGCCCTCGACCGCGTCGTGGAAGCTCAGCGTCGTGCGGGCCTGGACGTCCTGACCGGCGCGCGGGCCGCGGGGGGCGCCGAAGCCTCCACCGCCGGGTGCCCCACCGGCCCCGAACATCTGGGCCAGCAGGTCGTTGATGTCGGCCTGGCTCGCCCCGGAGCCCCCGGCATGCTCGCCGAAGCCCGGGCCGCCGCCGGTGCTGAACCGCACCCGCTGGCCACCACCCCCGCCGAACGCACCGAACAGGTCCTCGAACCCACCGCCGCCACCCGGCCCGCCCGCGGTGAATCGCGCGCCGCCGTGCGCCATCTGGCGGACGGCGTCGTACTCCTCGCGCTGCTTGGGGTCGGCCAGGACCGCGTGGGCCTCGCCGACGTCCTTGAACCGCTGCTCGGCCGTGGCGTCCCCGGCGTTCTGGTCCGGGTGGTGCTTGCGAGCCAGCCGGCGGTAGGCCTTCTTGATGGCGGCCTGGTCGGCGTCCTTGGGGACGCCGAGGATCGCGTAGAAGTCCTTCTCGAACCAGTCCTGCTGGGCCATCGGCATCCTCCTCTCAGACGTCTTGGTCGTATGCCGCGGGGCGCGGCGGGTGCGGTGTCAGTGTGCGCTCACTCGGGGTCGGCGACGGCGACCCGCGCGGGCCGGAGCACCTGGTCCCCGGCGCGGTAGCCGGGCTGAAGGACCAGCACGACGAGCGTCGCACCGGCGTCGTCGGGCAGGTCCGGGCTGTCACGGTGGGACTGGTCCCACGGCACGTGCATGAGCGCCTCGTGCTCCATCGGGTCGAACACCTCGCCGATGGCGCCGTAGCGCGCCAGGCCGAACCGGCCCAGGGTGGCCTCGAGCTTGTCGGCGATGGCGGCGAACGGCCCGTCGGCGAGGTCCCCGTGGACGCGCGCGGCCTGGATGTCGTCGAGAACGGGGAGCACCGACTCGAGGACGTCGCGGACGGCCCGCTCCTGCATGGCGGCCCGGTCCCGGTCGACCCGGCGCTTGTAGTTGACGTACTCGGCCTGCAGCCGCTGGAGGTCGCCGAGCCGCTCGGCGGCGAGCACGGCGTCGGGGTTCGTCTGCGGCGGGGCGTCCGAGGGGGCGGCTGCCGGAGCAGCCGCCACCTCGGCAGCGCCGGGCTCGTCGTTGACCGCCTCGGTGTTCACCGCGTCGTCGAGGGCGCCGGCCGGGTCGGCCTGCGCCTCGACGGCCTCGGCGTCGACGACGGGTGCCTGCACGGCAGCCGCGTCGTCACCAGGGGTGTCGGTCACTTGCTCTCCTCGTCGTCGTCGACAACCTCGGCGTCGACCACGTCATCGTCTCCAACCGCGGACGACGAGCCGTCGCCGAACCCGGCGTCGTCGTCGGAGGCGCCGGCGGAGGCGGCGTCACCGGCCGCGGCATACATCGCGGCGCCCATCTTCTGGGACTCGTCGTTGAGCGTCTTGATCTTGGCGTTGATGTCCTCGG
>CAYPYK010000179.1:0-7247 GCA_964414665.1 uncultured Intrasporangiaceae bacterium | reverse complement strand
CCCGCCGACCCGGCGGCGGGATGTCCACAAGCGTCCCCCGCGGCGTGGCAGCCGCAAGTGGCTCGTCCTGCTCCTCACCATCCTGATCGTCGGGGCCGTCGGGACGGCCGCCTGGTCGAGCGTCTCGCCCCTGCTGTCGAAGATCAGCGGCTTCGGGAGCTCCAGCCCGACCGACTACACGGGCCCGGGCACCGGCGCGGCCACGATCGTCGTCAAGCAGGGCGACACCGGCGAGGACATCGCCACGACGCTCAAGGACGCCGGCGTGGTGCTCACCCGGACGGCATACCTCGAGGTGGCCCGGATGCACCCGGAGGAGTCGGCGGCGATCCAACCCGGCACGTACCGGGTCAAGCTCAAGATGTCCGGCGCGGATGCGTTCGCGGCGCTCACCGACCCCGCCAACCGGTCCGGTGCCGGGATCACCGTCCGGGAGGGGTTGTGGGCCACCGAGGTCTTCGACCTGCTCGCCAAGCAGACCGGCACCCCACGCAAGGACTACGACGCGGCCGTCAAGGACCCCGCCGCCATCGGGCTGCCCGCGGTCGCCAAGGGCAACATCGAGGGCTGGCTCTTCCCGGCGACCTACGACTTCCCCGAGGGGATGTCGGCGACCGAGCAGATCAAGCGGATGGTCGCCAAGACGGTCGAGGAGCTCAAGGGCGCCGGCGCCACGCAGGCCGGCATGGAACGCACCCTCATCATCGCCTCCATCGTCGAGGCCGAGGCGGGCAGCGCCGCGGACCGGGGCAAGGTGGCCCGGGTCATCCTCAACCGGGTCAAGAACACCGGGGCGCCCAACTTCGGCCTGCTCCAGATGGACTCGACGGTCAGCTACGGCGTCAAGCATCGGGCCGTGACGACGACCGACGCCGAGCGGGCCGACCCCAACCCCTGGAACACCTATGTCCACCCTGGCCTGCCGGTGGGTCCCATCGGCAACCCCGGGCGCAGCGCCATGGACGCGGCACTCAACCCGACGCCGGGCCCGTGGCTCTTCTTCGTCACCGTCAACCCCCTCACCGGCGAGACGAAGTTCGCGACGACCCAGGCGCAGCACGAGCAGTACGTCGCGCAGTTCCGCCAGTTCTGCCAGCAGAACCCCGGGACGTGCTGACCGCCCCACCCGCCGCGGTGACCTCGTGCTGAGGGCGGCGGTCCTCGGCTCCCCGGTCAGGCACTCCCTCTCGCCGTTGCTCCATGCCGCCGGGTATGCCGCCCTGGGCCTGACCGACTGGTCGTACGGGAGCCATGAGGTCGACGCCGCCGGGCTGGCCGGCTTCGTCGGTGGCCTGGGCCCGGAGTGGCGCGGTCTGAGCCTGACGATGCCGCTCAAGGAGGCGGCGCTGGAGGTGGCCGCCGAGGTCAGCGACATCGTCGCGGCGGCGGGTGCGGCGAATACGCTGGTCCGCGCGTCAGACGGGTCGTGGCGCGCCGACAACACCGACGTGGCGGGCATCGTCGAGGCGCTCCGGCCCCACCTCCTCGGCCCGGTCAAGACCGGCCTCGTCCTCGGCTCCGGCGCCACCGCCCGGTCGGCGCTGCTCGCTCTCGCCCGGCTCGGTGCGACCCGGCTCACCGTCGCGGCCCGCGACGCGGCCAAGGCCGAGGTGCTCGCCGCCTGGGCGGCCCGTCCGGAGGTCGGCGTGGGACTGGTCGCCACCGCACCGCTCACCGCGTGGGGCGCGCTGCCGGCCGACGTCGTCGTGTCCGCGGTCGCACCGGCGGGTGGAGCGGCCGCCGCCGCCGCGCTCGGCCGGCGCGGCTCGGGGGTGCTTCTCGACGTCGTGTATGCCGGCTGGCCGACCCCGCTGGCAACCGCCGCGCTGGAGTCCGGGCTCATCGTCGTGCCGGGGGTCGAGATGCTCGTCCACCAGGCGGCCGTGCAGTTCGAGATGTTCACCGGACACACCGCGCCGGTCGCCCAGATGCTCCGGATCGGGCGCGCCGCCCTGGAAGGATGACCCCGTGTCCACCTCCTCGGTCGCCCATCTCCCGTGGTGGGCCCTCGCCGTGCTCGCCGTGGTCGGTGCCGGCCTCGGCCAGCTGACCGCTCGTGAGCTCGCCACCGGCGGGTACCGCATCGAGGACGACGAGGTGCGGGGCCCGGCCGGCCGGATGTGGTGGCCGGCCCCGACCCTGGCCCTGCTGTGGTTCGTCGTCGGCTGGTACGTCGGGGACCGCGCCGAGTGGGCCGCCGTGCCGGCATACCTCTTGTTCGGCTGGCTGTCGGTGGCCCTCATCTGGATCGACTTCGACGTCCACCGCCTTCCCGTTGGTCTGGTCCGGCCGGGGAGCGGCGGCGTCGTCCTGCTGCTTGCCGTCGCGTCCGTCGCGGACGGCGGCAGCCGCTGGCGCGGGGCGCTCATCGGGATGGTCGTCGTCTGGCTCGTGTTCTATGCGCTGTCCTGGCTGCCGGGCGGGGGGATGGGATGGGGCGATGTCCGCCTCTCCCCGGTCGTCGGGCTGCTCCTCGGCTGGCTGGGGTGGCGCTATCTGCAGGCCGGCCTCATCGCCACCTTCGCCGTCGGGGGCCTGATCGCCCTCGTCGCGCTGCTGCGCGGGAGGAACCGCAAGGCGTTCATCGCGTACGGCCCAGCCATGTGCCTCGGGGTCTTCGTCGGCGTCGGGTGGGCGTCCCAGATCATGGTGCCCGCGACGAGCCGCTGAGACGGGAAGACGACAATGGGCACCATGATGCGCTGGCTGACCGCGGGGGAGTCGCATGGACCTGCGCTCGTGGCGACGGTCGAGGGGGTCCCCGCGGGGGTCGCGGTGACGAGCGACGACCTCGCCACCGCGCTCGCCCGACGTCGGCTCGGTTTCGGCCGCGGTGCCCGGATGTCCTTCGAGCGCGACGACGTCGAGTTCCTCGGCGGCGTTCGACACGGGCTCACCCTCGGCTCGCCGGTTGCCATCAGGATCGGCAACAGCGAGTGGGCCAAGTGGCAGACCGTCATGAGCCCCGATCCGGTCGACCCCCGGTCGTACGCCGCCGCCGACGACATCGGTGCCGAGAAGGAGCTGGCCCGCAACAAGCCGCTCACCAGGCCACGGCCCGGCCACGCCGACCTCGTCGGGATGCAGAAGTACGGGTTCGAGGATGCCCGCCCGGTGCTCGAACGAGCCTCGGCCCGGGAGACCGCGGCCCGGGTGGCCCTCGGCGAGGTCGCGGCGCGCCTCCTCGACCAGGCGTACGGGATCCGGCTCGTCTCCCATACCGTTGCCATCGGGGCCGCAGTCGTGGCGGACGACGCTCCGCTGCCCTCCCCGGGCGACGTGACCGCGCTCGACGCCGACCCGGTGCGGGCCTTCGAGGCGGCCGGGTCCGCGGCGATGGTCGCCGAGATCGAGGCGGCCAGGGCCGACGGCGACACCCTCGGCGGGGTCGTCGAGGTCCTCGCGTACGGGCTGCCACCGGGGCTGGGGTCGCACGTCCACTGGGACCGGCGGCTCGACTCGCGGCTCGCCGCGGCCCTCATGGGTATCCAGGCCATCAAGGGTGTCGAGGTCGGGGACGGCTTCCGCACCGCCGCCCGGCGCGGCTCGCAGGCCCATGACGAGATGGACCGCCACACCGACGGCGTCATCCGTCGTCGGACCGGTCGGGCCGGTGGCACCGAGGGCGGGATGTCGGTCGGCGGCCTGCTCCGGGTCCGGGCGGCCATGAAGCCGATCAGCACCGTCCCGCGGGCACTCGCGACCGTCGATATCGCCTCGGAGGGCCCCGCGACGGCGATCCACCAACGCTCCGATGTGTGCGCGGTGCCGGCCGCCGGCGTCGTCGCCGAAGCGATGGTCGCCCTCGTCCTCGCCGAGGCCGCACTGGAGAAGTTCGGCGGCGACTCCGTCGCCGAGACCGCCCGCAACCACCCGGCATACCACGCGGCCCTCCCGGCCGCCCAGCGAACCGGGTGGCCGTCATGCGAACCTGGTGACCGTCATGCCACGCCTTGTCATCATCGGCCCGCCCGGCGCGGGCAAGTCCACCGTCGGCGAGCTCGTCGCGGAGCGGCTCGGTGTGCCGTTCTTCGACACCGACGCGGCGATCGAGGTGGGGGAGGGCCGCTCCATCGCCGAGATCTTCATCGCCGACGGCGAGAGTGCCTTCCGAGCCCTCGAACGCGACGAGGTCGTCCAGGCACTCGCCGTGGAGAACGGCGTCGTCGCCCTGGGCGGCGGGGCCCCGATGGACCCCGACATCCAGCGGGCGCTCGAGGGGCTGACCGTCGTCTTCCTCGATGTCGGGATCGCCGACGCCGCCAAGCGGGTCGGGCTGGACCAGTCCCGGCCGCTGCTCGCCGTGAACCCTCGGGCCACCTGGACGGCGCTGATGAACGGGCGCCGGCCGATCTACGAGCGGCTGTCCACCCATCGGGTCGACACGGCCGGCCGGGCGCCGCAGGACATCGCCGACGAGGTCGTCCGGGTGGTGGACCAGGCGTGACCCCCCCGTCGACGACCATCTCCGTCGGTGGGGACTACGACGTCGTCATCGGTCGGAACCTGCTCGGCACGGTCGGAGGAATGCTCCGGCCGAGCGTCCAGCGGGTCCTCGTCGTCCACCCCGACACCCTCCCCGGCCCGGCCGCTTCCGTCGCCGCCGCCCTCGGGGTCGACCACGAGGTGCACGTCGCCGCCGTACCCGACGCCGAGGCCGCCAAGACGGCGCAGGCGGCCGCCGACCTGTGGGGGGTCCTCGGGCGCGCCGGGTTCACCCGCAGTGATGCCGTCGTGGCCGTCGGCGGCGGCACGGTGACCGACCTCGCAGGCTTCGCGGCCGCGACCTGGTTGCGTGGGGTGGCCGTCGTCCAGGTGCCGACGACGCTGCTCGCCATGGTCGACGCGGCCGTCGGCGGCAAGACCGGCATCAACACGGCCGAGGGCAAGAACCTCGTCGGCTCCTTCCACCCGCCCGCCGGGGTGGTCTGCGACCTCGACGTGCTCGGGACGCTTCCGGTCGCCGACTACGTCTCGGGGCTGGCCGAGATCGTCAAGGCCGGGTTCATCGCCGACCCGGTCATCCTCGAGCTCGTCGAGTCCGACCCCGACGGCGCCCGTCGCTGGGACGGGCCGCACACGAGCGCGCTGATCGAGCGAGCCATCGCCGTCAAGGGCGAGGTCGTCAGCAAGGACCTCACCGAGTCCTGGCTGCGCGAGATCCTCAACTACGGCCACACCTTCGGCCACGCGATCGAGCAGGTCGAGGGCTACACCCGACGGCACGGCGAGGCCGTCGCGATCGGGATGGTGTATGCGGCCGAGCTCGCCGCCCGCGCGAGCTCCCTGCCACGGGACGTCGTCGCGCGGCACCGGAGCATCCTGACGGCCGTCGGGCTGCCGACGTCCTACGTCCCGGGCCGGTTCGAGGACCTGCTCACGGCGATGCGGCGGGACAAGAAGACCCGCGGGTCGCTGTTGCGCTTCGTCGTACTCGAGGACCTTGCCCGTCCGGCGCGTCTCGAGGGCCCCGACGAGGAGCTGCTGCGCGCGGCGTACGACGCGGTCAGCGGCTGACCCCGGGGGTTTCTCGGAGCCGGCCGGGTCGTGCGGCGGCGTGCCGGCCGGGGGCGGCGAGCAGGGTACGATGGCGCCCGATCCCCGCCTCATCCGGAGCCGGTGACGCGTGCCCGGGCACGCCGTCCGGTAGGCCGGACGCACCGACCGCAACGAGAGAGATGTTCCGCGTGGCAACGACCAACGACCTCAAGAACGGCCTCGTCCTCAACATCGAGGGCCAGCTGTGGACCGTCGTCGAGTTCCAGCACGTCAAGCCCGGCAAGGGCCCGGCCTTCGTGCGCACCAAGCTCAAGAACGTGGTCTCGGGCAAGGTCGTCGACAAGACCTACAACGCCGGGGTCAAGGTGGAGACCGCCACCGTCGACCGGCGCGACACCACCTACCTGTACCGCGACGGCTCGGACTTCGTGTTCATGGACAGCCAGGACTACGAGCAGCATCCGCTACCCGAGTCGCTGGTCGGCGACGCCGCCCGGTTCCTGCTCGAGGGTCTGCCGGTGCAGGTGGCGTTCCACAACGGGGCGCCGCTCTACCTCGAGCTGCCGGTGTCGGTCGAGATGGAGGTCACCCACACCGAGCCGGGCCTGCAGGGCGACCGCTCCAGCGCCGGCACCAAGCCCGCCACCGTGGAAACCGGGGCGGAGATCCAGGTGCCGCTGTTCATCAACACCGGCGACAAGCTGAAGGTCGACACCCGCGACGGCAGCTACCTGGGCCGCGTCAACACGTGAGCAAACCCGTTAAGGGACGCCACCACGCCCGCAAGCGCGCCGTCGACCTGTTGTTCGAGGCCGAGGCCCGCGACATGAGCCCGGGTGAGGTCGTCGACGCCCGCACCGCGCTGGCGGAGGCCCAATCCGGCGTCGCGCCGCCACCCGCCTACACGGTCACGGTGGCGCGCGGCGTCGGCGACAACAGCGCGCACATCGACGACCTGATCAGCTCGCACCTGCAGGGCTGGACGCTGGACCGGTTGCCCGCGGTGGACCGGGCGATCCTGCGGGTCGCGGTGTGGGAGTTGCTCTATGCCGACGACGTGCCCGAGCCAGTCGCCGTCGACGAGGCCGTGCAGCTGGCCAAGGAACTGTCCACCGACGAGTCGCCCGGTTTCGTCAACGGGGTGCTCGGCCGCGTGATGCTGGTGACGCCGCAGATCCGCGCCGCGGCCCAGGCGGTTCGGGGCCGGGGGCCCGAGTCGTGAGCCGCCTCGAGTCGCGCGCCGCCGTCGCCGCGGCGCTGGCCGCGTTGGTGATCATCGGCGCGGTCGTCTGCGCGGCCTACCGGCTGAGCATCGTGGCGGCGGTGCTGGCGATCTTCGCCCTGGGCGTGGGGGCCTGGCTGTCGCACTGCGTCGAACGCCTGCTCGTGGCCCGCCGGATCAGCACCGTGCGGTCGGCGGCCAAGCCGCTGCAGCCGGTGCTGCCCGTGATGGCCGCACTCATGGGCCTGACGCAGGCGGTGGTGCGCTCGCTCGGCGACGTCGCCGACCTGCCGGCGCGCCGCCTGGCGCTCCCGATGCGGATCGCCGACCGGCCTCGCCGAAATGTTTCCGCGGGGAGCGACGCCGGGTCAGAATAACTATCCGCACCCCGAAGGACAGGCGAGGGCATGAACCGACACAGTGACAAACCGCGGCGCCTGCACGTGTCCGCCCTGGCGGCGGTGGCCAACCCGTCGTACACCCGCCTGGACACCTGGAACCTGCTCGACGACGCCTGCCGTCATCT
>CAYPYK010000178.1:0-7258 GCA_964414665.1 uncultured Intrasporangiaceae bacterium | reverse complement strand
ACGTGTAGAGCCACATCCACGGCTGGCCGGGGTAGTTGCCCGTCTCGTTCATCATGCCCCACTGGTCACCGCCGAGGCTGCGTGCCCGGGACTGGTCCTCCAGGTAGGAGCCGTCGGAGAGGAGCAGCAGCGACTTGGTCGGGTCGCTGCCATAGAACCCCGGCGTGTTGAGCATCGACTCGAGGCCACCGGACTTGGCCAGCGTGAGCAGGGACTGCGCCATGACGGGGACCGGCCCGTAGTCGGCCGACGGGGCCACCTGGGTGGGGTCACCGTCCGGGGCGTTGGACAGGGCGTCGGCGTAGGCGTTCGCCCATGACGACTGCTGGTCGGCGGTGGCGCCCTTCCACTGGTCGAGAGCCGTCGTCAGGGCCGAGTCGCCGGAGACGTTGCTCAGCGGTGTGACGACCAGGTCGTTGGCCGAGTCGACCGGGATGCGGACCCCGCCCCACTTCTGCAGCGGCAGCGGCCCGAGGGTCTGGCCGTCGGCGTTGGCGTTGTACGGGGGGCCGTACGTCGCCGACCCGGAGGTCCCGGCGAGCTCGCTCGTCGCCGTGGCGACGACATCGGCCGGTGCGGCGGTGGCCCAGTCCTGCAGGGTCATCGCCTTCTCGTCCGGTGAGGAGAACGCGATGGCGAGCCCGATGGTGAGAACCGACATCACGACGAGCGCGATGACGAACTCCTTGACGAGGTCGTAGCGCCGGGTGGGGAAGTCGTGCGAGTCAGGGGTGGAGTCGCGGTGGGCGGACGGACGCTTGGCGGTGGCGGTGCTCATCGGGTCGGCTCCTCGGCGTCGATCGGCGGGACGACCCCGTGCCGGCGGACCAGGATGATGTGGCCGACGACGATGAGCCCGACCACCAGGGGCAGCAGCACGATGTGCCACAGCAGCATCTGGGCGGTGTCAAGAACGTTGAAGTAGGCGCCGAACCCGATGGAGTTCAGCCCATCCTTGGCCTGCGTGCTGATCCACTGGGCGTCGAGGTTCGTCTGCGAGAGGTAGCCGGTGAAGGCGGTGCCGATCGAGGCGACGAACAGGACCATGCCGGTGACCCACGTCATCGTCCGGTTGCCTCGCCAGGCCGCCATCCAGAACTTGCCCCACAGATGGATGACCATCACGGCGAAGAAGAGCTCGACACTCCACAGGTGGAGCGAGTTGACGAAGTGGCCGAGGCTCGAGGTGTGCCACCACACCGCGCCGCCGACGGCGAGGAGACCGCCGGTGACGAGGACCACCACGAGGGCGGCCAGCGTGGCGACGCCGAAGACGTAGATCCACGAGTCGACGTAGGACGGCTGGCGGTCGGGAAGTGCCTGGCCCTCCGGGACCGCATGGGTGATGCGGTCGCGCACCCGGGCGGTCCAGGTCGTCGGCGCGGAGCCGGAGGCGGGTCGACCGGTCTGGGTGGCGGTCACTGCCCGTCCCCCTCGTCGCCGGTCGCCGGCGGGGTCTGCGCGGCGGCGGTCTCGTCCGCGTGCGGGAACGGGATGTACAGGGCGGCAACGAAAACAGCGATCATCGTGAGGATGATCGCCAGGTTGGTGACTGAGATATGGATGACCCACCAGTCGATGTAGTGACCAGCGGGGCTCAGCGTGGTCAATGCCGGGTGCATGACGACTTCTTCCTATGAGCCTTGCCGCGACGAGTGCCGTCGCGAAAGTTGAAGATAGAACTACTTCCTGGGAAACCCATAGGAGTTTCATCCCAATCCTGGGAATCGGGGACCTTCTTGATGCGCCTCGCTAAGGAAAGGCGTACCTTATGCGCCCGCCGCCGGGGGCGCCGTCGGCGAAGCGGGTCGGCAGGGCCGGTCCGGCAGCCGTTCGAGCAGCCTGGCGAGCGAGCGGTGCAGGTGGCCCATGTCCTCGGCGCCGATCTGTCGGGCCCACTCCTGCTCGATCTCCGCGAAGAGGAGCCGAGCCAGCACGAGCGCGCGAGCGCCCCGCTCGGTCAGGGTGAGGGTGCGCGCCCTCAGGTCCCTCGGGTCGGGGGACGCCGAGAGGTAGCCGGCCCGTTCCAGATGCGCGATCTGCTGGCTCACGGCCTGCTTGGAGACCTCGCACCGGTCGACGATCTGGCTGGCCCTCAGCGGTCCGTCACCGAGGTGCCGCAGGACGTTGCGGGTCGGGGCGAGGGAGAGGTCGGAGAACTCCGACGCGGCCAGTCGCCGGTCGACGTCGGCCGCGAAGAACGCGGCGACACGATGGAGCAGCGCCCCCAGCGGAAGTTCCTCCGCGGGCGCGACGATGCGCTCGACGACCACCTGGTCAGGGTACCGGGAGGGAATGGTCAACTCCTTGACTTTGTTGGGATGACCGAGACGTCGTCAGCTACTCGACTACCTACCCTCGGGAGCCAGCAGTGAAGATCCTCGTCCTCGTCGGCAGCCTGCGCCGGGCCTCGGACAACCGGCGACTGGCCGGCGCAGCCATCGACCACCTGCCCGAGGGCGCCCCCGCGACGACATGGGACCGCCTCGCCGAGCTGCCGCACTACTCCGAGGACACCGACGGCGCAGACGCGCCCGCCGTCGTCGGCGAGCTGCGCGCCGCCGTCGCCGGGGCCGACGCGCTGCTCGTCGTCACGCCGGAGTACAACGGCTCGCTGCCCGGGTCGCTGAAGAACGCCATCGACTGGCTGTCGCGGCCCCGCGGAGCCGCCGCCATCGCCGGGAAGCCGACGGCGGTTCTCGCCGCCACCCGCTCGCCCCGGGGAGCGCAGTGGGCACGCGAGGACGCGGTCCGGATCCTCGGCGTGGCCGGTGCCGACATCGTCGGCCCCTCGATCGGGATCGCCCAGGCGCACGACGCCTTCACGGACGGCCGGCTCACCGACCCTGAGGTCGACGCCGCGCTCCACGAGCTCGTCGGCCGACTTGCGGGTGCGGTCGCGGACGCGGCCTGAGGCGACGCGGCGGGGCTACCGGGTGGTCAGGGCTACCGGGCGGAGGGGAGCCAGCGGGGGGCGTTGGCCCAGTCCAGGCCCTCGGGCGGGCGGGCCACGTGGGCGCTCACCTGCCGCGACCACAGCTCGGCGACGAGGACCTCGATCATCGCCTGGCCCCGGGCCCTGCTGAACTCGCCGTCGCAGTCGAGGGAGACGACGATCCCCTGGTCGGTCAGGTACGGCCCGGATGCGCCGCCCGGCGTCCACCACCGTCCGCTCGCGACCTGCGTCGCGGTCAGCTCGCGCCCCGTGTCGTCCATGACCAGGAACCTGGCCACCGCCTCGGTCAGCGCAGCCACCGCGCCGACGGTGTCGTCCGTCGCGACGATGAAGGTCGGGTCCCCGAACCAGCTGTGCGGGAACAGGTCCGCCACCTGTGGGTCGACCCAGTAGACGTCGGCCGACACGGTCACTTCGGTCATCTGCTGTCGATCCTCCCCGACTGACAACCCGCCCCTCCTCGCCGCTGAACTCTAGAGGTCGGCGGAGCCGGTGTCCGGCGATCCGCCGAATCCGGCACGGCTGGCAGCGATGGAGACTCGCGGACGTCCCCGCATGAGCCGACTTGTGCATCACACGTCACATCAATCACGGTGTCCCCCAGTGGTCCTCGCGGCCGACGGCCGTCGGGGTGGCAGACCCGTCTGTCCGGCCGATCGGCCGAGGCGGCACCCAGCCCTGTGGCAATGGCCCACTCGTCCCTCCGGGTCGGCTCTCGCCCCGTGCGACCGAGGGCAACGTCCGGTTGGTCACCGGCACCCCCGGACCGGTGGGACGATCGCCGGGTGAGCCACTCCCCCGAAAGCCGACTCCGTGTCGCCGTCCTCGGCGCCGGAGCCGTCGGGTGCTACGTCGGTGGCCGCCTCGCGGAGAGCTGCGACGTCACCCTCGTCGGCCGCCCCTCCGTGTTGGACCCCATTGCCGCCGACGGCCTGACCCTGGGTCGCAGCGGCAAGCCGACGACCACCGTCGTTCCCGACGCCCTGACCCTGACGACCGACCCCCGAGCGGCGGCCGATGCCGACGTCGTCCTCGTGACGACGAAGTCCCATGACACCGAGACCGTCGCCCGGTCGGCTGCGGCACACCTGACCCCCGGCACCGTGACCATCAGCCTCCAGAACGGGCTGCACAACCCCGCACGGCTGCGCGGCATACTGGCCGGCCCGGTCCTCGCCGGGGTCGTGACGTACAACGTCGTCCGGGCCGCGCCCGCGACCTACCTCCAGGCGACCTCGGGGGAGCTCCTCGTCGAGGGCAGCCCGGCGGGAGCGCCGTTCGCCCGCGCGGCAGCCGCGGCCGGTGTGCCCATCGGGCAGCGCAAGGACATCGTCGGCGTCCAGCACGCCAAGCTGCTGATGAACCTCAACAACGCCGTCAACGCCCTGTCCGGACGCCCCCTCGGGGAGCAGCTCGCCGACCGTGGCTACCGGCGCGTCCTCGCCCTGTGCCAGGAGGAGGCGCTCTCGGCCTTCGCCGCGGCGGGCGTCACGCCTGCGCGGCTCTCCCCGTTGCCCCCGTCGGCGATGGTCAAGGTGCTGCGCGCGTCGGACTCGATCTTCACGACCATGGCCCGGACGGCCCTCAAGGTGCACCCGGACGCACGGTCCTCGATGGCCGACGACCTGGCCGCCGGGCGCCGCACCGAGATCGACGAGCTCCAGGGTGCCGTCGTGGGTCTCGGCGCCGAGCACGGGGTCGCCACGCCGGTCAACTACCGGATCGCTGCCCTGGTCCGGGCTGCCGAGGAGGACGGCCCACACGACCAGACCGCATGGAGCTCCGCCGAGCTCCTCGAGGCCGTCACCTTCTGACGCCGCGCCCGGCTGTCTCGCCGGCGCGCCGGCGAGAGAGGCCGCCCCCGACCGACGGGGTATGCCGGGGCGGCGCCTCAGGACGGCGGGCGCAGCCTCAGCGTGATGAGCACCGGGCCGGCGCGGCCGACACCGGGCGCGGGCGCCCCGCATCCCGCCGAGCCGTCGTCGTGGCCGGACGCGCACGACCCACAGCCGCCCGACGGGCACCCCGTGGCGAGCTCCTTGGCCTCCAGCCGCCCCATCCGGACGAGCTGGTCGACGGCGCCCTCGACGGTGTCGCGGCTGAGGCCGGCGCGATGGGCCACCTCGTCGAGGGAGCGGGCTCCCGACCGGAACGCCTCGAGCACCTCCGTCAGCGGCTGCCGGGGTCGAGCCGCCGGAACGGCCGGCCCGGGCCGGGTAGGCAGCGGCCCGCCGGTCACCACACCAGCCTCCCGATCTGGAAGACGACGACGGCCAGCGTCCACGCGACGACGAGCTGGAGGCCCACCCCGAACACCGTCCACCTCGTGCCGAGCTCCCGGCGCTGGGCCGCCAGGGTCGCGACGCACGGGGTGTAGGCGAGCAGGAAGACCATGAACGCGAGCGCCGCCACTCCCGCATGCCCGCCGGAGGAGGCCGCGAACGTCGCGTGCAGCTGGTCGGCGAGGGCCCCGTGCCCTTGGGTCGACGTCGTGTCGGCGAGCGCGTAGGTCTGCGCCCACGA
The DNA here is from genome assembly GCA_964414665.1 of uncultured Intrasporangiaceae bacterium. Taxonomy (GTDB): domain Bacteria; phylum Actinomycetota; class Actinomycetes; order Actinomycetales; family Dermatophilaceae; genus CAVSJJ01. The sequence continues at coordinate 1,779 of CAYPYK010000178.1, read as the reverse complement.
GGAGATGACCGCCTCCTTGGCGACGAACCCGACGATGAGGGCCGAGACGGCCTCCCACTGGCCGAACCCGGCGAAGGACAGCATCGGGGCGACGGCGCGGGCCAGCCCGGCATACAGGCTGTTCTCGACCGGCACGTGTCCGAACGACCCGTCGCCCAGGGGGATGGACTGCAGCAGCCACACGACGGCGACGGTCGCGACGATGATCCCCGAGGCGGTCCGGAGGAACCCCTTGAGGCGAAGCCACATCACCGCCGTGGTGAGCCGGAGCGTCGGCCGCTGGTACGGGGGCAGGTCGATGACGAGCGGCTCGGCCCCCATCATCCGCCACAGCGTCGACTTGAGCAGCACCCCGACGACGACGACGAGGACGATCGACAGGACGTACATCCCGAACACGACCGACCCGGCGCTGCGGGGGAAGAACGTCTGGGCGAGCAGCATGTAGACGGTGAGCCGCGCCGAGCACGACGTGAAGGGGACGAGCAGGGCCGTGAGGATCCGGTGACGCGCCTGCGGGAGGATCCGGGTTGCCGAGATGGCGGGGACGTTGCAGCCGAAGCCGACGATGAGCGGCAGGAACGCCCGGCCCGGCAGGCCCAGCCGTCCCATGAGCCGGTCGGTGACGACGGCGGCCCGCGCCAGGTAGCCCGAGTCCTCGAGGAGGGCCAGCAGCAGGAACATGATCGCCATGAGTGGGACGAAGGTGAGCAGCATCCCGACGCCCGCGACGAGACCGTCGACGAGCAGCCCCTGGACCCACGTGCCGCCGAGGCCGACCGCGGCGACGAGTGCGGCCACCGCCGACGAGACGGGCCCGCCGACGAGCCGGTCGAGGCCGTCCTGCAGCGGCGCCGCGACCCGCGTCGTGACCTGGAAGACGAGCCACATGACGGCGAGGAAGATGAGCGGCCCGGCGACCGGAGCGGTGACCCAGCGGTCGATCCGGTCCGACCAGGTCCGCCGGGTCTGGGCGCTTCGGCTGGTGGCGGCCTCGACGGCTCGCTCGATGTAGGCGAACCGCTCGTTGCCGCGGGCGAGCTCGTCGTCGCCACCCAGCTCCGGATCGAGCCCGTATGCCGCGATGTCGTTTGTCCGCGCCCGGACCCGCCCCGCGGTGACCGCGGCCAGGACATCGGCGGGACGCTCGTCGTGACCGCGGCGCCGGCGGGGGTCGATCGCGACGACGGGGCAGCCCAGCTCCTCGGCGAGGACCTCGGTATCGACCTCGATGCCGCGGCGGGCCGCCACGTCGTTCATCGTCAGGGCGACGACGACCGGGAGGTCGGTCTCGCGGATCTGCGCGACCAGGTAGAGGCTGCGAGCCAGATGTGCGGCGCTGGCGACGACGACGACGGCATCCGGACGCTCGGTGTCCCGTTCGCCGAGGACGACGTCGCGGGTCAGCGCCTCGTCCGGGCTCATCGGGTCGAGCGAGTAGGCGCCCGGGAGGTCGATGAGCGTCACCTGCTGCGGGCCGGCGGCCCCGGCGAGGTTCCAGGTGCCGTTGCCGACCTCGACGGTGGTGCCCGGCCAGTTGCCGACGGTCCGCCGTGCGCCCGTGAGGGCGTTGAAGAGCGTGGACTTGCCGACGTTCGGGGCGCCGGCGAGGGCGACGACGGGCGAACCGACCGGCGCGGGCGTCCCGCCCTGTTCGTGGCAGGACGGTGCCGTCGGCTGTGATATCGGCCGCGCGCGGGTCGCTTCGCTCACGGGGCCGCCGGCTCGACCTCGACAGCGCGCAGGAGCTCACGGCCCAGGGCGATGCGCGAGCCGTCG
>CAYPYK010000177.1:0-7281 GCA_964414665.1 uncultured Intrasporangiaceae bacterium | reverse complement strand
CCCCCAGTGTCCGAGTGACTGGTCGTCATGGCGACCACTTCCTCGGACGCAGCGGCGGCGGGCTCGAGCTCGGCGATGATCGCGGCGATGGCCTCGGCGCCGTCGGCGGCGGCGTGGAACTCCGCACCGACGCGCCGGATCGGCCAGTAGGCCTCTGGGGCCAGCAGGATCGCGAGCAGCCCCGTCTCGAGGCCCACCGTGCCCCAGGTCAGCCGGAGCCCGACCGAGACGGCGACGATGGCGACCGAGATCGACGCGAGCAGCTCCAGCGCCGACGAGCTGAGGAACGCGAGCCGCAGGGTCCGCGTCGTCGCGCGGCGGTGCTGCTGGCTCACCTCGCCGATCTGGTCCACCTGCCGACCGGCCCGCCCGTAGGACACCAGGGTGGGCAGGCCGCGCATGACGTCGAGGAAGTGGCCGGACAGGCCGGCGAGGGCCTTCCAGCGCTTGTCCGTCTCCTCCTGGGTCGTCCGGCCGATGAGCGCGGCGAAGAGGGGGAGGAGCGGAAGGGTCAGGACGACGATGAGGGCGCTCAGCCGGTCGACGAACAGCAGGGCGCCGACGGCGAGCACCGGGACCACGGCGCCGGCGACGAGGGAGGGGAGGAAGCGGGCGGCATACGGCTCGACGGTGGCGGCGCCCTGGGCGGCGAGGGTGACCGCGCGGTCGGCGTCGGGGCGGTCGTCGGCTGAGCGGGTGAGCCAGTGCCGCAGCAGCGTCTCGCGCAGGGCGACCGAGACCTCGATGCCCGCCCAGGCCGCGACCCGCTCCGCCGTCCAGGCGAGGCCCGCCCGGACGCCGAACAGGGCCGCGACCACCAGGGCCGGGGCGACGAGCGCGTCCCGGCGGACGACGGCGACCGCCAGGTGGGCGATCGCGAAGGCGAGGCCGATGGTGGCCACGCCCTGGCCCACGCCCACGGCCGCCAGGACGGCGACCGGCCGACGTGCGGCCGGCGCCGTCCTGAGCAGCCGTGGGTCGAAGGGCCTCATCGGGAGGGAATGACGCAGGTCCGGGCCGTCAGGAGACTGAGACGGCCGCGGGGATGTGCTTCGTGGAGATGCGCTTGCGGAACACCCAGTAGGCCCAGGCCGTGTAGACCAGGACGATCGGGGTGAACACCAGCGCGGCGCCGGTCATGATCTTCAGCGTCATCTCGGTGCTCGACGCGTTGGTCACCGTCAGCGACATGCCGTCCGACAGGGAGGTCGGCATGACGTTGGGGTACAGCGCGAAGAAGTACGTCGCGACCGCTGCCGCCATCGTGACGGAGGTGCCGATGAAGGCCAGCCCCTCCTTCTTGATGACGTTCATGTAGATCCCGAACAGCAGCGAGACGGCGGCGATGGCGATCATCACCCACACCGAGGCCTTGCCCACGGTGAGGCCGACCCACAGCAGGAGGACGACCGCGAGCACGGTGGTGCCGAGGCCGACCCTGGTGCCGAGTGCGCGGGCCTGCTCGCGGATCTCACCGTCGGTCTTCATGGTGAGGAAGTGCGAGCCGTGGGTGAGCGCGAGCCCGAGGATGACCAGGCCGCCCAGCAGGCTCATCGGGTTGAGCAGGGTGAAGAAGTTGCCGACGTACTCGGCGTGGCCGTCGATCCCGCGCAGCGGCATGCCGCGGACCATGTTGGTCAGGGCGACGCCGAGCAGGAGCGGCGCGAGGACCGAGCCGACGATGATGGCGAGGTCCCAGTTGCGGCGCCACACGGCGTTGTCCCGCTTGTGGCGGTACTCGAAGCCCATGTTGCGGACGATGAGCGAGACGAGGATGAGCAGGAGGGGCAGGTAGAACGCCGAGAACATCGTGGCGTACCACTCCGGGAAGGCCGCGAAGGTCGCGCCGCCCGCGGTGAGCAGCCAGACCTCGTTGCCGTCCCAGAACGGGCCGATGGTGTTGAGCATGACCCGGCGGCGCTTCTCGGTGTCTGCCGGGTCGGTGCCCTTGCCGAGCACCGAGAGTAGGGAGCCGACACCGAAGTCGAACCCCTCGAGGACGAGGTATGCCGTCCAGAGCACTCCGATGAGGAGGAACCAGATGAGTGGATAGTTCATGGTGTAGTCCTTGTTCTCCTTGGAGTGCCTCAGTACGCGAACTGCAGGGGGGTGTCCTCGTCGACGTCCGAATGCCTGACCGGCTCCTCGAAGGGCTCGGCGCCGCGGCGGACGTAGGTGAGGAACAGGCGGACCTCGACGACGGCGAGGATGGCGTAGACGGCCGTGTAGACGATCATCGAGACCCAGACCTCACCGACCGACACCTTCGGAGAGACGCCGGCGCTCGTCGACATCAGGCCGTAGACGATCCACGGCTGACGGCCGATCTCGGTGAAGATCCACCCGAAGCTGTTGGCGAACACCGGCAGCAGCGGGGTGAGGATCGCGACCCACATCCACCACTTGCTCTTGAGCAGGCCGTCCTTGCGGGTCACCCAGAGCACGGCGATCGCGAACGCCATGGTGAGGAAGCCGAGGCCCATCATGAACCGGAAGGTCCAGTAGGCCAGCGGGATGTTCGGGGTGTAGGTCGCGTCCTTGGTGTAGTCCAGGAGCGACTTGCCGTTGTCGAGGGTGACGTCCTTGATGGCGACCTCGTTGACGACGCCGTTCTGGAGGACCCGGACCGTGGCGTTGCCGGTGCCGAAGTAGTCGGCGTCGGCCTGCTTGAGCTGGTTGATGCCCTCGACGTGACCGCTGAACGAGCCGGTGGCGAGGAAGGACAGCAGGCACGGGACGGGGATGACCGTCGTCGCGCTCGAGCCGTCGAGCGAGCCGATGGAGAGCACCGAGAAGTTCGCGCAGGTGCCGTCGGCCGGGGTGTCGTAGAGCGCCTCGGCGGCGGCCATCTTCATCGGCTGGACCTCGGTCATGATCTTGCCCTGGACGTCACCGGAGATGACGACGAACAGCGACGCCACGAGGGCGACGACCGCGCCGATGCGGGTGCTGCGGCGGTACATGCCCTCGTCGTTCGTGCCCTCGTGCTTGCGCAGGAGGTAGATCGACACGCCCATGACGACGGCGGCGCCCGTCATGTAGGCCGAGAAGATGACGTGCGGGAAGGTGACGAGCTGGACCTTGTTGGTCAGCACCGCGATGAAGTCGTCCATCTCGGCGCGGCCCGTGGTGGCGTTGAATCGGTAGCCGACCGGGTGCTGCATGAACGAGTTGGCGGCCAGGATGAAGTACGCCGACAGCACGGTGCCGATGTGGGTGAGCCACATCGTCCACATGTGAAGCTTCTCGGGGATCTTGCCCCAGCCGAAGATCCACAGTCCCAGGAAGGTGGACTCGAGGAAGAAGGCGAGCAGGGCCTCGAAGGCCAGTGGCGCGCCGAAGATGTCGCCGACGAAGCGGGAGTAGTCGGACCAGTTCATGCCGAACTGGAACTCCTGGACGATGCCGGTGACCAGGCCAAGGGCGAAGTTGATCGTGAAGAGCTTCCCGAAGAACTTCGTCACCCGGAGCCACTCGGGGTTGTGGGTGCGAACCCACGCCATGTGGAAGGCGGCGACGATGCCGGAGAGCCCGATCGTGATCGGGACGAAGAGGAAGTGGTAGACCGTGGTGATGGCGAACTGCCACCGGGCCACATCTAGGGCATTCATACAGGACTCCTGATGGAGGCTCATCTACTATGGGTCGTTGGAACACTACAGGTCGTAGTAGATGTGTCCAGAGCCTTTGGTTGTGACGACCGTCACGCAGGCTGCCCTTCGCTACCCGCCGGTCACCAGGCCCTGCGGCGGGCCCTCGGAGGAGCCGTCCACCGGGAGCCGGAGCACTGCCCGTAGTCCCGGGTCCGCGTCCTCCAGGACGACGTCACCGCCGTTGCGGCGGACCAGGTCCCGCGTGATCGCCAGCCCCAGCCCGCTGCCCCCGTGGTCCCGGTCTCGCGCGTCGTCGCGTCGCGCGAACCGGTCGAAGACCCGCTCCCGATCCTGCTCCGGTATGCCGTCGCCGTCGTCCCGGACGCACAGCTGGGCGCCCGCGGGGGTGGCTTCGGCGCGCAGGACGACCACGGTGGCGGCATGCCGCACGGCGTTGTCGACGAGGTTCGCCACGGCGCGGAGCAGGTCGTCGTGGCAGGCCTGCACGACCACCACGTCGGTGCGGCCGGGGCCCGCCTGGTCGCGGGGCTCGACCCGCACCGGGACCCGGCTCCCGGACACCCGGGCCGCCACCTCGGCCGCGAGGTCGAGCAGGTCGACGTCCTCGAGATCCGGAGCCCCGGCCTCGGCTCCGGACCGGGCCAGCAGGAGCAGGTCGTCGACCAGGGCGCTGAGCCGATGGACCTCGGGCAGCAGCCCCTCCGGCAGGTCCCCGCCCTCGCCCAGCCGCTCGGCGACCTCGAGCTGGGTGCGCATCGAGGCGAGTGGGCTGCGCAGCTCGTGGGCCGCATCGGCGACGAAGTCGCGCTGCCGTTCCTGGGACGCGGCGATCCGGTCGAGCATCCCGTTGAGGGTGGTCGCCAGGGCGTGGACCTCGTCCCGGGCGGTCGGGACCGGCAGCCGGTCCACCCCCACCGAGCCGGCCCCGATCCGCTCCGCCCCCCGGCGCAGCCCCTCGACCGGCCGCAGCGCCGACCCGACCACGCGCCACGCGACGACCGCGAGCAGGGCGACGAACAGCGGGAAGAACACGAAGAGCAGCCGCCCCATGAGCTGGCGGCTCGCGACGACGTCGGCCGTGGGGACGGCCGCGACGACGAGCGTCGAGGACTCGCCGGCCCCCACCCGCACGCCGGCCACCGTGAGCTGGCCGCCCATCGCGGCCCGGCTTCCGGGGATCGTCAGCGCGCCGCCGGCCAGCAGTCGGGCGTGTTCCTCGGGCGTGACCAGCGCCGTGAGCCGGTCGGCCGTCGCCGATCCGCCGACCACGCGGTTGTCGGGGTCCAGGAGCTGGACGACCTGAGCCCCCGACACCGGGACGGGGTCGGGCACCCGGCCCTGGGCGGCCATCGCGGCGACCTCCTGCGCGCTCGCGCGGGCCTCGTTGGCAACGGTGCGCTCCAACCCCGCCGTCAGCACGGCATACAACAGGGCGCCACCCACGAGCAGGGCGGCGCCGACCCCGAGCAGACCCACGGCCATGAGCCGGCCGCGCAGGCCGAGCCGAGCCAGCCGCTCGCTCATGTCGCGAGCCGGTAGCCGACGCCGCGCACGGTCTCGATCCGCTGGCGCCCGATCTTGCGCCGCAGGTAGCCGATGTAGACCTCGGCGAGGTTCGGCTCCACCGCGTCGGCGTCGCCCCAGACCCGCTCGATGAGAACCTCCTTCGGCACGACGTTGGGGTGGGCGCGCATGAGTGTGTGCAGGACGGTGAACTCCCGGGCGGACAGCGACACCTCGGCCCCGTCGACGCTGACCCGACGCGAGGCGGGGTCGAGGGTCACCCCGGCGGCCTCGAGCGCCACCGGGCGGGGCGCGACATCGCGCCGGAGCAGCGCGCGCAGCCGGGCCAGCAGGACGACGAACGAGAACGGCTTGGTGAGGTAGTCGTCCGCTCCGTAGTCGAGCCCGTCGGCCTGGTCGTACTCACCGTCCTTCGCCGACAGCATGAGGACCGGGACCCAGCTGCCCTCCTCGCGCAGGGTCCGGACGACGGTGTAGCCCGACATCCCCGGCAGCATGATGTCGAGGATGACGGCGTCGTAGTCGCCGAACCGGGCGGCCTCCAGGCCGCTCGGTCCGTCGTGGGCGATGTCGGCGACGTAGCCCTCGGCCCGCAGCCCCTTGGCCAGGGCCTCGGCCATCCGACGCTCGTCCTCGACCACGAGTACCCGCATGGCCCCAACGATGGCACGCTCTCGGTCCGGGGGCCGCCCCCCGATCCGCTTGTAGACTCTGCGCGGCCCACCGCCCGGCGGGGGCCGCGCCAGGTCGGCCGGCCGGCGGGACGCGCGGTGCGGAGGGTGTTGTGGTTCGGGACAACGGTTTCCCTCGCGGACCCGTGCGACGAGGGACCGGCTCATGACGGCACCATCGGCGGCCCGGGTGCGCCGCCTGCTCAGCGACCTCGGTCATGCTGCGACGCGGCCCGCCGCCGTCGGCAGGGTCCGGAGCACGGTCGCCGCCCGGCTCGCCGGCCGCGCGGACCCGTCGTCCGCCCCCGGGCCTGCGGCCGGATCGGCAGCGCCGGCCGCCACGGGCACCCGACAGCCCGGGGCTGTCCAGATCGCCCGACCCGGCGGCCGTCGCCCCCAGTGGTACGTCGGCGCCTGGGGTCGGCTCGCCGGTGCCGTGGCCGGCAAGGACCCGCTCCTCGACCCCGGCCCGCCGGACCCCGCCGAGGGCCCCGCCCTGCTCCGCGCGGCCCGGCTGCACCGAGGGCAGGCGGCATTCGCCGATGCCCTCGCCGTCGGGGCGTCGCTGCCGACCGCCGTATGCCGTGGCGTCGCCGCGCTGGCGGCCGTCCGTGAGGACACCGCGGCGTGGGCGCTGGCCGAGGGGGTCCGCATCCTCCCCGGTGGCGAGGCCGCCGGCCAGGCGGGCCACGCGGTGCTCCTCCACCGGCGGACCCAGTTCCACCGGGCCTGGACGATCGTCCGCGACCTCGACGACGAGGTTCTCGTCCACGCCCTGCCCGTCGAGGCCGTCGACGCCGCGCTGGCGACGGACACGGTCGAGTCACGGGCTCGGGCGCTGCGGCTCGCGGGTCCGCCGGGGGCGCTCGACGGCCCGACGCTCGTCGACCTCGCCGGCCGCTTCCTCGTCGCCGGAGAGCGCGACACCGCGGCGGCGCTGCTCGCCGAGCTGCGTTCCCGCCCCTGCGCCGGGCTCGACGAGCGGCGAGCGCATGTGGCGGGGCTCATCGAGGGCTGGCTCGCAGGGCGGGAGTACGCCCTTCCCGAGGGGGCGAGGCCCATCGGGATCATCGACTACCGGTCCCCGGACCACGTCCTCACCTCGGGCAACCTCGGCGACTACGTGCAGACCCTCGCCCTCCTCGGCAACCTCGCCCGGTTGTCCGACGTGACGTTCACCGGGGAGGACGGGCTCGGCGAGGTGGCCGCCGAGGTCCAGGGCCTGGTCCAGCAGCGGTTCCGCCGGCCGGGTACCACCGGGGCGGTGCACCTCATCCCGGTCGACCGCGACGTGAGCAGCCTCGCCCCCGTTCCCGAGGGGACCTGGATGGTCGCGTTCGGGTGGCACATGCACCCGCTGTTCGACCTGCGCTACGACTTCCCCTACCACCGGAACATCCGGCCGCTGTTCGTCTCGTTCCACGTCAACCGGCTCGACATGCTGAGCGAGGCGGCGCTCGCCTACCTGCGCG
>CAYPYK010000176.1:0-7286 GCA_964414665.1 uncultured Intrasporangiaceae bacterium | reverse complement strand
GAACCACTTGGCGAAGGGCGCGTCGCTCCAGTCGAGGGCCTGGTCGAAGTCCTTGGCCCACGTGACGCGCTGCCTGGCCTGGGCGGCCCAGAACCCGGGAAGGTCGGCCTCGGCCTGGGTGTACAACTCCGCCGTGCCGTTGGCCTGCGCCGTGAAGTCGGCGGGAGGTGGGAAATCACTGCCCTGCGGCTTGCTGGACACGTTCTCGTCGGTCACGGCTTCCTCCTCGTTGAGCGAACCGATCTGACGCACCGGTCGTCCGATGCGCAGCGTGCAACCACACAAGCGCCATACCCTGTGGGGGAGCAACACAGTCAGGTGGGTCCTTCGACAGGCGGGCCCTCCCTGCGACGAGCGGTGGGCGGTCCGTCGGTCGCTGCGCATTGTGCCCAGTTCTGAGCACCCGTGCAGGCCCGGGGGTGTCGGTTCTGCCCATGCCCCTGCACAAGGGTTCCGTATCCACGTCCCGGCATGGTCTCCTGGCGTGACCGGGGTCACAGCCCACGCACCGGTCGCGCGCCGCGCACCGGTCGCGAGACGACCGACGCTCCAGGAGGTGTCAGGCATGTTCGAGGAGGGCCAGCTCTACTCGCCCGTCACCCGCGCCGACGACGGGTCCGTCGAGGTCCACCTCGGGGAGAACCACCCCGGGTTCACCGACCCGGCATACCGCGCCCGCCGCGGGGAGATCGCCGCGGCCGCACTCGCCTGGCAGCCGGGCCGCCCGCTGCCGCACATCGACTACACCGAGAGCGAGCAGGACATCTGGCGGCTCGCCTCCCGCGAGCTCGCGCCGAAGCACGAGAAGCGCGCGCACAGCGAGTACCTCAGGGCCAAGGCCGCCCTCGACCTGCCGGTTGACCACGTGCCGCAGCTGTCGGAGGTGACCGACCGGCTGCGCCCGCTCTCCGGCTGGTCATACGTGACCGCCCCCGGGCTCGTCGAGCTGCGGGAGTTCTACTCCTCACTCGGGGAGCGGACCTTCCACTCCACGCAGTACCTGCGCCACCCGAGCGAGCCGCTCTACACGCCCGAGCCCGACATCATCCACGAGGTCGTCGGGCACGCGAACCAGCTGGCCAGCCCACGCTTCGCCGCGATCAGCGAGGCCGCCGGTAGGGCCGCGCAGCGGGTCGAGACGGCGCAGGCCCTGCAGTTCGTCGCCGACGTGTTCTGGTTCTCGATGGAGTTCGGCGTGATGACCGAGGACGGCGAGCCCAAGGCCTACGGGGCCGGGATCCTGTCGAGCTACGGGGAGATGGACGAGTTCGTCGAGGTCGAGCACCGGCCCCTCGACCTCGTCGCCATGGGCACCCTCGACTACGACATCACCAGGTACCAGCCGGTGCTGTTCTGCGCCGACGGCATCGACCAGCTCGAGGACGTCGTGGGCGGGTTCTTCGACACGGTCGCGGACGACACGGTCGCCCGGATCCTCTCCTCGGTGTCCTGACCCACCCCGAGCCGGCTGCGCAGACAAGCCTCCCGGATGCCCTGAGACCGCGTCACCCCCCCTGTGTCCGAGGATTTGGTGGCCATGACGACCAGTCACTCGGACGCAAGCAGGTCCAGGGGGTATGCCGTGGGCTCAGGCGACGTTGCTGCGCGGGCTGCGCACGAGCGGGCGCCCGGTGCGCTCCCAGCCGCTCGTGCCGCCGCGCACCGACCATGCGTCGTAGCCCGCGGCGACGAGCTCGGCCGTGACCTGCAGGCTCCGGTTGCCGGTGCCGCAGATGACGTAGGCCCGGCCCTTGCGGGGGATCTCGGCCAGGCGGCGGGGGACGTCGGCAAGGGGGACGAGACGGGCACCGGGGACGTGGCCGGCGACGTACTCGTGCGGTTCGCGGACGTCGATGGTGCACGCCCCGTCGGCGCGTGCTGCGGCGAAGGTGTCGGTCGTGACTTCACGCATGAGGTCTGCTGCTCCTGGAGTGGTCGGCTGAGGGACAGAGCCGCCCGGGCCGGGCGGCCCGAGCAGCGGCATACTCCTGGGGTAATACCCCCTGGGGTATGCTGAGGATAGCAAACCCGCCGCTGTGCCCGGGAGAGGGGCCGTCATGCTCGAGACGTTCACCACGTGGACCCGTCGTCGGTGGCTCGTTGCTGCCGCCCTGGCGCCGCTGCTGGCCGCTCTCTTCGCCACCGCCGCCCCCACCCGTGCGTCGTGGGTGGCCGTGGGCTGGTGGGCCGGACTGCTCGTCGCCGCGTCGGTGGGCTCCCTCGTCCTCGCCAGCTACGTGCCCCTCGTCGGACGTCGCCCCGACCTCGGCTGCACGCCGTGCGCGGCGATGTCCGGGGTGACCCTGTTCGGCGCCGTGCTCGCCTTCGCGACGTACGGCGCGCAGGCCAGTGCCCCCCTGCTGGCGATCGTTGCCACCGGCTTCGGGCTGGTGCAGCGGGTCACCCGGCAGGCGACCTGCGCCACCGCGCCGAGGCCCCCGGACACGTCCGCGGGGACCGAGGCCCCCGCGGACGTGTCACCGGCCCCTACCAGCGGTGCGCCACGTCGATGACGAGCCGGCTGGTGCCGCTGGCCGAGTCGTGCAGGGTGAAGACCCGGAAGGGCAGTCGCGCCCGGACCCCGAGGCCGAACGACGTGTACCCCTCGAAGCTGCCCGCCCAGGTGACCTGGCGGAAGGTCCGGTAGCCCGCGACCGACGGCAGGCTCGGCCGGGTCCACGCGCTCTTGCCGACGGTGACCTCGAGGCGGGCCCCACCCGCGGTCGGGACGACGTGCCCCGAGCCGTCGGCCCGGACCTTCGTGACATACCGGACCGAATAACCGGGGCTGGCCCCGCCCACGTCGAGGACCAGTCGGTCGTAGCAGGCGTGCCGTCCGGAGCGGACCCCCGTGACCGAGCCCGGCAGCAGCGTGCCGCTCGACTTCGCGAGTGAGCCCCAGGTGATGCCGCAGTAGGGTGCGGCGCTCGCGGACGCGGTCGTGCCGACGGCGGTGACGACCGTGAGGGCGAGCGCGGCGAGAACGATGATGGTGCGGCGCAGGCCGCGTCGTGCCGACATGTTGGCCTCCCTCTCCTGGCCCCGACGCGGTCGTCGGGACATGGACTAGACGCGGGGGAGGCCCGGCCGGTTGTCAGGTCGTCCCGGCATACGCCGGCGGCCGCGGAGCCTGGTCGCTCCACGGCCGCCGCGCGCCGTGGCGTGGTGCCCTCGGTCAGCGGGGGAACACCGGGAAGACGACCTTCTTGGCCGTGTTGTTCATCACCCCGGCCGCCGCGCCGTACCAGGCGAGCAGGGCGGTGATGATGCCCATGTAGCCCCCGAACTTGGTCATGCCGGTCGAGCTGCCGAGCTCGCCGATGGTGAGGGCGGCGAAGGTGATGGTCAGGACGATGAACACGACGACGAGCACGCCGTTGGTCCGGAAGGACGCGATCAGCATGATGGCCGTGAAGATCGTCCAGCTGAGGAGGTACCAGCCGACCCCCTTGGCGGCGTCGGTGCCGGCCCCACTGAGGTCAGTGTGGGCGACGAGGTACCAGAACGAGAGCCAGAAGGCCCCGTACGACGAGAAGGCGACAGCGCCGAAGGTGTTGCCCTTGGCGAACTCCCACATTCCCGCGAGCAGCTGGGCGATGCCGCCGTAGAACAGGGCAAGCCCGAGAACGACGACCTCCACGGTCTTGGGGATGAAGCCGGCGTTGACGCTGGACAGGAAGAACGTCGTCATCGCGAAGCCCGCGAGCCCGAGCGGGCCCGGGTCCGCGAAACCCGCCCCAGCGGTGGGGGCCGGGGCCTGCGAGGTCTGTGCTGACACGGTTGAGTCCTCTCGCTCACGCCCACGCCGTCGACGGTGACGGGCAGGTCGTGGCCGAATCTCGCAGGCCGGGGGGGCCGCAACAACAGGGCCCGCCGGGGGATGCGGTGACCGCTCGCATAGCGTTGACGGGCGGCGGGGCAGGGCGCGACGAGCGGTCGGTTCCCTGCGCCCAGCGGTGACCGGCCCGGGGGAGCCGACCTCCCTGTGTGTGGCTCCGGTCACGGGCGCCTAGGCAGGCCGGCGGCGCAGGTCCGTGTCGGCCGGGGACATGATGGCCTCATGCGCGCTCTCGTGAAGACCTCTGCCGGACCCGGCCTCGAGCTCATCGACGTCCCGGAGCCGATCTGTGGCCAGAAGGACGTCAAGATCCGGGTCGAGCGGGCCGGGCTGTGCGGCACCGACCTGCACCTGCTGCAGTGGGACGACTGGGCCGCGGCGACCGTCCAGCCGCCGATGACCATCGGGCACGAGTTCTTCGGCGAGGTCGTCGAGGTGGGCCCCGACGTCACCCACGTCTCGGTGGGCGACAAGGTCTCCGGCGAGGGACACATCGTCTGCGGGACCTGCCGCAACTGCCGGGCCGGGCGCCGGCACCTGTGTATCCACACCATCGGCGTGGGCGTGAACCGGGACGGTGCGTTCGCCGACTACGTCGTCATCCCCGCGACCAACGCCTGGGTCCAGCCCGCGGACCTCGATCCGGACCTCGGTGCCGTCTTCGACCCGCTGGGCAACGCCACGCACACCGCCCTGCAGTGGCCGGTCGTCGGCGAGGACGTCGTCATCACCGGGGCCGGCCCCATCGGGGTCATGGCGACCGCTGTCGTCCGGCACTCGGGTGCCCGGCGCATCGTCGTCACCGACGTCAGCGACGAGCGGCTGGCTCTCGCCCGGGGGGCCGGCGCCGACCTCACCGTCAACGTCGGCGCCGGCGGCACGTTGGCGCAGGCGCAGCGCGAGCTCGGGATGGTCGAGGGGTTCGACATCGGGCTGGAGATGTCCGGGGCGCCCTCGGCGCTCACCGAGATGCTCGACAACCTCAACCACGGGGCCCGGGTCGCCCTGCTCGGCCTGCCGAAGGGCCCGTACGCCGTCGACTGGAGCCGGGTCATCACCCACATGGTCACCCTCAAGGGGATCTACGGCCGCGAGATGTTCGAGACCTGGTACCTCATGGGCTCGATGCTCGCGACGTCGCCCGAGCTGCGTGCGGCCGTCACCTCCGTCATCACCCACCGGTTCCCCGCCCAGCAGTGGGAGCAGGCGTTCGAGGCCACGGCATCCGGCCACGGCGGCAAGGCCGTCGTCGACTGGACCTGACGGCCGGCGCCCCCCGGGCCAGTCCCCCGCCTGCCCCTAACCTCTGCTAGCAGAGGTTGTGTGACCGAGCAGAGGTTCTACCGTCTGCTTGGTCCCCTAACCTCTGCTAGCAGAGGTTAGGGGACCGGGGGCGGGCGGCGGCGGGGGCGGCATACGCTGACGAGAGCGCGGACCGGACCACACCTGGAGCGGTCCGGCGCACAGCGGCACCACACCCACCACGAGCGGGAGGCGAGATGTACGGGTCGGTCAAGGACGAGCTGGCGCAGACGCTGGCGGAGATCGAGGAGGCCGGGCTCACCAAGCGCGAACGGCAGCTGACGACACCGCAGTCGGCGCACATCGGGACCACGGCGGGGGAGTCGCTCAACTTCTGTGCCAACAACTACCTCGGCCTCGCCGACCACCCCGAGGTCGTCAGCGCCGCGAAGGCCGCCCTCGACGAGTGGGGCTTCGGGATGGCCTCGGTGCGGTTCATCTGCGGAACCCAGGTCCAGCACGACCGGCTCGAGCGGGCGCTGGCCGACTTCCTCGGCACCGAGGCCTGCATCCTCTTCTCGTCCTGCTTCGACGCCAACGGCGGGGTCTTCGAGGTCCTCTTCGGGGAGGACGACGCGGTCATCTCGGACGAGCTGAACCACGCCTCGCTCATCGACGGCATCCGGCTGTCCAAGGCGCGGCGCTACCGCTACAAGAACGCCGACATGGAGGACCTGCGCGCCCAGCTGGTGGCTGCCGCCGCGGCGGGCACCCGGCGCCGGGTCGTCGTCACCGACGGGGTGTTCTCGATGGACGGCTCGCACGCCCCGCTCGACCGGATCTGCGACCTGGCCGACGAGTTCGACGCGATGGTGCTCGTCGACGACTCGCACGCCGTCGGGTTCGTCGGCCGGCACGGCCGCGGGACGCCCGAGCTGTTCGGGGTGGCCGACCGGGTCGACATCCTCACCGGGACGCTCGGCAAGGCCCTCGGCGGGGCATCCGGCGGGTATGTCGCCTCGCACCGCGAGGTCGTCGAGCTGCTGCGGCAGCGGGCGCGGCCCTACCTGTTCTCCAACTCGGTCGCGCCGTCGGTCGTGGCCGGCTCCCTCGCGGCGCTGGACCTGGTCGCCTCGTCGGACGATGCGCGAGAGACGTTGCGGGACAACACCGCCCTCTTCCGCGAGCTGATGAGCAAGGCCGGGTTCGACCTGCTGCCCGGGACCCACCCGATCACCCCGGTGATGTTCCCCGGCGACGACGGCGCCCGCCGGGCGACCGCGGTCGCCGACCACATGCTCGGCGACGGGGTCTACGTCATCGCGTTCTCCTTCCCCGTCGTGCCGAGGGGCAGGGCCCGGATCCGCGTGCAGCTCTCAGCGGCCCACTCCGAGGGTGACGTCCGGGCGTGCGTCGACGCGTTCGTGGCGGCCCGGGACGCCGTCGGGTGACCAGGGATACGGCTCGTATGCCGCGTCGCCGGCCTAGTCCAGGACACGCGAGCGGCGCAGGGCGACCAGCTCGGGGGTGTGCAGGCGCACCATGATCCGCGACGCCGACCCGGGGACCCGCCCCGGTGTCGCGAGCGAGACGGCGACGGCGACCAGGGCCGCCAGCGGGGTGGCCCAGGCCGCCGGGTTGGCCAGGAGCGCGCCGGGCCAGCCCGTGAGGCCGTCGGCGGCGACGGTGACCCCCACGGCGACCGCCGCGGACGCGGCCCCGACGATGAGCCCGGCGGCGGCACCGACGGTACTCAGGCGCCGCCACCACACGCCGAGGATCAGCAGTGGTGCGAACGTTGCTGCGGCCACCTCGAAGGCGAGCCCGACCGTCGTCGCGAGTCCGATGGGCTCGGTGACCCGGCTCACGGCATACGGCACGAGGACCGCGAGGAGGGAGGCGACCCGGAAGCCGGCGACGTTCGAGGCGTCGCCGCCGGTCAGCCGCGCGAGCGCGGGACGCAGGAGGTCCTGGTCCACGACTCCGGTCACCGACATCGCCAGCCCGGACGCCGTCGACAGGAACGCCGCGAACGCCCCGCCAGCCAGCATCGCGGTCAGGATGTCGCCGCCGAGCCCGTCGATGACGAGCCCCGGTAGCCGGAGCACGATCGAGTCCGATCGGACGCCGGGCGGCAGCGACGGCAGATGCAGCCGGCCGAGGACGCCGTAGATGGGCGGCAGGATGTAGAAGATGCCGAGCAGGC
>CAYPYK010000175.1:0-7336 GCA_964414665.1 uncultured Intrasporangiaceae bacterium | reverse complement strand
AGACGGCCTCGGGAGCGGTCGGCTTGATCGCGGCGATGACCGACGTGTAGTCCTTGGTCGTGTCGTCGGCGTTGATCTCCTGGTGGGAGACGATCGTGCCGCCGTCCTTCTTGAACTCCGCCTCGAATGCGGTGACCAGGCCCTGGCCGTAGGTCTTCTTGTCGTTGACCGTGGCGACCTTCTTGATGCCCTCACCGATCAGGTACTGCGCCGCGAACGGGCCCTGGACCGCATCCGTGGTGCAGGTCCGGAAGTAGGTCGGGTACACCCGCTTGCCCGAGGAGTCGACGGTCAGCGAGGGGTTCGTGTTGGCCGGGGAGACCTGCACGACGCCCGCCTTGGCGAAGATCGGCTGGGTCACCTGCGAGACGCTCGAGTTGAGGTTGCCCACGACGCCGACGACGGTCTCGTCACCGGCGAGCTTGGTGGCGGCGTTCTGGCCCGGTCCACTCTGCGCCTGGTCATCGACGGCCTCGACCTTGAGGGTCCAGCCCGGGATGGTCTTGCTGTCGTTGGCCTGTTTGACGGCGAGCTCGACCGAGTGCTGGATGCCGAGCCCGAGAGCGGACAGGTCGCCGGTGAGTGGTGCGATGACACCGATCGTCGCGACCTTGTCGCTGCCGCCCGAGGCACCCGTGCTACCGCTGCTCCGCGAGCCGCAGCCGGCGAGCGCGAGCGAGGCCACGAGCACCGAGGCGCCGACCGTGATGACGGAACGCTGAGGCACATTTCCTCCTGTTTGACACAGAACTGACGAGGGCGCGCAGTACCGGCGCACACTCGTTGCCCGAACCATGTGCGGGCACTGGCGCACTGTAGCGACTTGCAGGTGAACATGGTGTTCCAGATCACAGAGTGCTGCAGATCCGTTATCTTCCCTCCGCGACAGCCGTAGCAGCCGTGCCTGAACGGCCATCACCTGGCCGTGAGGGACCGCTCAGCAGGCTCACAGCAAGGGCGCAGAGACTACCGCGGACGGCCAACCGGTTGGCCGAGCCCGCCGCGCGAACGGGCGCGACGGCGTGGCCCCTCCGAGGCGAGAACGGACGAGTCAGATGACGCGGGACACGACGGGCGCCAGGACCGACGCCACCACGACGCACTCCCCGCAGGACGCCTCGCGGCGCTCGGTGCTCCTGGGCGTCGGCGGCGCGGCGGCAGGGGTGACTGTGCTTGCCGGGTGCGGCACCTCGTCGGCCGGGTCGTCGACGGCCGGCGGCGGAGCGGGCGGTAGCGGGACTGCGGCCTCGGTCCCGGTCAGCGACGTTCCCGTCGGCGGTGGAACGATCCTGCAGAACCCGGCCGTCGTCGTCACCCAGCCCACGGCCGGCACCTATGAGGCGTTCTCGGCGATCTGCCCCCACGCCGGGTGTCCGGTCACCCGGATCCAGGGCGGGCTGATCCAGTGTCCGTGCCACGGGAGCCAGTTCGACATCACCACCGGCGACGTCAAGGCCGGGCCGGCACCGCGTGGGCTGACCCCTCTCACGGCCACCGAGCAGGGCGGCATCATCACCGTCTCCTGAGAACGTCCGCCGCCCCGCCGGCGGCGCTGACGGCACCATCCTCGTCGCGTCTTGACGGCCGAGATCCCGCCGCCCGTCGACAGGTCAGCTCACCTGCACATCCGGCGGACGCTCTCCCGAGCCCCCGGCGGACCGGGTCCAGGCGGGGAGCTCCTGCAGCGCCCACCGGTTGCCGTCGGGGTCGGCGACGTAGACGAACGACCCCCATGCGAGCACTGTCACGTCGCTCACCTCCACGCCCCGGGACGCCAGCTCGGCGTGAGCCTGCTCGGCGTCGGGGACGACCATCTGGAGGTTGTCGAGCGAGCCCGGAACCATGTCGGTCAGCCCGCGGCCGATGGCGATCGAACAGGCGGACCCGGGCGGCGTGAGCTGCACGAACCGGATGTCGTCGCTGACGGTCTGGTCGTGGTCCGCGCGGAAGCCGACCCGCTCGTAGAACTCCTTGGCCCGGTCGATGTCGCTGACCGGAACCATCACCAACTCCAGCTTCATGTCCATCGTCCGAACCTAGCCGCCGGTACCGACAGCCCTCGGCGGACGGCCCTGGCCCACGTCGCTCCGGGTCGTCGGGGACGTGAGCAGCCGTCAGCGCGTCGCCGTAGGGTTGAGCGGTGGCCGACCCGTCGACATACCGCCCCGCGCCGGGGCAGATCCCGACTGGTCCGGGGGTCTACCGGTTCCGTGACGCCGCCGGCCGGGTCATCTACGTCGGCAAGGCCAAGTCGCTGCGTTCCCGGCTGTCTAGCTACTTCCAGGACATCTCGGCACTGCACCCGAGGACCGCGACCATGGTGCGGACCGGCGCGAGTGTCGACTGGACGGTGGTCGCGACCGAGGTGGAGGCATTCCAGCTCGAGTACACCTGGATCAAGGAGTTCGACCCGCGGTTCAACGTCAAGTATCGCGACGACAAGTCCTACCCCTTCCTCGCGGTGACCCTGGGCGAGGAGTTCCCCCGGGCCCAGGTGCTGCGCGGGGCCAAGCGCAAGGGCACCCGCTACTTCGGCCCCTACGCCCACGCGTGGGCGATCCGCGAGACCCTCGACCAGCTGTTGCGGGTCTTCCCGGTGCGCACCTGCTCCGCGGGCGTGTTCAGGCGCGCCGCCCAGGTGGGACGGCCCTGCCTGCTCGGCTACATCGACAAGTGCTCGGCGCCGTGTGTCGGCCGGGTCGACACCGACGAGCACCGGCGGATCGCCGAGGAGCTGTGCGACTTCATGGCCGGCAGCACCGGTAAGTACCTCCGCCGGCTTCAGCAGCAGATGGCCGCGGCCGCGTCCGAGCTCGACTTCGAGCGGGCCGCCCAGCTCCGCGACGACGTCGCTGCCCTCGACAGGGTCCTCGAGCGCTCCGCCGTGGTGCTGCCCGACGACACCGATGCCGACGTCTTCGCCGTCTGCGACGACGAGCTCGAGGCCGCCGTCCAGGTCTTCCACGTCCGCGGCGGCCGGGTTCGGGGACAGCGCGGCTGGGTGGCGGAGAAGGGAGCCTGGGGCCCTCGCCCGGAGGGCGGGGACGACGTACCCGAGGTCGTCGGCCACCTGCTCCAGCAGGTCTACGGCGGGGAGGTGGGAGAGGCCGTCCCACGGGAGGTGCTCGTCCCGGTCCTACCCCCCGAGCACGAGGCGGTCGCGGACTGGCTCTCCGGGCTGCGCGGCAGCCGCGTCGACCTGCGGGTGCCTCGCCGGGGCGACAAGCGGGCCCTGATGGAGACGGTGCGGCGCAACGCCGAGGAGAGCCTGGCGCGGCACAAGGTCGCCCGGGCCGGCGACCTCACGACCCGCAGCCAGGCCCTCCAGCAGATCCAGGACGCCCTCGACCTCGAGGACTCCCCGCTGCGGATCGAGTGCTTCGACATCAGCCACGTCCAGGGCACCGACGTCGTCGGCTCGATGGTCGTCTTCGAAGACGGCCTTGCGCGCAAGTCCGAGTACCGCCGGTTCATCGTGCGCGGCCCTGCGGGGCCGACCGGCGGCACGCGGGGCGGGGGAGACGGCGACGGCTCGTATGCCGTGGACGACACCGCGGCGATGCACGAGGTGCTGACCCGCCGGTTCCAGCGCTACCTACAGTCCCTCCAGGAGGTCCCCGGTCGTGACGAGGAGACGGGTCGGCTCCACAGGTTCTCCTACCCACCCAACCTCGTCGTCGTCGACGGCGGACTACCCCAGGTCAACGTCGCGGCTGAGGTCCTCGACGAGCTCGGCATCACCGATGTCGCCCTGGTCGGCCTCGCCAAGCGCCTCGAGGAGGTCTGGGTTCCGGGCCGGGAGTTCCCGGTCGTGTTGCCCCGCAACAGCCAGGGCCTCTATCTTCTGCAGCGCGTCCGGGACGAGGCCCACCGGTTCGCCATCACCTTCCACCGGCAGCGCCGGTCGCGGTCGATGACGGCCAGCGCGCTCGACGGCATACCCGGCCTGGGCGAGAGCCGCCGCACGGCCCTGCTGCGGGCGTTCGGGTCGGTCAAGCGGCTGCGCGCCGCCGGCGAGGCGGAGCTGCGCGACGTGCCGGGGATCGGTCCCCGGCTCGCGGCCACGATTGCGGCAGAGTTGGGGAGCGGACCGGACCACGAGCCGGCTGTCAACCTGATGACCGGCGAGATCCTCGACGACGGGCCGGGAGGCGGTGCAGATGACTGACACCTCGGGCGTGCAGCGCGTCAACCTCGGCGACGCCGACGACGGGGAGATCCTCATCCTCACGGGGATGAGCGGGGCAGGACGGTCGACCGCGGCCGACGTCCTGGAGGACCTCGGCTGGTATGTCGTCGACAACCTGCCGCCGCAGCTCCTCGTCTCGATGGCCGACCTCGTCGCCCAGGTGCGAGCCCAGGGCGTCGACGTCCGGCTCGCCGCCGTCGTCGACGTCCGCGCCCGCCGGTTCTTCGCCGACCTGCAGAGCGCCCTGGGCAAGCTGCGCGAGCGGGGTTGGCGGCCCCACCTGTTCTTCCTCGACGCCACCGACGAGGCCCTGGTCCGCCGGTTCGAGAGCGTCCGCCGGCCGCACCCCCTCCAGGGCGACGGGCGCCTGCTCGACGGCATCCAGACCGAGCGCCGGCTGCTGCAGGACATGCGGGCCGAGGCCCAGGTCGTCGTCGACACCTCCGGCCTCAACATCCACCAGCTCGGCCGCAAGGTCTCCCAGCTCGTCGGGTCCGACCGCGGGCCCGCCCTGCGGGTGGCCGTCATGTCATTCGGCTTCAAGTACGGTGTGCCGCTCGACGCCGACCTCGTCTTCGACATGAGGTTCCTGCCCAACCCGTTCTGGGTCCCTGACCTCAAGGCGCTCACGGGTCGCGACCGGCCGGTGGCCGAGTTCGTGATGAGCCAGCCGGGGGCCGAGGACTTCCTCGACCGGGCGGTCGCGTTGATGCAGCCGGTCACCGAGGGCTACCTGCGTGAGGGCCGCAGCTACGCCACCGTCGGCGTGGGCTGCACCGGCGGCAAGCACCGCTCGGTCGCCATCGCGGAGGAGCTGGCCGCCCGGCTGGGCTCCGACCGGGTCAAGACGTTCCTCGTCCACCGCGACCTGGGGCAGGAGTGAGCGGCCCGGTCGTCGCCGCCCTCGGCGGTGGCCACGGTCTGGCGGCCTCGCTCTCCGCTCTGCGGCTCGTCACCGAGGAGCTGACCGCCGTCGTCACCGTCGCC
This sequence comes from uncultured Intrasporangiaceae bacterium, assembly GCA_964414665.1. Lineage (GTDB taxonomy): Bacteria > Actinomycetota > Actinomycetes > Actinomycetales > Dermatophilaceae > CAVSJJ01. Next base: position 2,160 of record CAYPYK010000175.1, on the reverse strand, counting down.
GACAACGGCGGTTCGAGCGGGCGGCTGCGCCAGGAGTTCGGGGTGCTGCCGCCCGGTGACCTGCGGATGGCCCTCGCCGCCCTGTGCGAGGACACCGAGTGGGGGCACACCTGGCGCGACGTCCTCCAGCACCGGTTCGCCGGCGACGGCCCCCTCGGCGGCCACCCGCTGGGGAACCTGCTGATCGTCGCTCTGTGGGAGCTGCACGACGACCCCGTGGCCGGGCTCGACTTCGTCCGCCGTCTGGTCGGGGCGCGCGGCCGCGTCCTGCCGATGGCGGCCGTCCCCCTCGACATCGAGGCCGACGTCTCCGGGATCGAGCCAGGGCGGCTGGTGCTGGTGCGCGGGCAGGCCGAGGTCGCGACGACGCCGGGTACCGTCGAGGCCGTGCGGCTCGTGCCGGGCGACCCACCGGCGTACCCGGAGTCGGTCGCCGCCATCCGCGCCGCCGACTGGACCGTGCTCGGGCCCGGCTCGTGGTTCACCTCGGTCATGCCGCACCTGCTCGTCCCCGAGCTGCGCGAGATGCTTCGGATCACCCGCTCGCGCCGGATGCTCGTCCTCAACCTCGAGGTCGGAAAGGACGAGACCCAGGGCTTCTCCGCCGTCGGTCACCTCGAGTCGTTCGGCGCCCACGCCCCCGATGTGCGCCTCGACGTCGTCCTGGCGGACCCGAGCGTCGTCGACGACGAGGCCGCCCTCGCCCGGGCCGCGGACGCCATCGGCGCCGAGCTGCACGTGGCTCCGGTCGCCCAGCGCGGAGCGCCCGGACGGCACGACCCGCTGCGGCTGGCGGCCGCATTGCAGGACGTGTTCGTTCCGGGGCGGGCCGGATGGTGACCCCGTGGCAGGATGGCCCGCATGGCGATGACGGCGAAGGTGAAGGACGAGCTCAGTCGTCATGACGTCACCAAGCCGTGCTGCCGCAAGGCCGAGGTGGCATCGATGCTCCGGTTCGCTGGGGGCCTGCACATCATCGGCGGGCGCATCGTCGTCGAGGCCGAGCTCGACACGGCCAACGCCGCGCGACGGTTGCGCCGCAACCTCAACGAGGTCTACGGCCACGCCCCCGAGGTGCTCGTCCTTGCTGCCGGTGGACTGCGCAAGGGCAGCCGGTATGTCGTCCGGGTCGTCCAGGACGGTGAGTCCCTGGCCCGCCAGACCGGGCTCATCGACAACCGCGGTCGTCCCGTGCGCGGTCTTCCGCCGAAGGTCGTGTCGGGGGCCGTGTGCGACGCCGAGGCCGCCTGGCGCGGCGCCTTCCTCGCGCACGGCTCACTGACCGAACCCGGGCGGTCCTCGGCCCTCGAGGTCACCTGTCCCGGACCGGAGGCGGCCCTCGCCCTCGTCGGCGCCGCCCGGCGCCTCAGCATCAACGCCAAGGCGCGCGAGGTGCGCGGCGTGGACAGGGTGGTCATCCGCGACGGCGACGCCATCGGCGCGATGCTCACCCGGCTCGGCGCCCATGACGCGGTCCTCGCGTGGGAAGAGCGGCGGATGCGCCGCGAGGTGCGCGCCACCGCCAACCGGCTCGCGAACTTCGACGACGCCAACCTGCGCCGGTCGGCCCGGGCCGCAGTGGCCGCCGGGGCGCGGGTGCAGCGCGCCTTGGAGATCCTCGGCGAGGACATCCCCGACCACCTCCGCGAGGCCGGCCGGCTGCGGGTCGACCACAAGGAGGCCTCCCTCGAGGAGCTCGGCCAGCTGGCCCAGCCACCGATGACCAAGGACGCCGTCGCGGGTCGGATCCGCCGGCTGCTGGCCATGGCCGACAAGCGCGCGGCGGACCTCGGCGTCCCCGGCACTGAGGCGTCACTCACACCCGACATGCTCGAGGGCTGAGCCACGCACGAGGGCGTCCGTCACGAGCCGGGCGAAGGTGCGTTGTGCAGTGGCCCACGACTAGTCTGTAAGCGGTACCGCTTGCCGCGGACCCCGCGGCATACCCCCATCGGAAGGCAGCACCAACCGTGACTGTACGAGTAGGAATCAACGGATTCGGCCGCATCGGCCGCAACTTCTTCCGGGCCGTCCAGGCCTCGGGTGCCGACATCGAGATCGTCGCCGCCAACGACCTCACCTACACCAACTCCATCGCCCACATGCACAACTACGACTAGATCCTCTGGGACCTTCCCGTCGACGTTAGCTCGACCGAGG
>CAYPYK010000174.1:0-7344 GCA_964414665.1 uncultured Intrasporangiaceae bacterium | reverse complement strand
ATGACGGAGCTCTCGATCCGTCCGGAGGAGATCCGGGACGCCCTGGACAGCTACGTCCAGTCCTACGAGCCCGGCCAGGCATCCCGGGAGGAGGTCGGCCGCGTCGTCGACGCCGGTGACGGCATCGCGCACGTCGAGGGCCTGCCCTCGGCGATGACCAACGAGCTGCTCGAGTTCGAGGACGGGGCGCTGGGCATCGCGCTCAACCTCGACGTCCACGAGATCGGTGTCGTCATCCTCGGTGACTTCATGAAGATCGAAGAGGGCCAGGCGGTCAAGCGGACCGGCGAGGTCCTCTCGGTCCCGGTCGGCGACGCCTTCCTCGGCCGGGTCATCAACCCGCTGGGGACCCCGATCGACGGCCTCGGCGAGATCACCTCCGAGGGTCGTCGCGCCCTCGAGCTCCAGGCCCCAACCGTCGTCCAGCGGCAGTCCGTCTCCGAGCCGCTGCAGACAGGCCTGAAGGCCGTCGACGCGATGACCCCGATCGGACGCGGCCAGCGCCAGCTCATCATCGGCGACCGGCAGACCGGCAAGACGACCGTCGCCGTCGACACGATCATCAACCAGAAGGAGTTCTGGGACAGCGGCGACCCCAAGAAGCAGGTCCGCTGCATCTACGTCGCCATCGGCCAGAAGGGCTCGACGATCGCGGCCGTGCGGGCCACCCTCGAGGATGCCGGAGCGATGGTGTACACCACGATCGTCGCCGCCCCCGCGTCGGACTCCGCCGGCTTCAAGTACCTCGCCCCCTACACCGGGTCCGCCATCGGCCAGCACTGGATGTATGCCGGCAAGCATGTGCTCATCGTCTTCGACGACCTGTCCAAGCAGGCCGAGGCATACCGGGCCGTGTCCCTCCTGCTGCGCCGGCCGCCGGGCCGCGAGGCCTACCCGGGTGACGTCTTCTACCTCCACAGCCGCCTGCTCGAGCGTTGTGCCAAGCTCTCCGACGACCTGGGCGCCGGGTCGATGACCGGACTGCCGATCATCGAGACCAAGGCCGGTGACGTCTCCGCCTACATCCCGACCAACGTCATCTCCATCACCGACGGCCAGATCTACCTCCAGTCCGACCTGTTCAACTCCAACGTCCGCCCAGCCATCGACGTGGGGGTGTCGGTCTCCCGGGTCGGCGGCGCCGCACAGATCAAGGCGATGAAGTCGGTCGCCGGACGGCTCAAGCTCGACCTGGCCCAGTTCCGGGCCATGGAGGCCTTCGCGATGTTCGCCTCCGACCTCGACCCGGCCTCGCGTGCTCAGCTCGCCCTCGGGGCCCGCCTCGTCGAGCTGCTCAAGCAGCGCCAGTCCTCGCCGTTCCCGGTCGAGGAACAGGTCGTGTCGGTGTGGGCCGGGACCTCCGGCAAGCTCGGCTCGGTGGCCGTCGAGGACGTCTCGCGGTTCGAGGCCGAGTTCCTCGACCACCTGCGGCGCGAGCAGCCGGCGCTGCTCGACGCGATCCGCGAGACGGGCAAGTTCGAGGAGGAGACCGAGCAGGCCCTCACCGAGGCCGTCGACGCCTTCAAGACGCAGTTCACGCCCAGCGACGGCGGCATCCAGCTCGTCTACGAGGAGCCGGCCGAGGAGCTGTCGGTGGACGAGATCGAGCAGGAGCAGATCAAGCGGCGAACGCGTTAGCGGGTCTGCCGGGCGCCGCGTGGGCGCCCGGTGCCCCCGCCGCCCACCCGGCAGACGACGTCACCTGAGAGACCGAACCAACGGAAGGCAGAAGCGAATGGGAGCGCAGATCCGGGAGTACCGGCAGCGCATCCGGGCCGTCAGCGCGACGATGAAGATCACCCGGGCGATGGAGCTCATGGCTGCCTCGCGCGTCATCCGGGCACGTCAGCGCGTGTTGGAGTCCGCTCCGTACACCCACGCGCTGACCCGGGCCCTGTCGGCGCTGGCGACCTACTCCAACTACGAGCACTCGATGACGACCGAGCGCGAGCAGGTGCGCCGGGCGGGCGTCCTCATCATCGCGAGCGACCGCGGCCTCGCCGGCGCCTACGCCTCGGCGGCGATCAAGGAGAGCGAGTCGCTCGTCGAACGGCTCAAGGCCGATGGCAAGGAGGTCGTTCCCTACCTCGTCGGCCGCAAGGTCGCCGCCTTCTACCGGTTCCGCCACCGCGAGAGCGCTGCGGAATGGACCGGGTTCACCGACAACCCGACCATCGAGGTGGCGCGCGAGATCGGCGAGCGCATCATCACCGACTTCCTCCAGGACTTCGAGGAGGGTGGGCACGACGAGTTCCACGTCGTCTACACCAGGTTCAACACGATGGTGCACCAGCAGCCCCGGGTCCTGCGGCTGCTGCCCCTCGAGATCGTCGACGACGTCAGCGACGTCGGCGATGCCGCCGCCGCAGCCGCGCCCGAGGCGCTGCCGCTGTACGACTTCGAGCCCAACGCGGAGCAGGTCCTCGACACGATGCTGCCGCAGTACGTCATCTCGCGGATCTGGACCTGCCTGCTCAGCGCCAGCGCCTCCGAGCTGGCCTCGCGTCAACGTGCCATGAAGTCCGCGACGGACAACGCGGACGACCTCATCAGGAAGTACACCCGACTGGCCAACCAGGCGCGCCAGGCCGAGATCACCCAAGAGATCAGCGAGATCGTCGGCGGCGCCAACGCTCTCGCCGAGAGCAAGTGAGGAAGAGACCCATGACTGCCACTGCGACCACACCCACCGACCGCGCCACGACCGGTGGGGCCGGGCGCATCGCCCGGATCATCGGCCCGGTCGTCGACGTCGAGTTCCCGGGGGACGCGATGCCCGAGCAGTACAACCTGCTCACTACCGAGCTCGACTTCTCCGCCGAGGTGGCGTCCGAGGGCGAGCCGCAGAAGAGGATCCTCAACCTCGAGGTCGCCCAGCACATCGGCGACAACATGGTCCGGGCGATCTCGCTGCAGCCGACCGACGGCCTGGTCCGCGGCACCCGGGTCGTCGACACCGGAGGTCCGATCACGGTGCCCGTCGGCGACGTCACCCTCGGCCACGTCTTCAACACGACCGGCGTCTGTCTCAACCTCAAGGAGGGTGAGACCCTCGACGTCACCGAACGATGGGGTATCCACCGCCCGGCGCCGGCCTTCGACCAGCTCGAGGCCAGGACGCAGATGTTCGAGACCGGCATCAAGGTCATCGACCTGCTGACCCCCTATGTCCTGGGCGGCAAGATCGGCCTGTTCGGTGGCGCCGGTGTCGGCAAGACCGTCCTGATCCAGGAGATGATCGCCCGCGTGGCGCGCGACCACGGTGGAGTGTCGGTGTTCGCCGGCGTCGGCGAGCGCACCCGTGAGGGCAACGACCTCATCGCCGAGATGACCGAGACGGGGGTGCTCGGGCAGACCGCCCTGGTGTTCGGCCAGATGGACGAGCCGCCGGGCACCCGGCTGCGGGTCGCCCTGTCCGCGCTGACCATGGCCGAGTACTTCCGCGACGTCCAGAAGCAGGACGTGCTTCTGTTCATCGACAACATCTTCCGGTTCACCCAGGCCGGGTCCGAGGTGTCCACCCTGCTCGGCCGGATGCCGTCCGCCGTCGGCTACCAGCCGACCCTCGCCGACGAGATGGGCACGCTCCAGGAGCGGATCACCTCGACGCGCGGCCACTCGATCACCTCGATGCAGGCCATCTATGTCCCGGCAGACGACTACACGGACCCAGCCCCGGCGACGACCTTCGCGCACCTCGACGCGACGACAGAGCTCTCCCGCGAGATCGCCTCGCTCGGCATCTACCCGGCGGTGGACCCGCTCGCCTCGACGAGCCGGATCCTCGACCGCCGCTACATCGCCGAGGAGCACTACACCACCGCGCTGCGCGTCAAGCAGATCCTCCAGCGCAACAAGGAGCTCCAGGACATCATCGCCATCCTCGGCATCGACGAGCTGTCCGAGGAGGACAAGATCCTGGTCAACCGGGCGCGGCGGCTGCAACGGTTCCTCTCCCAGAACACCTACGTCGCCAAGCAGTTCACCGGAATCGAGGGCTCGACGGTCCCGTTGGCCGACACCGTCGAGGCCTTCACCAAGATCTGCGACGGCGACTTCGACGACGTCGGCGAGCAGGCGTTCTTCATGTGCGGCGGGCTCGACGACGTCGAGCGTCAGTGGGCCGAGATCCAGAAGAACCTCTAACGTCCCACAACCACACCTGGCAGGGCCGGTCTCCACGGGAGGCCGGCCCTGCCGTGGGACGGCACACGTGAGGAAGGCGCACGACGATGAGCGGTAACCCCCTGGGGCTGGGCTGGACCCTGCACGGAGACGGGAAGGCACCCACCTCCGGTGAGGTGGTGGCCCCCGACGAGCGGCTCAGCTGGCCGCGCACGGTCGGGGTCGGGGCCCAGCACGTCGTCGCGATGTTCGGCGCGACCTTCCTCGTCCCCCTGCTGACCGGCTTCCCGCCGGCGACGACGCTGTTCTTCTCGGGCATCGGAACGATGATCTTCCTGGTCCTGACGGCCGGGCGCATCCCGAGCTACCTCGGCTCGTCGTTCGCCTTCATCGCGCCGATCGGCGCGGCGATGAAGGGCGGCCACGGGATGGCCGGAGCCCTCGGCGGCGTCGTCATGGCCGGTGTCACCCTCTTCCTCGTCGGCCTGCTGGTCCAGGGCGTCGGCGACCGGTGGCTGCAGGCCCTCATGCCGCCGGTGGTGACGGGCACGATCGTGGCCCTCATCGGCCTCAACCTCGCGCCGGCCGCGAAGAACAACTTCGTCGTCTCGCCGGTGACCGCCCTGGTCACCCTGGCGGTGATCGCGCTCGTCATGGTGCTGTTCAAGGGCCTGGTGGGCCGCCTGGCCATCCTCATCGGTGTCGTCGCCGGCTACCTCGCCGCGCTGGTCCGTGGTGAGGTCGGCTTCGACCACGTCGATCAGGCCTCCTGGGCCGGGCTCCCGCACTTCACGTCGCCGACCTTCAGCTGGTCGCTCGCGGGCCTGTTCATCCCCGTCGTCCTCGTGCTCGTCGCCGAGAACGTCGGCCACGTCAAGTCGGTCGCCCTGATGACCGAGCGCGACCTCGACCCCGTCATGGGCCGCGCGCTCATGGCCGACGGTCTCGCCACCACCCTGGCCGGCGTCGGCGGCGGGTCGGGCACGACGACCTACGCCGAGAACATCGGGGTCATGGCGGCGACCAGGATCTACTCCACTGCCGCCTACTGGGTGGCGGCCGTGGTCGCTCTGCTCCTGTCGTTCTCCCCGAAGTTCGGCGAGCTCGTCGCCACCGTCCCGCAGGGCGTCCTCGGCGGGGCGGGGACCGTCCTCTACGGGATGATCGGCCTGCTCGGCGTCCGGATCTGGGTCCAGAACCGGGTCGACTTCGGCAACCCGATCAACCTCATGACGGCCGCCGTCGCCCTTGTCGTCGGCATCGCCGACTACACCTGGAAGGTCGGCGACGTCGAGTTCGCCGGAATCGCCCTCGGCAGCGCCGCCGCTCTGCTCGTCTTCCACGTCATGCGCGGAGTCAACGGCGCGACCCGGGCCGTCAAGGAGCCCGAGGACGACATCGACGAGGACCTCAGCGCCCAGATGGCCTCGTGAGTCCGCAGCGCCACGCGAACGTCTAGACTGACCCGACACGAACCCCGGAGGACACCGTGAGCCAGCTTCAGGTCGAACTCGTCGCCGCCGACCGTCAGGTGTGGTTGGGTGAGGCGAGCCAGGTGAGCGCCCGCTCGATCGACGGCGACATCGGCATCCTGCCCGGACACAGCCCGCTGTTGGTCATCCTCGCCGGGGGCGAGGTCCGCATCCACGGGGACGGCGGAGTGCTGACGGCGACGGTCGACGGCGGCTTCCTCTCCGTCGACCACGACAAGGTGACGATCATCTCCGAGGCGGTCGACGCCTCGGCCATGTCGGCCTAGCCGACGGCGGCCCCGGGAGCCGGTCACGATGACGCCACTGGTCACCGCCGAGAGCGTGCTCGCGCTGGTGGCCGTCCTCGTCGCGCTGACCCTCGCCTACGTCTGGGTCCGCCGCCAGTACATCTCCGACGGGCGCCCGCTCATGCTGTGCGCCCTGCGCACCGAGACCGAGCCGCGCTGGCGGCTCGGCCTCGCTCGCCTGTCGGGCGCCCGGCTCGACTGGTTCAGCGTCGTCGGCCCGTCGGTGCGCCCGCAGAGCTCGTGGATGCGCCACGAGCTCGACCTCGGCACCCCCACCCCGGTCGCCGAGCCGATCCCGGGGCTGCCGGACGCGGTCGAGGTGGCCGGGCTGTGCGGGGCCATGCCCTGCGGCCTGGCGCTCACGCTGTCCGCCTACACCGCCCTGCGGGCCTGGCTCGAGAGCTCGCCGCCCGGCTTCGGCGTCAACGTCGCCTGAACGTCCGGCGCTGCGGCCCCGAGACGGCGTCAACCCTCCGACCGGGGCTCCCGCCCGCCACCGGGCTGCCACAGCACGTCCCCCCCGGGGAGGTTGGCCACCCTGGACAGGATGAACAGCAGGTCGGAGAGCCGGTTGAGGTATGCGGCGGCGAGGACGTTGACCCCGCCCTCGCCCGTCGCGGAGCCCGGGTCGGTGCCGTAGGCCTCGACCGCGGCCCAGGTCGAGCGCTCCGCGCGTCGGGCCACCGTCGTGGCGACGTGGAGGTGGGCCGACGCGAGGCTGCCACCCGGCAGGATGAACGACCGCAGCGGCTCGAGCCGCTCCAGGTAGGTGTCGCAGTCGGCCTCGAGCTCGTCCACCCATTGCTGGCGCACCCTCAGCGGCGGGTGCTCGTAGGTCGCCTGCAGCGGAGTACACAGGTCGGCCCCCACGTCGAACAGGTCGTTCTGGATCCGACCGAGCGTGGCGCGGACGTCGTCCTCGAGCCCCCCGACGGCGAGGACGACCCCCACCGCCGCGTTGGTCTCGTTGACGTCGGCGTAGGCCGCGAGCCGCGGGTCGGTCTTGCGGGTGCGGGTGAAGTCGCCGAGCGCCGTCGTCCCGTCGTCGCCGGTCCGGGTGTAGATGCGCGTCAACTTGACCATGGCGCCAGCCTCTCAGAGTTTTGCCATTTCTTTACCCGCCGTTGCCAACCTGCGAGGCCACGACCCGATGTAATGGTCGCGGTGCCGCAGGGGCGCCACGGTGCCGCAGGGGGCACCACGCACGACGTAGGGGCGTGCAGACCATGACCGTGACTCAGGAATGCAACGACCACGCATGCACCGTCGTCATGACCGGTCGGCTCGACGTCCGGACGGTTCCGGACCTCCGACTGACCTTGCACCACGTCATCGACGCCGGCAACGTCAACGTCGTGCTGGACCTCAGCGAGGCGGAGATCGGTGACTCGACGGCCATCGGGATGCTCGTCGAGTGCGGCCACCGCGCTCGCCGGGCG
>CAYPYK010000173.1:0-7365 GCA_964414665.1 uncultured Intrasporangiaceae bacterium | reverse complement strand
GAGGACGACAAGCTGCTCACCGACCAGTACGGCATCGTGCCCGTCGTGCCGGTGGCCGCCGACGGGCGGTTCACCTACCCGGTCAACGACTACGAGGGGCTGCACGTCTTCGACGCCAACGCCATGGTCGTCGAGCACCTCAAGGGCCGCACCCACGTCGACGGTCTCGGCGGCGAGGCCGAGGTGGGGTCGACGACCGAGGGGACGGTGCTGCTCCGCAAGGAGGTCTACGAGCACTCCTACCCGCACTGCTGGCGGTGCCGCGAGCCGCTGATGTACATGGCCGTGTCGAGCTGGTTCGTCGAGGTGACCCGCGTCAAGGACCGGATGGGCGAGCTCAACCAGGAGATCACCTGGGTGCCCGAGCACGTCAAGGACGGCCAGTTCGGCAAGTGGGTCGCCAACGCCCGCGACTGGTCGATCTCGCGGAACCGGTTCTGGGGCAGCCCGATCCCGGTCTGGCGCTCGGACGACCCGGCATACCCGCGGATCGACGTCTACGGCTCGTTCGAGGAGCTGGAGCGCGACTTCGGCGTGACGGTCACCGACCTGCACCGGCCCTTCGTCGACCATCTCACCAGGCCCAACCCCGACGACCCGAGCGGCAACTCGACGATGCGCCGGGTCGAGGACGTCCTCGATGTGTGGTTCGACTCGGGGTCGATGAGCTTCGCCCAGGTCCACTACCCGTTCGACAACGCCGACTGGTTCGAGCACCACTTCCCCGGCGACTTCATCGTCGAGTACATCGGGCAGACCCGCGGCTGGTTCTACACGTTGCACATCCTCGCGACGGCCATCTTCGACCGGCCGGCCTTCAGCTCGTGCATGAGCCACGGCATCGTGCTCGGCAACGACGGCCAGAAGATGTCGAAGTCGCTGAGCAACTACCCCGACGTCACCGAGGTCTTCAACCGCGACGGCGCCGACGCCATGCGCTGGTTCCTCATGGCCTCGCCGATCCTGCGTGGCGGCAACCTCGTGGTCACCGAGGAGGGGATCCGCGAGGGCGTCCGGCAGGTCATCATCCCGCTGTGGAACAGCTGGTACTTCTTCTCGCTCTACGCCAACGCCCTGTCGGTGGGCGGGGACGGCGGCTACGAGGCACGCTGGTCGACGGAGTCGGCCGACCCGCTCGACCGCTACCTGCTCGCCAAGCTGCGCGACCTCGTCGTGACGGTTCAGGGCCAGATGGACGTCTACGACATCCCGGGGGCGTCGGAGTCGGTGCGCACCTTCGTCGACGTCCTGACGAACTGGTACATCCGCCGCTCGCGGGAACGGTTCTGGGACACCTCACAGGGCGCGTCGGCGGAGTCCGCGCGGGCGGCGTTCGACACCCTCTACACGACCCTCGAGGCGCTGACCCGGGTCACCGCACCACTGCTGCCGCTGCTCTCCGAGGAGATCTGGCGCGGCCTCACCGGTGGGCGGTCCGTGCATCTGGCCGACTGGCCGGACGCGTCGTCGCTGCCCTCCGACGACGCCCTCGTCGCGGCGATGGACCAGGTGCGCGCGGTGTGCTCGGCGGCCTCGTCGCTGCGCAAGGGGGAGGGCCTGCGGGTCCGGCTGCCGCTGCCCGAGCTCACCGTCGTCACCGCCGACGCCGCCACCGTCCGGGCGTATGCGGGGATCGTCGCCGACGAGGTCAACGTCAAGTCGGTGCGGGTGCTCGACGTCGACGCGGCGCACGAGTCGGACTTCGGCATCACCCAGCGGCTGAGCGTCAACGCCCGGGCCGCGGGGCCACGGCTCGGCAAGGACGTCCAGGTGGCGATCAGGGGCGGCAGGTCCGGCGACTGGTCGCTCGCCGACGACGGCACGGTCGTCTCGGGCGGGATCGCTCTCGTCGCGGGTGAGTTCACCCTTGAGACCGTCGTCGCCGAGGACTCCACCGGCAGCCACGCCACCGCGATGCTGCCCGGCGGCGGGTTCGTCGTGCTCGACACCGCGGTGACCCCGGCGCTCGCCCTCGAGGGCATCGCCCGCGACCTCGTTCGCGCCGTCCAGCAGGCCCGTCGCGACGCGGGCCTGGAGGTGAGCGACCGGATCTCGCTGTCGGTCAGCGGTGGCGAGCTCGTCCAGAACGCCCTGCGCGAGCACCGCGAGCTCGTCGCGAGCGAGACCCTGGCCCAGCACCTCACCGTCCTGGGCGACCTCGACGGCCTCGACGAGGGAGACGGCGTGGCGTCGGCCGAGGTCGGCGACGAGCGGCTGCCCGTGCGGATCGCGGTGGCCAAGGCCTGACCCGGCCCGCCTCCCTGCTAGCCCCACCCGTCACAACTTTTCCGCCCCATCGGGGAAACCCGAGGTTCGCCGGGGTTGATAACCCCGGCGAACCTCGCGTTTCCCTTGCGAAGCCAGCGCGGCGGCCCGCCGGCCGGCCGAGTCGGTCCGCGGCACCGACCACGGGCGCCACGATCGCACCCGGCCCCCGGGTACCGCTTCGAGGCGAACCCTCCGGGCGCGGCATCCTCGACGTCGGCTACGTTCGAGGACTCGGATCCGGCCATCCGGCCGTCGGTCGACGGTGTCGCAGGCGTATGCCGCGGTCGACGACGCCACCGTCGCCTCCTCGCGTGGTCGGTACCGAGCCCCTGGCCAGCCAGGCTGGTCAGGCACCACCGCCCGCCTGAGGCAAGATGGAGCGGTGACGCCAGCCCCCGATGCCGCCCAGCGCGACGCCTCCCACCGCCTCACGGTCACCAGGCGGACGCGCGAGGTCGAGCAGGCCATCCTCGCCCGCGCCCCCGAGCACGACCTGCAGCCCTCGCTCGACCGCGTCCGGGCCGTCGTGGAGCTGCTCGGGGACCCTCAGCGGACCTTCCCGGTCATCCACCTCACCGGCACCAACGGCAAGACCTCGACCACCCGGGTGATCGAGCGGATCCTGCGCGAGATGGGGCTCAGGACCGGCCGGTTCACCTCCCCGCACCTGCACACGATGCGCGAGCGGATCGCTCTCAACGGCGACCCGGTCGACGCCGAGCGGTTCATCGCGGCCTACGACGAGGTCATCCCGTTCGTCGACATCGTCGACGCCACGTCGGTATCCCGTGGCGGCCCACGGATGACCTTCTTCGAGGTGCTCGTGGCGGTGGCGTATGCCGCGTTCGCCGACGCCCCGGTCGACGTCGCCGTCGTCGAGGTGGGCATGGGCGGGAGCTGGGACGCCACCAACGTCGTCGACGCCCCCGTCTCGGTGATCACCCCCGTCGCCATCGACCACACCCACTTCCTCGGCACGACCGAGGTCGAGATCGCCACCGAGAAGGCCGGGATCATCAAGGCCGACGCCATCGTGGTCAGCGGGCTTCAGGACCCCGATGTCGCCGAGATCATCATCGCGCGCGCCGAAGAGGTCGGCGCCCGAACGACCTTCGAGGGCAACGACTTCGGCGTGCTGGCCCGCGAGGTCGCCCTCGGCGGGCAGACTCTCTCGTTGCGCGGGCTGGCCGGCGACTACCCCGACCTGTTCGTCCCCCTGTGGGGGCGGCACCAGGCGCAGAACGTCGCCCTGGCTGTGGCCGCCGTGGAGGCGTTCGTCGGGGGAGGGGAGCAGCCGCTCGACCTCGAGGTGCTGCAGGCCGCCTTGGCGGAGGTCACCTCGCCCGGGCGGCTCGAGATCGTCCGTCGCTCTCCGACCGTCCTCGTCGACGCCGCCCACAACCCGTCCGGGGCGCGGGCACTGTGCGACGCCCTCCAGGACTCCTTCACGTTCGGCCGGCTCGTCGGCGTCGTCGCGATCCTCGCCGACAAGGACGCCGCCGGGATGCTCGAGATCCTCGAGCCGGTCCTTGACGAGGTCGTCGTCTCACGCACCACCTCGCCTCGAGCCATGCGGCCCAGCGCGCTCGGCGAGATCGCCGCCGAGATCTTCGGCGAGCACCGGGTCACCGTCGTCGAGAGCCTGCCCGACGCGATCGACCGGGCCGCCGCCCTGGCCGACGAGGGTGGGGTCAACGGGGGCGTTGTGGCCACCGGCAGTGTCGTGACGGCCGCGGAGGTCCGGATGCTGCTGGGCCGCACCGACGCCTGACCCGGCATACCCTTGGGCACCATGCGTCGGTTCCCGCTGTACGGCCCTCTGGGGAAGTTCTCCTGGCGCATGCTGTCGGTCGTTCTCGCCGGCCAGGCCGTCGTCATCTTCTTCGGGGCGCTGGTCGCCAACGGGCTGGAGCAGGCCAGCGGTCAGACGCGGGGGTCGACCCTGCTGTGGGTGGGTAGCGGCCTCGCCGTCCTCTCCCTCCTCGCGGCGGGCTCCATGCGCCGGCCGTGGGGCGTCACGCTCGGCTGGCTGGTCCAGGGCCTCACCTGGGTCGCGGCGGTCGTGCTCCCCGCCATGATCGGCGTGGGCGTCATCTTCACCGGGCTCTGGATCCTGCTCATGGCCCAGGGCCGCCGCGCCGACGACATCATCGCGGCGCGGGATGCCGCCGACGACGGCCCGACGGGCTGAGTAGGCTGGCCACCGTGACCGAACGCTCCCTCGTCCTCGTCAAGCCCGACGCCTTCTCCCGCGGCCTCACCGGTGAGGTCCTCCGCCGCATCGAGGCCAAGGGCTACCGCCTGGTGGCTCTGCAGATCCTCACGCCGACCCGCGACACCCTCGCCCAGCACTATGCCGAGCACGAGGGCAAGCCCTTCTACGACGGCCTGCTCGACTTCATGAGCTCGGGACCGGTGTCGGCCGTCGTCATCGAGGGCGACCGCTGCATCGAGGGGTTCCGGGCACTGGCCGGTGCCACCGACCCGACGGTCGCCGCCGCGGGGACCATCCGCGGCGACCTCGGCCGGGAGTGGGGGACCCCTGCCCAGCAGAACATCGTGCACGGGTCCGACTCGCACACCTCCGCGGAGCGCGAGATCGGCATCTGGTTCCCTGCTCTGTGAGGGGCCGGACCCGGCTGCGCGGCGCCCGGGCCCGCGGAGGCGCCCAGCGCCCGGACCGGGGCTCGAGCCTCAGCACGTGACCCCATCCGCCCGCCGGGCTTCGGGCCGACCGTCGCATCCTGGGCCCCGCTGTCCCGACTAAGGTTGGCGACATGTCTGACTTCGATGTGGTGGTGCTCGGTGCCGGTCCCGGTGGGTACGTCGCGGCGATCCGCGCCTCCCAGCTCGGCCTCAAGGCGGCTGTCGTGGAGGCCAAGTACTGGGGCGGGGTGTGCCTCAACGTGGGCTGCATCCCCTCCAAGGCCCTGCTGCGCAACGCCGAGCTGGCGCACCTCCTGACCCACGACAAGGCCCTGTTCGGGATCGAGGGCGACGCCACGGTGTCCTTCGGTCCGACCCACGCCCGGTCCCGCACCGTGTCGGCCAACATCGTGCGCGGCGTGCACTACCTCATGAAGAAGAACTCCATCGAGGAGATCGACGGCTGGGGCACCCTCACCTCGCCGACGACGATGGAGGTCGCGCTCTCCGCGGGCGGGTCGCGCTCGGTCACCTTCGACCACCTCATCGTCGCCACCGGGTCGGTGACCCGGATGCTGCCGGGGGTCCAGGTGAGCACGAACGTCGTCACCTACGAGGAGCAGATCCTCGACGACACCCTGCCCGGGTCGGTCATCATCGCCGGGTCCGGGGCGATCGGGGTCGAGTTCGCCTACGTCATGAGGAACTTCGGCGTCGAGGTGACGATCGTCGAGTTCCTCGACCGGATGGTGCCGACCGAGGACGCCGACGTCTCCAAGGAGCTGCTGCGGCACTACAAGAAGCTCGGCGTCAAGGTCCTGCTCTCGACGAAGGTCGAGGGCGTCGAGGACACCGGCTCGGGCGTCCGGGTCACCGTCTCGCCGGCGGCCGGCGGTGAGAGCCAGGTCCTCGAGGCCGACAGGCTGCTGTCGGCGATCGGTTTCGCGCCGCGGGTCGACGGCTTCGGCCTCGACGCCACGGGCGTCCAGCTCACCGAGCGTGGCGCCATCGCCATCGACGACTTCTGCCGTACGAACGTCGACAACATCTTTGCCGTCGGCGACGTCACCGCCAAGATCATGCTCGCCCACGCCGCCGAAGCGATGGGTGTCGTCGCTGCCGAGACGATCGCCGGCGCCGAGACGATGCCTGTGGAGTACGACTTCGTCCCGCGGGCGACGTACTGTCAGCCCCAGATCGGCAGCTTCGGCTACTCAGAGGCGCAGGCCAAGGAGAAGGGCTACGACGTCAGGACGGCGACGTTCCCGTTCACGGCCAACGGCAAGGCGCAGGGCCTGGGCGACGCCGTCGGGTTCGTCAAGATCGTCGCCGATGCGACCCACAACGAGATCCTCGGCGCCCACATGATCGGCCCCGACGTCACCGAGCTGCTGCCCGTGCTGACCCTGGCCCAGAAGTGGGACCTCACGGCCGACGAGGTCGCGCGCAACGTGTTCGCCCATCCGACGCTGTCCGAGGCGGTCAAGGAGGCCATCGAGGGCATCGCCGGCCACATGATCAACCTCTGACCGGGCCCGGCCCCCTGTCGGCGTCGGGCCGGGGCGGCGCGTGAGCACGGTCCCGCTTCGCGTCGCCGTTGTCGGTGGCGCCCGGGCGTGATGGAGTACCCCCGTGAGCGAGCTCTACCCCCCCACCCTGGTGCGGGATGTGCGGATCGTGCCCGTGACCGGACCCGCGCCGGCCGGCGCCGTCGACATCCGCATCCGCGACGGGCGGGTCAGCGAGGTCGCGCCGAGCCTGCGCCCCGAAGGCGCGGAGGCCGTCCATGACGGCGGCGGCCGGTATGCCGTGCCGGGCCTGTGGGACGCCCACGTTCACCTCACCCAGTGGGGGCTCATGTCGGCCCGGATCGACCTCGGTGGCACGACGGGCCCGGACGACGTGGTGCGCCGGGTCGCCGCGCACCTGGCGAGGCTCCCGGACGATGGCGCGATGGTCCAGGGCTGGGGGCACCGCTCCGCCACCTGGGACCGCCCGCCGACCGTCGCCGAGCTCGACGCCGTGAGCGGCGGCCACCCGGTCGCCCTCATCAGCGGCGACGCCCACAACGGGTGGCTCAACAGCCTGGCCCTACGGGCCCTCGGGATGCCCCCACGGCAGGGGGCTGTCGACGAGGCCGACTGGTTCCCGGCGTTCGCCGGGCTCGCATCGCTGCCGGGCGTGGCCCCGGCGGTCGAGTCCGGGGTGGCAAACGTGCTGCGCGCCGCGGTCTCGGTGGGCGTCGTCGGCATCGTCGACATGGAGCTGGACCGCAACGACCTGACCTGGCCCGCCCGGTTCGAGGCGGGCGTGCGCTGCGTGCGGGTCCGGGGGGCGACCTACGCCGACGGGCTGGACGCCGTCATCGCGGCCGGCCTGTCGACCGGGGACCGCTTCCGGGCTGGGGAGGGCCTGTTGACGATGGGGCCCCTCAAGGTCATCTCCGACGGG
>CAYPYK010000172.1:0-7388 GCA_964414665.1 uncultured Intrasporangiaceae bacterium | reverse complement strand
AGGTGACCCTCGGTCCCAAGGGGCGCAACGTCGTCATCGACAAGAAGTGGGGCGCCCCCACCATCACCAACGACGGTGTGACGATCGCCCGCGAGATCGAGCTCGACGACCCGTTCGAGAACCTCGGCGCCCAGCTCGCCAAGGAGGTCGCCACCAAGACCAACGACATCGCCGGTGACGGGACGACCACCGCGACGGTGCTCGCCCAGTCGATGGTCCACGAGGGCTTGCGCAACGTCGCGGCCGGGGCGGCTCCGTCTGGCCTCAAGCGCGGCATGGACGCCGCCGTGGACGCCGTCAACGACGCGTTGCTCGACATGGCTCGCGACGTCGACGGCAAGGACGAGATCGCCTCGGTCGCCGCCTTGTCCGCGCAGGACACCGAGATCGGCGAGACCATCGCCGAGGCGTTCGACAAGGTCGGCAAGGACGGCGTCATCACGGTCGAGGAGTCCTCGACGACGGCGACCGAGCTGGAGTTCACCGAGGGCATGCAGTTCGACAAGGGCTACATCTCGGCGTACTTCGTCTCCGACCCTGAGCGGATGGAGGCCGTCCTCGAGGACGCCTACATCCTGGTCAACCAGGGCAAGATCTCGGCCATCGCCGACGTCCTGCCGATCCTCGAGAAGGTCGTCCAGGCCGGGAGGCCACTGCTCATCATCGCCGAGGACATCGACGGCGAGGCGCTGTCGACGCTGGTCGTCAACAAGATGCGCGGCACCTTCAACGTCGTCGCCGTCAAGGCGCCGGGCTTCGGCGACCGTCGCAAGGCGATGCTCCAGGACATCGCCGTCCTCAGCGGCGGCCAGGTCATCGCCGAGGAGGTCGGCCTCAAGCTCGACCAGGCGACGCTCGACGTCCTCGGGCGCGCCCGTCGGATCGTCGTCACCAAGGACACGACGACCATCATCGACGGCGAGGGCGACAAGGCCGACGTCGACGGCCGGGTGGGTCAGATCAAGGCCGAGATCGAGCGCACCGACTCGGACTGGGACCGCGAGAAGCTCCAGGAGCGGCTTGCCAAGCTCGCCGGCGGCGTGTGCGTCATCAAGGTCGGCGCCTACACCGAGGTCGAGCTCAAGGAGAAGAAGCACCGCATCGAGGACGCCATCTCGGCGACCCGCGCGGCCATCGAGGAGGGCATCGTCGCCGGTGGCGGCTCGGCCCTCATCCAGGCCGTCAAGGTCATCGACAAGCTCGACCTCACCGGCGACGAGAAGGTCGGCGCCACGATCGTCCAGAAGGCCGCGGCCGAGCCGTTGCGCTGGATCGCCGAGAACGCCGGCTTCCAGGGCTACGTCGCCGTCGCCAGGGTCTCCGAGCTCGACGCGGGCATGGGCCTCAACGCCGCCACCGGCGAGTACGAGGACCTCGTCAAGGCCGGCGTCATCGACCCGGTCAAGGTGACCAGGTCGGCGCTGCGCAACGCCGCGTCGATCGCGTCGATGGTCCTGACCACCGACACCCTCGTCGTCGAGAAGAAGGAAGAGGAGGACCCGGCGGCCGCCGGTGGCCACGGCCACGGGCACGGCCACTGACCTCACCTCGCGGGGCCTCGCCCCATTTCGCGGTATGCCGCGGCACGCCCCATTACGCGGTATGCCGCGGCACGCCCCATTACGCGGTATGCCGCGGCACCCCCGGTGCCGCGGCATACCTGTCCCGGCGTCAGTGCGCCGGACAGGGCGGTGCGTACGGCTGGTCGGGCAGGACCGCTGACCACTCGCCAGCCGTGATGGGGTCCCCGACGGTGGAGCACACGGCGGCTCGCGCCTCGCTGGCGTCGGTGGTCCAGATGCTCAGCCGGCTGCGCTGGCCGACGGCGACCAGGTGCCGGGAGTCCGGCGCCCAGTCCACGCCGAACAGGGGGATCCTGCCGAGCAGGGCATCGTCGAGGACGTACTGCCCCGAGTCGGGCTTCCAGATCGTCACCGTGCCATCGAGAGAGGCGGCGGCGATCCGCCCGTCGGCGGCGATGTCGACGAGGTAGACGGTGCCGGTCGGGCCGGTGAGCGTCTGGACCAGGCGCGGCGAGGACGGCGAGGAGATGTCGTAGACGCGGACCGCCTTGGAGGCCCCGCCCACGACGAGGTGGGTGCCGTCGGGGGTGAAGGCCACGGCATACACGTAGCCGCCCTCGTCGATCGTCGCCACAGGGGTCACCGTCCCGGTGCCGACGCGGTAGAGGCGGGCCGAGCCGTCCTGGCTGCCGCCGGCGGCCAGCGTGCCGTCGGGGGAGACCGCCGAGTTGGACACGACGCCGGTCGCCCCGGTGAGCGTCGCGGTCACGGTGGGCGCACCCGCGGGGTGCAGCGCGACGAGGCGCACTGTGCGGTCGTCGGAGGCGACGACGAGCCGGTCCGCAGCGGTGAACCGGAGCTGCTCCACGTTCCCGCCGGCGACCTTCGTCGTGAAGACGACCCGGGGGACGCTCGGGTCGGACACGTCCCACCCGACGAGGTAGCCGGTGTAGGTGCCGGCGACGACCAGCGTCCCGTCCGGGCTGATGTCGCCGCTGCCGTTCGCCAGGCCGCCCGGGGTCTGGTCACGCAGCACGGCCAGTGGCGTGGGGGACAGTGGCGAGGTGGTGTCCCACAGCCGCACCTCGGTGCTCGACCCGGAGGGGAAGACCGCCATCCGCCGCCCGTCTCCGGACCAGGTGGCGAAGAAGATCGAGGTGTTCGGGCCGTCGGCGGCGAGGAGGTGCCCGGTGCGCAGGATGGTCTGGCCGTCGACGAGCCCGACGGCGAGCCTGTTGTCGCCGAGGTAGGCGAGCGAGGTGACCGCCTCGGGCACGGAGAACGAGTCCATGACGTTGCCGTCCGCGTCGACGACCCGCACCGAGTGGTCCGAGCTGCCGAAGGCCACCAGAGCGCGGTCCGGGAGGGGCTCCGCCCAGTTGACCCAGCTGTCGAAGGTGCCGAGGCTGACCGGGATGCCGAGGTGCGTTCCCGTCAGCGGGATGCGGTATGCCGTCTTCTGCGTGCGGGTGCCGACGTAGACGTCGGAGCCGAAGACCTCGAGCCAGGCGACGTACCCGCCGTCGAGGTTCACGGTCGAGGCCGCGTGGCCCTGGCCATCGGGCGCCCACACGCTCACCTCACCGGTCGTGGTCCCGGTGACGACGTCCCCCTGCGAGGTGACGGCCAGGGCCGAGACATAGCCGGGGGCGGGGACGGCGGGCAACGGGGTGAGGATGCCATCGCGGCCGGGCGGCACCTCCCACCGGTAGACGCCGGAGGAGGCGGTCCCGACGAGGACCTGCCGACCATCGGGGGTGAACCGGGCCGCGAACGCGGTAGCGAAGCCGGTCTTGGGGTCGGGGGGCAGGGTGAGGTCCGACCCCACCTGCCGCGGGTGTGCCGGGTCGCTGAGGTCGAGGATGCGCAGCCGACCGGCGGTCCCGGCGAGCGCGAGGAGGCTGGCATCGGGGGACAGCGCCACGGCATACACCGCCGCGTCCTTGGCCTCGTCCACGGGCGCGGCGGGCTCGGAGACAAGTCGCGGCACCGGCCGCGAGGTGTCGTAGACCCGCACGGTCGCCATGACCCCGGCCGCGACGAGCAGGTGGTGGGCCGGCGACGCGGCCAGGATCCGGGGGCCGACCGGCCCGGCGATCGTGGTCACCCGCGGAGCCGCTGAGGCGCCGAGCAGCATCGACCGGGCCTGGACGGTGTCGGCTGTGGCGTAGGCCGCGACGTCGAGCTGCTGGGACACGGTGGGGTCGGTGTCGGCGATGTAGCGGGCCTCGGCGGCCATCTGGCGGGAGAGCGCGTCGTCGCGCTCGGTGCTGATGGCGACCCGCGAGCCCACGAGCGCGCCGGCCGCGACGACGGCGACGGCCGCGAACGCCGAGGTCGCGACGAGCAGCCGCCGGGTGCGGCGGTGGCTGCGGCGCTCCCGGGCGGCCCTCGCGTCGGCGGCGGCGACACTGCTGGAGATGTAGTCGGCCTCCAGGGATGTCGTCGCATGGCGCGAGGCGTCGGGCCACTCGCGCACCGCCTCGAGGCGTGCGCCCCGCAGCAGGAGGTCGGGGTCGTGTCCGGCGGCCTGCCAGGCCCGGGCCTCTCGGCCGACGATCCGGCGCAGCTGGAGTCGGGCCCGGTCGGCCTCGATCCACCGCGCGAGGTCGTCCCAGGCGCTGATGACCGCCTCGTGGGCGAACCGGGCGCTGTCCCGGCCGACGACGACGAGCCGATGCCGCACGACATGGTCGAGTACCGCGCGCTGGTCCTCGGTCGTGATGTCGGCGAGCGGCAGGGCTCCGGCCGTGGGTGGCATCCCCTCGTCGACGACGACGAGCCGGAGGAGGAGCTGGCGGGCCACGTCGTGCTGGGCGGGCGGCAGCTCGTCCCACGCCTCGCGCGCGGACTGTGCCACCGCTCCGGCGATGCGGCCCACCGCGAGGTAGCCCTCCATCGTCATCTCGCGGCGCGGGCTGCGTTCCCACATCATCGACAGGGTGTGCGACAGGTGGGGGAGGACCGTCGAGCGGTCGACCGTGCCCTCCTGGGCGTCGTCGACCAGCTGCCCGACGAGCCCGGGGGTGAGGGTGATGTCGAACAGGGAGGCCGGCCCGGTGACGGTGGCGGCGATCTCGTCCTTGGAGAGCGGGCCGACGAGGAACTGTCGCTCCTGGAGCGCAGCCAGGAGCGCCGGCTCGCGCATGGCGGCGGCATAGAAGTCCGAGCGCAGGCAGACCAGCGCCGTGCACCCCGGCTCGGCGGCGAACTCGCCCAGGGCCGCCAGCGCGCGAGCCTGGGCGTCGTCGTGGCTGCGGCCGTCAGGGCGCGCACTCGCGTCGGAGGACTCCGCGCCGGCGGCCGCGAGCGTCCACAGCTCCTCGAGCTGGTCGACAACGAGCAGGCGGCGCTGCCTCCGGTCGTGGCCGATGGGCCCGGCCGCGACGGGTCCGGCATCCTCCAACAGGTCGCAGACACCCTGGCGCACCGCGGCGTCGGGCTCCGCTCCCGGGGTCACAACGGCGACCCGCCACTCGGCCCCCAGGGCGGCCAGCAGGCCGGCACGCACCAGGGAGGTCTTGCCGGACCCGGATGCGCCGACGACGGCCACCACCCCTCGGTCGGGATCATCGACGAGGCGGGCGAGCCGCGCGACGTCGTCGGCGCGTCCGAAGAACAGGTCGGCATCCTGCGCCGTGAACGGGCGCAGCCCGAGGAACGGGTGCCGGTCGCCGAGGGCCCGCGGCAGCCGCCACTCGTGGACCCGCCACACCATCCGCGCCCAGGCGGGGTGCTCCTCGCCGGGGACGCCGAGGGCGCTCAGCAGCCGACCCAGCACCTCCGGGCGGGTCGGCGGCGGCAGGTGCCGGCCGGAGAGATAGCCGCCGATGGTGCTGCCGGGGATGTCCGCGGCCCGGCCGAGCTCCCGGACGGTGAGCCCGGCACGCGCGCGCAGGGCGCCGAGAGCCGCGACGAAGTCCTCGGGGGTGCTGATGACGTCCGGGTCGATCGTGCCGCCAGAGCCCGATGGCGGGGTTTGAGCCATGCCCGCAAGGTAGCGGAGGAACCTCCACGGCCGGCGACCTCGAGGATGCGTGTACGGACTCGTACGGACCCGCGGTGGCGTCTTCCGACCCCGCCCGCCGTCCGCAATTGTGGGGACACGGCCCGAGCCGGAGGGGGAGCCGGGGCCCGGCACCTCACAGCCGAGCCCCGGCAGTTGGCCTCGGGCGCACTCGCCCGCCCCCCCACCGGGACGCCGCAATCGGCGCCCAGAACAGGGTCATCAGGTCGACAGGAGCCACGCCATGGAGGCCACGACGAGTGCCGGACCGAGCCCCGCCGTCGTCATCGTCGAGTCATCCCCGGTCGGGCAGCTCGGCTGGCGGGCCGTCTTCTCGACCCGGTCCGGCTGGTCGAGGCCGCCCCTGCTTGTCCCCAGTTGTGGGGACATCCCCGCCCCGGGCGCGTCCCGGCGCACCGGCACGTGGCAGGTCGTGGTCCTCGACGTCGGCTGCGACTGCGTCTCGGGCGAGATGCACGCACGGGACTGCGTGCGCGCGCTGGTCGCGTCGGGCCAGGCGGTCCTCGTCCGGTCGGGGCAGACCGACCTGCACCTCGCCCGGGTCGCCCTGTCCGCCGGGGCGCGCGGCCTCATCCACCGCGGCGCCCGTCCCGAGGACGTCCGTGCCGCCGTCCAGCGGCTCGCGGCCGGTGGCGAGTGGGTTGACCCGACGCTGCGGCTCACCCCCGCCCAGGCGCGGCTGGCGGTCCCCGACCTCGCGCGCAGCGAGATCACGGCGCTCGCCCTCTATGGCGGGGGGATGACCCTGGAGTCGGTTGCCCGCAAGATGAACGTCCAGTCCGGGACGGTCCGCACCTACCTCGACCGGGCCCGCGCCAAGTACGAGGCCTGCGGCAGGCCGATCCTGTCTCGGGCCGGCTATACGCTGCGTGCCGTCGAGGACGGGTTCCTCACGCTGGCCTGACCCAGGACACGGGTATGCCGCGCGGCCAGGTGGCGGCGCGGCACAGCGGTTGGGCGACCCAGGTCAGGACGCGTCGGCGATCCCGACCTTCCCGGTGTAGACGGCGTCCCGCTCGTCCTCGGTCATCCCGCCCCAGACGCCGTAGGGCTCGCGCACGGCCAGCGCGTGGTCCCGGCACTGGGCGAGGACGGGGCATCCGAGGCAGACGCGCTTGGCCTGGCTGTCGCGGGTGCGGCGCTTGGAGCCGCGCTCGCCCTCAGGGTGGAAGAAGACCTCGGGGCTCACCGTGCGGCAGGCTCCGGCGAACTGCCAGTCCCACAGCACAGCGAGGGGGCCGGGAAGTCGTGTGATCTCAGCCATAGAAGTATCCCCTCTGAACTTCCGCTGCATGCCCCTGCATCAGCGATACTCCGTCCTTCGTTGACCGTAGGAGGGCGCAGGTCGTCGTAGGGCATAGGGTTGGTAAGGAAACGGTCAAAGAATCGGTTCCTCCTCGCTCCCCCTAGACTGTGCCAATGAGCCTCGGCGTCGACGAGACAGCTGCCCATCGACCGGCCCCGGACCTGCCTGGCACACCGGCCACCGACGGGGCGGGGACCCTCCCGGCCGAGCCGCGGGCGAGCCGCGCAACGGCGGCCGCCGCCTCCTCCGCGGCCGGCCCGTTCGCCGACTTCGGGCTCACCTACGACGACGTGCTCCTCCAGCCGGGCGAGACCGACGTCATCCCGAGCGAGGTCGACACGACCGCCCGGCTCACCCGCGACATCTCCCTGCGGCTCCCGCTCGTGTCGGCCGCCATGGACACCGTCACCGAGGCGCGGATGGCCATCGCGCTCGCCCGTCACGGCGGCATCGGTATCCTGCACCGGAACCTCTCGGTCGAGGACCAGGCCTACCAGGTCGACCTGGTCAAGCGGACCCAGACCGGGATGAT
>CAYPYK010000171.1:0-7429 GCA_964414665.1 uncultured Intrasporangiaceae bacterium | reverse complement strand
AGGTATGCCGCGTCGTGCGGCCCGGCCGCCGCCTCCGGGTGGTACTGGACGGAGAAGGCCGGGACGTCGAGGCACTCCAGGCCCTCGACGACGTCGTCGTTGAGGCAGACGTGGGAGACCCGGACCCGCCCGAAGTCGGTCTCCGTGTCGCGGTCGGTCGGCGCGGCGACGGCGAACCCGTGGTTGTGCGCCGTCACCTCGACCCTGCCCGTCGTGCGGTCCATGACCGGCTGGTTGATGCCCCGGTGGCCGTACTTGAGCTTGTAGGTGCCGAAGCCCAGCGCCCGCCCGAGGATCTGGTTGCCGAAGCAGATGCCGAAGAACGGGATCCGGGCACGCAGGACGTCGCGCGCCACCTCGCTCTGCCCGTCGGCCGTCGCGGGGTCGCCCGGCCCGTTGGAGAAGAACACCCCGTCGGGCGCGACCGCGCGGACCTGCTCGAAGGTCGCGTCGGCGGGCAGGACGTGGACCTCGATCCCGCGTCGCGCCATCATCGCCGGGGTCATCGACTTGATCCCCAGGTCGAGCGCCGCGACGGTGAACCGTCGCTCTCCCTGCGCCGCAACGACATACGGCTCCTTGGTCGCCACCTCGCAGGCGAGATCGGCCCCGGCCATCGCAGGGGCGTCGATGACCGCGGTGAGCAGGTGCTCGCGGGGTAGTGCGGCGTGTGCGCCGGAGAAGATCCCGACCCGCATCGCGCCGCGCTCGCGCAGGTGGCGGGTCAGGGCACGGGTGTCGAGGTCGCAGATGCCGACGACCCCCTGGCGGTCGAGCTCGTCCTCGAGGCTGCGTCGTGACCGCCAGCTGGAGGGGCGCAGCGCCGGGTCGCGCACGACGTACCCCGCGACCCAGATCTGCCCCGACTCGTCGTCCTCGTCGTTCCAGCCGGTGTTCCCGACGTGCGGCGCGGTCATGACGACGACCTGGCGGTGGTAGCTCGGGTCGGTCAGCGTCTCCTGGTAGCCGGTCATCCCCGTCGAGAACACCGCCTCGCCGACGGTCTGGCCCCGGTGCCCGTATGCCCTCCCGGCGAAGGTGCGGCCGTCCTCGAGGACCAGCACCGCCGGCTCGCGGGTCGTCAGCATGTGGGGATCTCTCCCTCCCGCGCAGTCACCGTGCCGCGCAGGATCGTTGTCTGCACCACGCCGGTGAAGGACATGCCGTGCCAGGGGTTGTTGCGAGCCAGCGAGTGCGAGGCGTCGCGGTCGACCGTCCAGGTGGCGGTCGGGTCGATGAGGACGAGGTTCGCCGGCTCGCCGGGGGCGACCGGCCGGCCGTGGCCGGCCAGACCGGCGATCCGCGCCGGCGCCACGGACATGACCCGGGCGAGGTCCGCCCACCCCATCCGGCCGCTGCGGACCATGAGGTCGGCGACGACGGCGAGCGAGGTCTCGAGCCCGATCATGCCGTTGGCCGCGTCGACGAAGGCGTGCTCCTTGTCGTGCCGCGCATGCGGCGCGTGGTCGGTGGCCACCACGTCGACGGTCCCGTCGACGAGCGCCTCGCGCAGCGCCTCGGCGTCCTCGCTCGGGCGCAGCGGCGGGTTGACCTTGAAGACCGGGTCGTAGGACGAGAGCCGTTCCTGGGTCAGGGCGAGGTGGTGGGGGGTCACCTCAGCGGTGACGGCGATGCCCCGGGCCTTGGCCCACCGCACGACGTCGACCCCCTCGGCCGTCGTCACATGCGCGACGTGGAGGCGGCTGCCGGTGTGCTCGGCCAGCATGACGTCGCGAGCGATGACCGCTGCCTCGGCCACCGGCGGCCAGCCGGGAAGGCCCAGCCGGCCGGACAGCTCGCCCTCGTGGCAGCAGGCGGTCGGCCCGGCGAGGGCGGGGTCCTGGCTGTGCTGGGAGATGACCCCGCCGAAGGCGCGGACGTACTCCAGCGCGCGACGCATCAGCCGGGAGTCGCTGACGCAGTGACCGTCGTCGGAGAAGACCCGGACCCGGGCCCGCGAGCGGTGCATGAGCCCGAGCTCGGCCAGCTCGGCGCCCTCGAGGCCCTTGGTCACCGCTCCGATGGGCTGCACGTCGACGAGCCCGCACTTCTGCCCGAGGTCGAGCACGTGCTCGACGACCTCAGCGGTGTCGGCGACCGGCTCGGTGTTGGCCATGGCGAGGATGGCGGTGAAGCCGCCGGTGGCCGCGGCGGCCGACCCGCTCGCGACCGTCTCGGCGTCCTCGCGACCCGGCTCGCGCAGGTGGGTGTGGAGGTCGACCAGGCCCGGAAGCAGGACCAGCCCGTCGGCGTCGATGACCTCCGCGTCCGCGGGAGCGGTGACGGCGCCGACCTCGAGGACCACCCCGTCCCGCACCAGGACATCGCCGCCCTCCCCGTGGGCGGGCCCGTCGGCGGCATACCGGGTGGCTCCGCGGACCAGCAGGGTGCTCACGCCGCCACCCCGGCCCCGTCGCGGGCCGCCTCGTCGCGGGCCGCCTCGTCGTGGGGCGCGACGAACTCCCCCGACCCGAGCAGGTGGTAGAGCACGCTCATCCGCACGGCCACGCCGGCCGACACCTGGTCGAGCACCAGGCTGGCGGCCGCGTCGGCCGCGTCGGCGGAGATCTCCAGGCCGCGGTTCATCGGGCCCGGGTGGCAGATGACGGCCTGGGGGTTGGCCGACAGCAGGGCGCCCAGCCGGTCGCGGGTCATCCCGTAGCCGACGGTGTACTCGCGCGCCGTGGGGAAGAAGCCGCCGCTCATCCGCTCGCGCTGGACCCGCAGCATCATCACCGCGTCGGGCCCTGCCGCGACGACCTCGTCGAGGTCGTGGGCCAGGTCGAAGCCGTCGCCCGCCGCCCAGGAGGCGGCTCCGGCCGGCATCAGGGTGGGCGGCGCCACGAGCGTGACATGCGCTCCGAGGAGCCGTAGCGAGAGCAGGTTGGAACGCGCCACCCGCGAGTGGGTGACGTCTCCGACGATGGCGACGTGCCGGCCCTGAAGGGAGCCGAGCCGCTGCTCCATCGAGTAGGCGTCGAGCAGCGCCTGGGTGGGGTGCTCATGCGTCCCGTCCCCGGCGTTGATCACCTGCGCGTCGACCCAGCCGGTCACCTGCTGGGCGGCTCCGCTCGCGCTGTGCCGGATGACAAGGGCGTCGACCCCCATGGCCGCGATGGTCTTGACGGTGTCGCGCAGCGACTCGCCCTTGGAGGCCGACGAGCCCTTGGCCGTGATGTTGATGACGTCGGCCGAGAGCCACTTGCCGGCGAGCTCGAACGAGGAGCGGGTCCGGGTCGAGTCCTCGAAGAAGAGGTTGATGACCGTGCGCCCGCGCAGGGTGGGGAGCTTCTTGACCTCGCGACGCTGCACGTCGTGCATCTCGGCGGCGGTGTCGAGGATGGTCCGCACGTCCTCAGCGGTGAGGTCGCTGATGGAGAGCAGGTGGCGCCTCACAGCGCCTCACCTCCCGAGATCGTGACGGCCTCGGGCTCGCTGTCCCAGTCCGCGAGGCGGACCCGGACCTTCTCGCTGTGCGCCGTCGGCAGGTTCTTGCCGACATGGTCGGCACGGATGGGCAGCTCGCGGTGGCCGCGGTCGACGAGGACCGCCAGCCGGACCGCGCGGGGCCGGCCGAGGTCGGACAGCGCGTCGAGCGCCGCCCGGACCGTGCGGCCGGAGTAGAGGACGTCGTCGACGAGGACGACGACCCGGTCGTCGACGCCGGTGGCCGGGATGTCGGTGCGCATCGGGCTCCTGGTCGGCTGTCGTCGCAGGTCGTCGCGATGCATCGTCACGTCGAGGGCACCGACGGGTACGGCCGCTCCCTCGACGGCGGCGATGACGGCCGCGAGACGGTTGGCGAGGGCCACCCCCCGGCTGGGGATCCCCAACAGGACGAGGTCCTGCGGGCCCTTGTTGTGCTCGAGGATCTCGTGGGCGATACGGCTCAGGGCCCGTGAGATGTCGGACTCGCTCATCACGGTGCGGCTGGCCCCCGCAGGGGCGCCACCGGGAGCGTCGGTGTCTGGACGCGGCATACGCGCGCCACCTCCTTCCCTGCCTCACTGGACAGGTCGTTAAAGGATGTCTGGCGGGGTCACTCTATGCCCGTGCGCGGGACGAGGCGCACGGGGCTCGCGGGCTGGGACGAATGTGACGTATGCGGCCTTGCCCGGTGCCGCCGCGCCGGTTCAGCTCGCGGCTGCGGCATACCCCTGGACGTCGACGACGAGGTGCACCGAGCGGGGGGACCCGTTGTGGACGACCATCGTGCCGTCCGGGGCGAGCGGTACCACGGCGAGGTTGGCCACGACCATGCCGGCCGGGAAGTTCACCGACGAGGTCCGGGTCGACCCGGCGTCCGTGGCCGATAGCCAGCCCGAGGCGGTGGTGGGGACCACGGTGAGGTTGACGGCCACGGCGCTGGCACCGGCCGGAACCGGTGAGCCGGCGACCCCGGCGACCCGGACCGTGCGCGACGCCCCGGCCGCGAGGATCGCCGCGCCCGGGTTGGCGCTCGTGCCCCGCCGGGTGTCGACGAGCCGCGCTGGGGTGAGCGGGGTCCACAGGGTGCCTGCGGTGGAGAGCTCGCCCTGCAGGTCGACGACGAGCTGGACGGTGCCGCCGGAGTGGTTGGTGATGGTGACCGAGCCGGTCGCGCTGAGTGGCACGAGGGCGATGTTGCCCACGACCTGCCCACGGGCGAAGTTGACCGTCGAGGAGCTGGTCGCCCTGCCGTCACTCACCGTGAGGTAGCCCGCGCCCGTCGAGTCGGTCGCCGTCAGCCGCAGCGCGGCGCCGACGGCGGCCGCGGTCACCGGTGACCCGACGAGGTCGGCGACCTGGACGGTGACCGTCTCGTGGGCGCGCAGGGCCGTGGCGCGGGTGCTGAAGGGGGTGCCGTGCCGGGTGTCGACGAGCCGGGTCCGCGGCGTCGCGACCCAGTAGCCACCGGTGGTCCCCGGCCTGACGTAGCCCTCGACGTCGGCGACGAGGTGAACCGTACCGCCCGAGACGTTGCGCAGCGAGACCGTCCCGGACGGGCTCAGCCGCAAGGTGGCGAGGTTGGCGACATTCTGGCCGGCCACGTAGTTGAGCAGCGAGGAGCTTCCCGACGCCGGATCGACGTGACCCGAGCGGGTTCCGGCCGTCGCCGTGAGGTTGATGACGACCCCGGTGGCGCCGGACGGCACGGGAGCACCGGAGCCGGCGACCGAGAAGGTCACCGTCCGGTTGGCGCCCACGCTGGTCCTGATAGTGGGGTTGGCCGGGGCCCCGACCCGCGTGTCGAGGACGCGCACCGGCGTGATGGCGACGAATCGACCTGCCGCGACCGGGGACACCGGGGCGGACGCCGCTGACACGGGACCGGTGCCGATGAGGTTCGTTGCGGTGACGGAGAAGGTGTATGCCGTGCCGTTGGTGAGCCCGGCCAGCGTCGCCGTCGTCGTGCCGCCCCCGACCTTGATCGTGGGGCCGCCGGGAGAGGCGGTGACGGTGTAGCCCGTGATGGCTGAGCCGTTGGCAGGTGCGGCGGCCCACGTCACGACGGCCCGCCCGTCGCTCGGGGCCGCGGTCACCGACGTGGGCGCCCCCGGGGGCGCCGCCAGGACCGTGAACCGCATCGCATCCGCCCACAGGACCTTGGAGGTCGCCGACCCCGCGTTGTCGCTCACGTGGACCACGACCGAGGAGCCCGGCTGCTTGAGGACGGTTCCGATGCGGCGGTAGCCGCTGGCGGTCGACTGGTCCATGTTCGTGCTGCCGACCCCGCGCGAGTCGGTCATGGTGTACCTCGCGACCCCGGCGTTGGACGCCGACGGCACGTACGCGTCGACGCCGTACAGCGCGGTGGAGAGCGCCGGCTGCCACGTGGCGCCGTTGCTTTCCACCGCCGTCGAGTTGGGGTGGGTCCAGTACGCGCGACCCATGACGCCCGACGACGAGGCACGCCAGTAGGTCATGGCGCCGCCGAACACGAAGCCGGCCGAGCCCGGGCCGAGGGTGTTGGCGCCGTAGTTCGTCTGGGTGGGGTTGCCCGGGAGCGGGGCGTCGACCCAGTTCGAGTCGATGTTGATGGTGCGCCCGCCCCACGTCTCGTTGTGGCCACCGGCGTACTGGTGCAGCCGTTTGCCGCCCCAGTAGTTGTCCTTGAACGCTGGGTAGGACGCCGAGTCCCTGGTGTCCTGCAGCTGGTTCCAGTGGGCGTACCACACCTGGTCGGGGGGCGTGAACGCCGCGTTGTGCGCGGCGACGGCCTTGGACATGTCGGTCATCAGGGAGCCGGGGTTGCCGTAGACCGCCGACTGGTAGCCCTGCCGGCGCAGCTCGGCGGTCCAGGCGGTCACGAAGGTGAGGACGGCGTTGGTGCACGAGGCGTTGCCGGTGGCGTACGCCTCCAGGTCGTAGTAGATGACCGTGCCGGTGCCGAGCCCGAAGTACTTCGCCCGGATCACGGCGTCGGCCGCGTTGGACCTGCCCTGGGAGGCCGCCGTGCTCGTCGTCGTCGAGATGCGCGCGAGCCCACCCTGGTAGACGCACGGCGCCTGCGGTCCGACGTAGATCGGGATGAG
This sequence comes from uncultured Intrasporangiaceae bacterium, assembly GCA_964414665.1. Taxonomy (GTDB): domain Bacteria; phylum Actinomycetota; class Actinomycetes; order Actinomycetales; family Dermatophilaceae; genus CAVSJJ01. The sequence goes on along the minus strand of CAYPYK010000171.1, from coordinate 914 downwards.
CCCCCAGCCGTAGCCCGTCACGGCGGCGACCCACGAGGCGTTGAGGTTGCCGTCGCCGCAGGCGCGCATCGAGCCGCCGATGTAGATGCCGACCGCGGCGTACGGTGAGCCGCGCCAGGCGCTCATCGTGGAGGTCGAGGGGGCCGAGCAGGCGTCGAAGGCCATCCCGGTGAGGTGTTTGCCCGCACTCGCGGTGGCGGCGGCGGTGGCCGGCTGGGCGCCCGGGACGCTGCGGTATGCCGCGGTGCCCACCGTCGCGGACCCCGAGGCACTCGACGCAGCGGTGGAGCCGGCGGCGCTCGACACGGTGGCCGTCCCGGTGGCAGTAGCCGGGTCGGCGGGAGGACCGACCGTGGGCGCGATCGAGTCGACGGCCTCCTGGGCCGGGTCGGGGTCGGCGCCCCAGGCGGTCCGGACGACGACGCCCGCTCCGGTGAGGACCACCTCGCGCTCGTGGCCCACACCCTGGTCGAGCACCCGCGCGGAGAGCCCGCCGAAGGTGTCCGCGCGGCCGGTCGCGGCGAGCGAGCGGTCCCGCGTCCCGGCCGGGGCCAGCCAGATGGTCCCGGCGCGCCCGACCGCGTGGGCGGGACAGTCCTGCTGGGTCGAGGGGGTGCCGAGGTAGACCGCCTCCTGGTCCAGCCGGACGCAGGCGGTGGGGTCGGTGTCGAGGTCGACGACAGGCCAGCCTCGGGGGACCTGGACCGCGACGCCCCGGTAGCGCACGGTGCGGGTGTCTCCCCGGGCGGCGGCGGCGGTGCTCGAGGACCCGGGGGAGGTCGCCGAGGCGGTGCCGGGGGCGGCCGGGAGGGCGGCGGCCGGGCCGGCGTTGGCGACGGTTGCCGCGACGGCTGCCGCCACAGCGGTGGTGAGGAGAGCGCTGACCCGCCGGCTGAGGGGAGGCAGGGGTCGTC